>NZ_JABURJ010000111.1 GCF_014762745.1 Kangiella sp.
TGATGTTTTGGCTTGCCCATGATGCCAATGGTTGCAAAATTCAGGTGTGACGGCATGATAAGTGGTCAGTTACTTGTAATTGTCATATTGAGTCACATTTAAGAATATATAGAGCAAATAGGCAAGTCGTCTGCCATAATTTGTGGTTTTATCGACTGACCATGCCCGGATGCCTTATTCTTATAGGGAATTTTATATTGATTAGCAACTATGTCTAAATTTGATCAACGCGCACAAACACTGATGAAAGCCCTGGTGGAATCCTATATCGCCACCGGCCAGCCTGTGGGTTCGAAAAGACTGCTGGAGCAGACGGGGCTGACTGTCAGTCCGGCGACCGTGCGCAATGTGATGCAGGATCTGGAAGCCATGGGCCTGCTAACGGCGCCGCATACTTCAGCTGGACGTATTCCTACTGCGCAGGGTGTACGCGTGTTTGTCGATCAGTTGCTGACGGTGTCCAATGTGGAAGAGGTTTACCTCAAGCAGTTGCAGGAGCAGCTGGGGCGTGCCTCAGAGACTGGTGAAATGCTGGCCAGCGTCAGCCGTATGTTATCGAATATGACCAATATGGCGGGGCTCATACGAGTGCCAAGCCGAGATGTCACCCGCGTTAAGCACGTTGAGTTTTTGCCTTTATCACAAAACAAAATTCTGGTGATTCTGATACTGGACGATGGTGAGGTCCAAAATCGAGTCATTCAACTGGATTCGGAAGTGTCGCGTGATGAATTGCAGCAGGCTTCTAACTATGTCAATCATCACTTCGCTGGCAAAGAGCTTAATACGGTTCGACAGGAGCTTTTGCAGGAGCTGAAAAGTGATCGGGCCCAAATGGATGCTATGATGGCTTCGATGATGGAGGTGGCTGAAAAAGGATTCTCTAAAGATGAAAAAGATGACGAAGTGCAGGTGACCGGTAAGTCTCAGTTGTTAAATTACACCGGTGATATATCTGATCTCAAGTCGTTATTTGATGCTTTTGCCGAGAAAACTCAGATGCTGACTTTATTGGATAAGTGTCTCAGCGCTGATGGCGTCCAGCTCTTTATTGGTGAAGAATCTGGCTATGATGTCTTCTCGCAATGCAGTGTCGTAGGCGCTCCTTATTCTATTGATGGCAAAGCAGTTGGTGTACTCGCCGTCGTCGGTCCAACGCGCATGGCCTACGATAAAGTGATACCCATGGTCGATATCACAGCGAAATTGATCAGTTCCGCCTTGAAAAAGGACAGTTAAACCCTAATATATCCGCCAATTCCCAAATAAATTGAACGCATAGTCGGAGAGAGTGCTAATGTCTGAAAAAGACAATAAAAATCAATCGGTTGAAGAAAAGATTGAAGAAATTAAAAATGCTGTCGAGCAAGAGGCGGCTGAAGCAGAACAGAATGATGCTGAGCAATCTGAAGTGGATGCCGGTCAGGTATTTGAAGATATGACTGAAGAAGATCGTCAGATTGCTGAACTGGAAGCTGCTCTGGAAGCCGCTCGCCAGGAAGCTGCTGAGAATAAAGACTTAGCACTTCGCACTAAAGCCGAAGCGGAAAATATTCGCCGTCGTGCTGAGAATGATGTGGTGAATGCACGCAAATATGCAATTGAGAAGTTTGCCGTTGAACTGCTGGCCGTAGTTGACAGTATCGAACAAGGTCTGCAATTAAAAGCGGAAAGTGAAGAAAGCAAAGCGATTCAGGACGGTATGGAATTGACTTTGAAAATGACGCTGTCGACGCTTGAAAAATTCGGTGTAGAGCAATTGAATCCGCTTGAAGAAATCTTCGACCCGCAATTGCACGAAGCCATGACCATGGTGCCAAGCCCAGATCACGAATCGAATACAGTGATTGATGTATTCCAGAAGGGTTACACGCTCAATGGACGACTGATTCGTCCGGCGCGAGTGGTGGTAGCTCAATAAGCCACCAATGATAATGTAGGGGCGAGCCAATGTGCTCGCCTTTTTTATGCGTTAAGTTTGATAGTAATAAAATGACAACCTTGCCATTGTACGTCATTGGCGTATAATGAATTTAAAGGATATTGAAAGAATAAATAATAAAATGGTTATTATAGAAACGTCTATCTTTACCAAGAGAGTAAAGGAGTGCTTGAGCGATAATGATTATCGACAGTTGCAGGAAGCATTGATCATTAACCCAGAGCTTGGAAGCGTTATTCGCAAAAGTGGTGGATTGCGTAAGGTACGATGGAGGCTTGAGGGGAAAGGTAAAAGCGGTGGTATACGAGTAATTTATTACTGGAAAGTGTCGGATAGGCAGATTTATATGATTTATTGCTATCCGAAAAATGAATTGGATAACTTGACTGATGCGCAGGTTGCACAGCTCAAAAAAATCGTTGAGAGGTGGAACTCATGAAAGATGAACTATTTAAAGAAATGCTAGAAAGCGTGGAAGAGGCTGACGCTATCATGAAAGGCAAGGCTAGACCTTCCCGTTCTTTCGAATTTGAAGACCTCGAGGTAAAGGTCATCCGTGAAAAACTAGGCATGTCGCAGTCCCAGTTTGCAGCGTTAATGGGGATTAGTAAGAGGACGCTAGAAAATTGGGAGCAGGGTAAACGACACCCGACAGGCTCAGCTAAGGCCTTACTGACCGTTGTTGCAAAAAAACCGGAAGCAGTTTTAGAAGCATTACATACATAAGTGAAGACTGTTTTTATGGGTAGGGGCGGGCCAAAGTGCCCGCCCTTATTGTTTTAACACATCGCTGGTGGAGCACCAGCTACAAAAATATACTGCAAAGATAAACAGACCCTAATACAATACTCCGCTTATTTATTCATCACTTTTGACTTTTAGAGAGAATCCTATGGGACGCGCTTTCCAGAACCGCAAAGAATCTATGGCCAAAACCTCGGATCAAAATGCCAAGGTTTACAGTAAATACAGCCGCGAAATCTATGTTTGTGCTAAACAGGGTGGCGTTGAGCCGGAAAGTAACCTGGCTTTGCGCAGCTTGATGGACCGCGCCAAACGCGATCAGGTGCCAGCCCATGTGATCCAGAAAGCTTTGGATAAAGCACAGGGTGGAGCCGGTGAAGACTTCGCCGTTGCCCGCTATGAAGGTTATGCACCGGGAAATGTGATGGTGATTGTAGACTGCCTGACCGACAACCCAAACCGCACCTTTGGTGAAGTACGCCAATGCTTCGTTAAGACCAAATCTAAGATCGGTACTGAAGGCAGCGTTATGCACATGTTCGATCACAGTGCGATTTTCG
>NZ_JABURJ010000040.1 GCF_014762745.1 Kangiella sp.
TATTAACCTCGCATGATCAATTGGGTGATACGGGTGAAAAAACAGGTTTCTGGCTTGAGGAGTTTGCCAGTCCATATTATCGTCTTAAAGATGCCGGTGTGGATATCACGCTTGCTTCGCCTCGTGGCGGTCAGCCACCACTTGATCCGAAAAGCCATGAACCGGATGCTCAGACTGAAGATACTGAGCGTTTTGAAAACGATCAGGAGGCGCGCAATCAATTAGCCAATACGGTTCGTCTGTCTGATGTGAATGCCAGCGATTATGATGCAGTTTTTTATCCGGGTGGTCATGGACCGTTGTGGGATCTGCACAAGGATGAGAACTCTATTAAACTCATTGAAGACTTTATTAAGGCGGGTAAACCCGTAGCTGCTGTATGTCATGCACCAGCGGTTTTACTTAAAGCTAAAGATGCTAATGGTGAGCCGCTCGTTAAAGGTAAAAAAGTGACAGGATTCAGTAACTCAGAAGAATCCGCTGTTGGTCTTTCGAAAGTTGTTCCTTATCTATTAGAAGATCAGCTTGTTGAAAAAGGTGGTATCTATGAAAAAGTCGACGACTGGAATTCGTTAGCCATTGTTGATGGGCAGTTAATCACTGGACAGAACCCTGCATCTTCTGCTGCTGTAGCGGATGAGTTGATCAAAGCTCTTAGTTGATACTTCGCTTTTCTTCTTTACTCTAAGTATCCACCTGGTCTACAGTCACTGGATTGTCGGGTCAAGCCCGACAATGACGTGGCGGTGAGGATTGCGGTGGATTTAGAAACGAAAGAGTAGGGTGGGCCTTGGCCCACCGAATGATCTTTTTCACAATTTCATGCCCCTTTACTTCAAGTGTAGAATGACAAGCTAATAATCATTTTACGGAGGTGCCTTTGAACGGTCCGAACCCTAATGACAAAGAGCCCATGAAGGGCTTTCCTCAGGTTGGTTTTCTTAAAAATTTTATAAGCTCACCGAATATTGAGGTGGGCGACTACACTTATTACGATGATCCTGATGGGCCTGAGAACTTCGAAGGCAATGTGCTTTACCATTTCCCCTTTATTGGAGATAAATTAAAGATCGGTAAGTTTTGCGCCATCGCTAAGGATGTAAAGTTCATTATGAACGGTGCAAATCATAAGGTGTCCGGTTTTTCGACCTATCCATTTTATATTTTTGGTAATGGCTGGGAGAAGGTCTTACCCGGCGAAGGTGAGTTGCCGTATAAAGGGGATACCGTTATTGGTCATGATGTTTGGCTCGGATATGAGTCTACGATCATGCCAGGTGTTTCTATTGGCCATGGCGCCATTGTTGCCAGCAAGTCTGTTGTAACTTCTGATGTGCCAGCTTACAGCGTAGTTGGTGGTAACCCTGCAAAAGTGCTTAAGCTTCGATTCAATGAGGTGACCATCGAGAAGTTGTTATCCATCGCCTGGTGGAATTGGAGTGCAGAGAAAATCACCGAGAATCTTGAAGCGATTGTTAACAGTGATATTGAAGCTTTGAGTAAAGCTGGTAACTCGTAAATGTAATTGATTTGTTGGGTTACGAGGCAAGGCCTCTAACCCAACCTATAAGAGCAGATTCCGGCTCGTAGGCCGGAACGACAGGCTGGTGAGGGGGGAATTATTTTGAAGAAATATGGTGCCAAGGCACTTCCTATCGTTATTTTATTATCCCTTCGTGTTTCAGAAGCCACTCTTTGATTTCTAATCCTCCTGCGTAACCGGTAAGGGTGCCGTTGGCACCGATAACTCGGTGGCAGGGGACTATGATGGAGATGGGGTTTTTGCCGTTGGCGGCGCCGACGGCGCGGCTGGCATTTTTGTTGCCGATGGCTGTTGCAAGCTGGCCGTAGTTCCAGGTTTCGCCAAAAGGAATTTTGCAGAGCGTTTGCCAGACGGTTTGCTGGAAGTTTGTGCCGTTTGCTTTGATTGGTAAATCGAATTCAGTTCTTTGGCCTTTGAAGTATTCGTCGAGTTGGCGTTGGGTTTGTTCAATGACAGGATTGCTTTTGTTGAGAAGATCCTGCGTCAAGAGTTTGTTCCAAGGTTTAAAGAATAGTGCTTTGAGGTGTTGGTCATCGGCGTAAATATGCACCGTGCCGAATGGGCACTGTGTTTTTTGATAATAAAGTTTTGTACTCATAAAAATGCTTCTCTTACTTTTTAAAGGCTGTGCCATAGTTGTAGGGTGGCGTAGCTGCGCCAGGGTTGCCATTGTTCGCTGTTGGTTAGGTTGTGCTTTTCCATGGCTTTAATGACGCCGAGATCTTTTACCGGAAAGGCGTCGCTGTCAAAACCGCTTCGCAGCTTGATGTATTCATAAGTCCATGGCCCGATGCCTTTGATAGCCAGTATGGATGATAAATCTTCGCCATTAGTATCAAGATACCATTGGGCAAAGTTATGTAGTGTCTGCTTCCGGCTGTTAGGCATTTTGAGAAAGCTTAAATCGCCATCGACTATTTGCTGTGCTGTTGGAAACAGTTTGTATTGTTCGTTGTAATCACTGCCTAATTGTTCAATGACACTGGCGGTGTGGGTGTAAGCGGCTTTGACTGAAACCTGTTGTCCCAGAATAGCCTTAACGCCAGCTTCAAATGTATCCCAACAGGCAGGTAGGCGTAGTCCTGACTTAAGTAGTGGCTTTAGATGTTTATCCTGTCCAAGAGTTTTTTCGATCACTTCCAGATCACTGTTCAGATCTAATACGCGACGAACGTGGTGCGTGATTTCCAATAGTTTGCTCATGTCACTCAGTTCAATGGTGACCTTGAATGATGAACTGGTTGAATCGAATTCTGCGGCAAAATAGCCATTAACGCTGTCCAGAGTAAAAGTACGGCTGTAACTGTGGTCAGTAACCTTTTCGATTGCCGACAGTTCTCGCTGTTGTAGAAAGTCTTGCATCATTGGCCAGTTGTACGGTGGCCGGTAATGCAGTTTTAATTGAATGGCTTGCGACTCATGCAGGCTTTGTTGGCTGTGTAACTTTTTCCGTAAATTGCTGGGGCTTAGCTTCATGGTCGCCTTAAAGCTGTCATTAAAGCGTCGTACGCTGTTAAACCCTGCGATGAATGCAATATCTGTAATGGACAGCTGAGTTTGGTGCAGTAGCTGTTTCGCAAACATCAGGCGCAGGTGATTGGCATAGGTTATTGGCGAGACACCAAGATACTGCTGAAACAGTTTGCGTAGATAGCGGTCGCTAATACCCATGGACTCACTGAATTCCTGCAATGAAGTTTGGTTTAAAGCGCCGGCCTGAATGCGTGTAACAGCTTTTTTCAGAACAGCCTGATTGCCGAGCCAGGCCGCAGAGAGTGGGGCGGTTTCTGGGCGGCAGCGCAAACAAGGGCGAAAGCCTGCTTCTTGTGCCTGTACGGAACTGGGATAATAAGTGACGTTCTGTTCTTTGGGAGCTGGTGCAGGGCATATTGGTCGGCAATAGATACCTGTGGTTTTTACAGCGACAAAAAAGGTGCCATCAAAGCGCGGATCGCGGGTCAGGCGGGCTTGCTGATAGGTTTTTAAAGTCGCTGAGTTATGCATGAAACACTGTTTACCGGATAGGTTTAGTCTTATCTTAGCAGGATATGGTGAACTGAATAGCCATTTTCGGAACTGAATCGCTATTGGCACTGACAATGCTGTACAATTGAACCAGATGGCAAAAATGCAGAATTATTAATGATTTGAAGCGATAAAGGCTGACAGTTTAGACCAGTCAAGTTACCATTCATTATCAAAGCAAATAAGGGTAGAATATTGCCCCTTATACGCCACTAACTAACAGTTTTATAAGGCATGAGTTTGAACTTTCTAGACTTTGAGCGTCCTATCGCTGAATTAGAAGCGCAAATCGACGAATTGCGCATGATGGGCGAAGACACTGAAATCAATATTAGCGAAGAGATTGAGCGCTTGAAAAAGAAGTCGAAAGACCTCACCAAGCAAATCTTTTCTGACCTTTCGCCGTGGCAGGTAGCGCAATTAGCGCGTCACCCGCAGCGTCCTTACACTCGCGATTATATTGAGAATATCTTCACTGACTTTGATGAGTTGGCGGGCGACCGAGCCTATGCCGACGATGCGTCGATTGTTGGTGGTGTTGCACGACTGGATGATAAGCCTGTAGTGGTCATTGGCCATCAGAAAGGGCGTGATACTAAAGAGAAAATCAGACATAACTTCGGTATGTCGCGTCCTGAAGGCTATCGTAAAGCCAAGCGCATTATGGAGCTTGCTGAGCGTTTCTCACTACCAGTATTCACTTTCATTGACACGCCAGGAGCTTTCCCGGGTGTGGGAGCGGAAGAGCGTGGTCAGAGTGAGGCGATCGCCCGTAACCTTAAAGTGATGTCGCGCCTTGAAGTACCGATTATTGCGACTGTGATTGGCGAAGGCGGTTCCGGTGGTGCATTGGCAATCGGTGTTGGCGACCGCGTTAACATGTTGCAATATTCCACTTACTCGGTAATCTCGCCAGAAGGTTGTGCTTCAATTCTTTGGAAAAGTGCTGAAAAAGCTGAAGAAGCGGCGCAGGCCATGGGTATTACCGCTGAGCGTATCAAGAGCCTGGGTCTGATTGACAATATCGTTGCTGAACCATTGGGTGGCGCGCATCGTGATTATTTGGCGATGGGCAAAAGCTTAAAAGAACGCCTAATGAAAGATATGGACGAGCTTGAAAAATTGAGCGTTGAACAGCTTCTTGCCAAACGTTATAACAAGCTGATGTCGTTCGGTACTGTCAGCGAAGAATAATCATTCCGCATGTCAGAATTAGAGCCAGTTTCTCAAGCAATTGATGAGTTTCTGGCTCTTTGTATTTCTAACTCTATTGATACTGTAGTAGTCGCGCTGAGCGGTGGTGTTGATTCGCTATCGTTATTGCATGCCTTGTATCAGGCCACAAGAGATTCCTCTCATAACTTTTCACTTTCTGCGGTTTATGTTGATCATCAATTGCAAGCAGGCTCGGAGCAATGGGCAAAGCAGAATCAAGGTTTTTGTGAGCGTTTAGACATTCCCTTTCAGTCAGTTCAGATTGAAGTCGATAAAGATTCAGCCAGTCTCGAAAATGCTGCCCGAAAAGCGCGGTATCAGGCGTTATCAGAATTGATTCAGAATCCTCAGACCTGCTTGGTTACCGGTCAGCACTTAAATGATCAGGCCGAAACCTTTCTGTTGCAGTTGTTTCGTGGTGCAGGCAGCAAAGGGCTGTCTGCCATGCCGCATTGGACAAACTTTGCTGGTGGTTATCTGGCGCGTCCTTTATTGAACGTCTCAAGGAATCTACTGGAAGCCTATTGTCAATCGCACGACTTAGAGCCAATCGAAGATCCAACCAATCAGGACACCGATATTCGACGTAATTTTGTGCGTCACGAGGTTATGCCGCTGATTGAAAAAAAGTGGCCCCAGGTTTCAAAAGTCATTGCTAGCGCCAGCCAGGTTCAAGCTGAAAATCAGCAACTACTGGACGAACTGGCAGCGATTGATTTTGAGGCCTGTTTTGGCGTTCGCAGCAATTCTCTATTGTTAGCTCAGGCAAGGCTGTTAAGCCCACAGCGATTTAGAAACCTGCTTCGTTACTGGTTAGGTGCCTGTGGTGCTGATATGCCAAGCCAGGCGGTTCTAGAGCAAATTCAGATACAAATGCTTGATGCTAAAGGGGATGCCAATCCTGTTATTGAGATGGGCAGCGGCTCAATCAGACGTTATCGTGATGGTCTTTATTGGGTAACAGAGTCAGGCAAGGACTATTCCGGTCTAGAGTTAATCTGGTCTACAAAAAATGATCTGGTTCATAATGAGCAAATTTTAATTTCTCTGGAATGGCTACAACAGAACTATCCTAACCTCGTTGGAAAAAAGTTAACCGTTAAAGGTCGTCAAGGTGGCGAGAGAGTCAGGTTTGAACCAGGCAAGCCCAGTGTATCTTTAAAGAATTATTTTCAGGATCTGGGAGTCCCACCCTGGTTGCGGGCTCAGGTTTTATTATTGAGATTTGAAGGCGAAGTTCGCGCGGTGTATTTACCCGTTTAGAACTGAATCAAAAAATCGTATTCAGTTTTTCTACCGTCCAGCCATGATGCGCAGCCCATTGGCTAACAATTGCCTCATCGGTTTTCTTATCTAATGCCCTAAATCCCGTTTGTGTATTATTCAACGCATCATCAATGGCGATATTGTGTGCGTAGAAAATCGGATCTAGGAACTCCATCAGTGTTGGTTCCTTGAGAATGAAATTCACCGGTTTTTTATCGGCGAGAACATCTTTTGCTTCAAAGGCAAAACCAAACTCATCTTCGGCACCTGCATTGGCCAGCAATTTGCCTTTAAATGCTAGTGGGTGATAGTTATTGCTGATGATATCTTTGAGACCTGTGGCCGTGACAATCAGATCGCTTTTGTCGGCGGCCCGTTCGACTAGCTGTGCCTGCCTTGCATCAACACTTTGATAGCCGCGTTGCTCAATGAGCTTTAATCGTCCACTATCTGCTTCAACAACTATGATGTTCGGTGTGATTTTTGAAAAATAATAGGCTATGCCAATACCAACTTTACCAAAGCCAAAAATTAAAACGTTCTTATTGGTTAAGTCTACATCGGCTACTTGTGTAATAGCTCGGTAAACGCCCTCGCCAGTACCCAGGCAAGTTTCCAGACATTTCAAGCGCGTGTCATCCACTGAAACTATTGGCACATGAAATTCTTTGTGTTGCTGATAGCGCATGGCGCCCGTTCGGGTCAGTTCAACGATACCTTTATTTGCGTAGCAGCTCTCTACCAGTTCAGCACCACAGTCAAGCAGAAAATCAAACTCACCTTTGACCAGCTCCAGCGGCACATAAGGCACTTGCTCATTGGCTAAAACTTGTATTGCATCCATGTCTTCGTTCATAAAGCTGGGATTGGTTACAACGAGGTCAGCACCAGCCGCTTTGAGGCAGGCGGTTTTCATCAAAGTAGTTTGTGTTAAAGGAACATTATGAACGATGGTAAAGCCTTTATAAGGCTGGCTGGCCTGATAGTCGGCAAACATCTGGTGCATGAAAGGAGCGATATCGGGACTGTAATGGCGAAATACATCGTCAAAGCATTTCATGTGTGGTTAGTCTTCCTGTGAAGATGGCTCGTAATCGAAGAAGTTCAGGATGTTGTGTTGCTGTTTCATCGCATCCTGATAACCCAGCTCGATTAAGTGGCTGGTAAAGGATTTATCGAATAACAAATAACTTAAAATACTCTCGCCATTTTCATCATCAACGCCGATACGCTTGAAAAAGAAGCGCAGGCCGCGTGGCAAGTTCTTGAAGTACTGACCAGCCAGCTCCATCGGATCAACGCTTGGAGAAATAATAAAGGTATCTACCGGTTTAAGGGTCAATTGCTCGCGCACAATGTCACGCTCAGGAATGTGAGCCAGGAGCTCATTAACACGCATCATACGTTCGATATCACTCTCCAGGCTGTCGATGAAAATACTGTCCAGCAAGTGACCACTGATATCGCCGATTGTGGGAATTTTAATCTTATGGTCCACTTCACCGCGCAATGGCTCAACGGTAACGACAAACAATTTATTGGCACCCAAATGCAGGGCAGGACTCAGTGGCGTTAAAAAGCGCATGGAACCATCACCAAAATGAATCTCGTTAATTGGCTCAGAGGGAAAAACCATGGGGATAGCAATTGAGCCCATCAGGTGGGACATGGTCAGGTCTTCGGCTTTGCCGTATCGACGAAACCGTTGCCACTCTACTAAATCAGGAATGCCCTGAAAGAAACTGACTGAGTCGCCAGTGTTATAGTTATAGGCTGTAATACAGGCTGCATCAAGAAAGCCCTTGTCGATATTTTCACGAATATCATCAAAGCGGATAGCCTTGGTCAGTAATCCCCGTAATGGCTCATTATCGAGCAGCGCCAAAGGTTTTTTGATCTGACTGGCCGGACGCAAGATATTCCATAACCAGCGACCAGCATTACCCAGTAGCTGAGTTAATTTGGTGTGATAGACCTGATCAGGAGTCAGGTTTACCCAGATTTGTTCCAGCCGTCTGATCCCTTCAGCAAAGCGGTGACTATGTTCGGCAACAGCGCAGGAATTGATCGCACCAGCAGAAGTGCCGCTGACAATACGAAAAGGCGATTGTTCGGGTTGCTCCAGAATTTCGGTGACCGCTTTTAGAACGCCTACCTGATAGGCGGCACGTGAGCCACCGCCACTTAGAATCAGTCCGGGTATTGAGGGCTTATCGGTCATTGCCTTAGAGTGCCCAGCGTTGACGTAAAGCAGCGTAGACTTTATTCGGATATTTGGCTCGACCGCGCGAACCGTTGTAGCGGCCCAAGGCATAGGTCAGGTTGCCTTTTTCCATATCCAGATAGAGTTTCAGAATATAGCAACCATAACGGACATTAGTTTCCATATCGAAAAGTGAATCTTCAGGGTGGCCAATTTCATCTTTCCAGAAAGGCATAACCTGCATCAATCCTCGGGCATTCGCTACTGAAAGTGCATAGCGGTCAAAATTACTTTCCACTTCCATGATGGCCAGAACCAGCTGAGGATCGACGCCCGATGCATTGGCATAGCGATGAACAAGGGTGAGTATTTTAAGGCGTTCTTCCTCAGGAATGTGGGGAGCGCGGCGAGCAAGACGACCCGACATATCCTTCATCCAGACCTCTGCATCATAACGATCAACAAAATGATTATCAGCTTCCATCAAGGCTTTTAATTCATCATAAAAAGCCTGATCTGGACGTTCCTGCGCCTGACTGATTTGAGTAAAACCAGCCAGCGTAACAAAGGCAATCATGATAAAGATTTTGCTGAGTGTCATATGGTTAAAGCTCATGCCGCTTATTGTTGTAACAGTCCCTGAATATAATCTACAACATTTTCCACACTGACGTCATCCTTGGCCGTGTTCTGGCGGTTTTTATATTCAATGGTGCCGTTTTCCAGACCTCGCTCACTGACCACCAGACGATGTGGAACGCCAATCAATTCCATGTCTGCAAACATAACGCCTGGGCGTTCTTTGCGATCATCAAAAATCACATCAGTACCAAGGTTCTGTAGATCTTGATAGAGCTTTTCTGCGACCTGTTGAACCTGCTCGGAGCGATGCATATTCATTGGAATGATGGCTACCTGGAACGGAGCAATTGACTGTGGCCAGATAATGCCATTATCGTCATAATTTTGCTCGATGGCAGCGGCAACGATGCGCGACACGCCAACACCATAGCAACCCATGGCTAAGGTGACAGCTTTGCCGTTTTGATCAAGAACCTTGCAGTTCATGGCTTCGGAGTATTTGGTGCCAAGCTGGAAGATGTGTCCAACCTCGATACCGCGTTTGATTTCTAAGATGCCTTTACCATCTGGACTAGGATCACCGGCCACTACGTTGCGAATATCCATGACTTCGGTGATTTGTGCATCACGCCCCCAGTTAAAACCGGTTAGGTGATAGCCTTCTTCATTGGCTCCGCAGGCAAAATCGCTCATGACTGCCGCATCACGATCCACAATAACCGGGATATTCAAACCTTGCGGGCCACAAGAACCTGGCGTGCTGCCAGTGGTGGCAAGAACAATCTCATCACTGACTAACATTAGAGGTTCTGTGATTAATGGGTGTTTGCTTGCCTTGATTTCATTAAGCTCGTGATCACCGCGTAAACATAGGGCGATAACTGGTTGCTCTTCTGTTTCGCCTTGAACAAACAGGGTTTTCAAAACCTGATGGGGCTCAATGCCCATTAACTCTGCTGCCTGTTTGACTGTTCGGCAGTTAGGCGTTGCCACCTTTTCCAACTCTTTAGTAGGAGCCGCTGCTTCCAGTTTTGGCGCAAGACTCTGAGCTTTTTCAATATTGGCCGCATAATCACTTTCGGTACTGAAAGCAATAGCGTCTTCGCCGGACTCTGCTAATACATGGAACTCATGTGAATTACTGCCACCAATAGCGCCAGTGTCAGCCAGCACAGGACGGTAGTCCAGCCCAATACGTTCGAAAATATTACAGTAGGCTTGATGCATGACCTGATAGGTCTCGCCTAAAGATTCTTCGTCGATATGGAAAGAGTAGGCGTCCTTCATCAGGAATTCGCGGGCGCGCATAACACCGAAACGAGGACGTACTTCATCGCGGAATTTAGTCTGGATCTGATAGAAATTGGCTGGCAGCTGTTTGTAACTATTAATTTCATCGCGAATAAGCGCAGTGATAATTTCTTCGTGAGTCGGGCCCAGACAGAAATCACGGCCATGACGATCTTTAAAGCGTAGCAGTTCTGGGCCAAACTGATCCCAGCGGCCAGATTCTTCCCACAACTCAGCAGGTTGCACGCCGGGCATTAAAACCTCAATGGCTCCCGCCTTATTCATTTCTTCGCGGACAATGGCTTCGACCTTGCGTAATACTCGCAAGCCCGTTGGCAACCAGGTGTACATGCCGGAAGCAATCTTGCGGATCATGCCCGCTCGAAGCATCAGTTTGTGGCTGACTAGCTCAGCGTCGCTGGGATCTTCTCTTTGTGTGGATAGTAAGTATTGGCTGCTACGCATCAGTTACTCGTTGTTGTCATTATCAAAATCATAGAGGGCGTCTATTGTAGCAAGCTTTAGAGGGCCTCAAAAGCGCCTTTGATAGATAAAGTGAATTGCCGATTGGTTAAAAATTGTACTATTATGGTGGGGAGTCTTTTACTAGGAGGCTTTTATGAAATTACTACCTTTAGCTCTGACCGTTACTGCCTTCGCAGTGCTGGCAACAGGGTGCAATTCTACCTCTTCTCGCTACGCAGCATCTTCCGATGACGACGAATACGTGTACGTTATTGATTGGCAAAAAGTCTATCTGGTCGAAAAGGCAGCGCGTGAAGGAAATGCTAACGTTGATACCGTCTGGATTAACTATCCTAAAAAGCGCGTCAAGAAGAGCGAATTGGCTAGCAATTAACATCTGCTAGTTAAAAATTTAATCTATGGGCTGCGTGAGCATTGCGCTCACGCAAGGAAGTATTTTAGCGTTAATTAGTGCTTATCTTAGAAAAGACGCCTGCCACCAACCCAGGTTTGCAAGACTTTTACATCATCAAGCTTGGTTTCATCCACAGAAAAAACATCTTTATCAATCAAGATAAAGTCAGCTTTTTTACCCGCTTCCAGACTGCCTATTTCATCTTCCCAGAATCCAGAATATGCTGCATCAATAGTGAAGGCTTTCAAAGTTTCAGCGCGGTTCAGTTTTTCGCCGGGCAGCCAACCGTTCTCAGGTTGGTTGTCACTGTTCTGGCGAGTCACTGCGGCATGGATGCCGAGGAAAGGATTGGCCAGCTCAACTGGGAAATCAGAGCCTGCTGCAATCAACACATCATGCTCGCGCATTTTTCGCCATGCATAGGCACCTTTTAAACGTTCATCACCTAAACGGTCGCCGGCCATATTCATGTCGCTGGTGGCATGGGTTGGTTGCATGGAAGCAATGATATTCAGCTCAGCAAAGCGAGGAATATCTTCAACTGCAACCACTTGAGCATGTTCGATGCGATGGCGAAGTACATCAGCAGATTGCTCTTTAGGCAATTTGGCAAAAGTATCTAACACCAGTCGATTAGCTGCATCACCAATAGCATGCACGTTGGCCTGGAAACCGTAACGAGCGATAAGGCTTAAATCCTCGGCCAGTTTCTTTTCAGTAGTTAGTAACAACCCTTTGTTATCAGGAGCGTCAGAGTAGGGAGCCAGCAGTGCCGCGCCACGACTGCCCAATGCGCCATCGCTGTAGAGTTTTACTGAACGAAACTTTAAATAAGGCAGCTCGACCTTGCCCATCTTGAGCATGGTTTCAAGTCGAGCATCGCTGCCACTCAACATGCCATACAGACGAACCGGAATTTGTTTCTGTTTGGCCATTTCCAGCATGAGTTTATAAGTATCGAAATCAACGCCAGCGTCATGAACCGAAGTGATACCCAGTTTCAGCATGTGATCAAAAGCCAGCTCCAAAGCTGTTCGGCGCTCCATTGCATTTAACGGAGGGATTTTGCTTTCAACCATATCCATGGCTGCATCAATCAACACACCAGTGGGGTTGCCGCTGGCATCTTTAATGATTTTGCCACCCGCCGGGTCGGCGGTGTCTTTGGTAATTCCTGCAAGCTCTAATGCTTTTGAGTTAGCCCAGCCAGCGTGACCATCAATACGACTGAGCCAAACGGGGCGGTCACTGATAATGGCATCCAGCATTTGCTTAGTCGGGAATTCTTTTTTGGCCCACAGTACCTGATTCCAACCACGGCCCTGAATCCAGCGCAGTTCTGAATTAGCTTTGGCGTACTCGCTAATCTTTTTCATGGTTCCTTCAAGCGAATCGATGCCACGCAAATCAACGCGCATCAAATTTAAGCCTAGTCCTAACACATGGCCATGTGCATCGGTTAAACCGGGAAGCAGTGTTGCACCTTTGCCATCAATTGAAATACTGGCTTTTGCCTGCTTGGCCAGCTCTTCGTGAGAGCCATAAGCGATAACCGTATCGTTTTCAAATAAAAGACTGTCGAACTCCACCAGTTCGCCGTCAGCAAAAGTATAGCCTTTTACGTTATGAATCAGGGTTGGAAGAGCCTCAACAACTGTAAAAAGGCTCGAGGTAATAAACAGGGCAAGGCCCAGAATCCATTTGGTCATACGCATTGTGATCATTCTTCAGAAGTTAGGGTAGTAGCACTTTAGTCTATTTTTCGAGCACGATAAAGAGTCTGTACACGGTGCTCTGCTGATTCCTGTCGCAAAAGCTTCATGTTTATGTCGCTCGCCTGTCATTAGCCGTTGCTATAAAGAAGCTGAGATAAAAGAGGTGAATTATGCTAAAGCAAACAAGTGTTATAAAAGAACAAGCGACAAAAGCACATAGTAAAATCGAATTGAATTATCAGTCGATCATGCTGGAACTGGCGCAAAATTTGATTCGTAAGCCTTCAATTACCCCTTCTGATCAGGGCTGTTGTGATTTAATAGGTGAGCGATTAGAGGCGATTGGCTTCAATTTAGAGTTCATGAATCAAAATCGAGTGTCCAATCTTTGGGCAAAGCGTGGCGAAGGGCATCCTGTAGTAGTATTTGCTGGGCATACCGATGTGGTGCCGCCAGGCCAGAATGCCAAATGGGATACACCAGCCTTTATTCCGGTGATTAAAGATGGCTTCCTGCATGGCCGTGGCGCATCCGATATGAAAGGGAGCCTGGCCGCGATGGTGGTGGCCGTTGAGCAGTTTGTTTCCCTGTATCCAGAACATAAGGGCGCTATTGGCTTTATGTTGACCAGCGACGAAGAAGGCGTTGCTCTGGAAGGTACTAAGCATATCGTTGAAACCTTACTGAACCGCAAAGAAGTTATAGATTGCGCCATCGTTGGTGAGCCTACTACCGAGATTAAACTCGGCGATTCGATTCGTATCGGACGGCGTGGTTCGATTAATTGCAAAATAACTTTGCATGGTAAGCAGGGACACGTCGGTTACCCTGAACAACTGATTAACCCTATTCATAAGTCATCACGATTGATTCATAAACTTTCCTCAAAACGTTGGGATATGCCAAGTCGCTTTTTCCCTTCAACCAGTTGCCAGTTGGTTAAGGTCCATTCGGAAAGCGGTGCCATGAATGTCACGCCTGCTGATTTGGAGCTATGGTTTAACTTTCGATACTCGCCCAGAAACAGCTTTTCAAAAATCAAAGCCTATGTTGAGAAGAAGATAATCAAATATGACCTTAAAGCGGACATTGAATGGGACCATGAAGCAGAACCCTATTTGACTAAACGAGGTTCATTACGTAAAAGCCTGCAAAAGACCATTCAAAAAGAATGTGGTTTAAAACCAAAGTTAACCACGGGTGGCGGAATATCAGATGGTCGTTTTATCAAGCAAATAGCCAGGCAGGTTATTGAGCTTGGACCGAGCAATAAAACCATTCACCAGGCCAACGAAAGAGTCAGTGTTGCTGAGCTGGATCAGTTACGACACTTGTATTTTAAATTATTAGAAGACCTGCTGCTTAAATAGCAGCAGGATGAGTTAGGCTATCGAGCTAAGTTAACTGGTTTAATCGATATAGCGCTTGCGTTTCTTATCTTTCAATTTCAACAAGTCAATCCAGACCACACTATCAATACAGTCCCCAAAAGCAGGATCCGAGCCAAAGTCATGAAATTCTACACCGCCTTCAATGCAAAGGTCGCTGTACTGTTTAAAGAGAGTCGGGACGCTGCAACCCTGTTTGGCCAGTTCCGACTTTAATACGGCAAAAGCTTCCTTTTCATCAAGATGGTTGAACAGCTTTTCAAGCTTAGCTTTTTGTACTGGTTTGATGCGATAGGCATTGAAAGAGCGTGCTAGCAATAGTGGAGCGCCATAAAAGGTCTGGTAAAAATAAATAATCAGGTCTTTGGCAAAGGCAGGATAGTCATTGCTAAGACTGATTGGACCAAACAGGTAGCGTACGTGTGGATTTTCGCGTAAATATGCGCCAATCCCAAACCACAAATAGTCGAGGCTACGCTTGCCCCAGTATCGTGGTTGGACAAAGCTTCTGCCCAGCTCCATGGCCATGGGGAACTTCTGTCGCAGTTGATCTTCGTATCCAAACAAGGTTTCTGAATAAAGTTCCTGATCAGTTCCCAGCTGATTGATGTCAGCTATGCGATAGCTGCCGACAATTTCTAAATCCTGCTCGTCCCACAGCACAATATGCTTGTAGTAATAATCAAATTTATCAATATCCCGACGATTGCCTGTGCCTTCGCCTACTGCACGAAATGCTACCTCCCTCAGACGACCAATTTCACGAAGCAGAACAGAGTCGATGGTATTTTCCAGCAGGTAAATCTTTTTTCCGTCATGGGTTTGACCAATCAGCCGACAGCGGCTGAGCTCTTCTTTGAGCAGTTGTTTCTTTTCTGGGTGAGCAATTGATTGTTCTGTCTCAAAAAGTCCGCTTTTGTCTTTCTTTAAACCATAGAGGTGCTCTTTGAAGCGAGCAATGCTGTCCTTGCTTGCTGGCGACATGCCGCTAAAAGAAGCGTATGGAATCAATTTCCCTACTTTGATGGGTAGCGTCAGCGAGACATTCTTGAACATTTCACGAACCAGTAGAAGTGCGCTGACAGGTTTGGCTATCAGCGATAAGCCATAAAAGAATTTAGAGTTTTTACCGCCAACATGAATCGGCAAAACGGGTGCTTTTGCATGCTTTGCCATACGCAGAAAACCCGAGTACCATTTGCCATCGCGCACACCCTTGAATGATAGTCGCGAGACTTCGCCAGCCGGGAAGAAAATCACTGCTTGTTCATCGTCCAAAGCCTGATGGATTTGCTGGATTTTATCTCGGCTATTTTGGCCAGTAAGATTGTTGACGCCTAAGAAGAAGGGGCGCAGTGGTGCCATTGACCCTAACAGTTCGTTAACCACAATTTTGACATCCTTGCGAACCGAATGTACTAAAGCTAGTAGCGCAAGCCCATCCAATGAGCCTAACGGGTGGTTGGCAATGATCACCACGCGCCCGGACACGGGGATATTTTCTAATGATGAATTACTGACAGAGTAACTCAGGCCTAGATGCTCATTGACTTTCTCCAGAAAGTCACTGTGCGATAAATGCTGGTATTGCTCAATAAACTCATTGATTTCCTGCTGGTGGAATAACTTGGCAATCAGATTTGAAACACCTGATTTAATTCGGGGTGATTTGTCTAATTTGGGTAACAATTGCTCGACCAGGTTTTTGCTGTCAATCATAAGCGCCCACTCCCAGATGAGTTACTTGCAGATAGTGCTGTTTGTAAATACTTTTTCATGTTGGCTATTTTTTCACCGTAAAGTGACAGCAACGTGGCAACCATTAGAAACTTTTATGACAGAAGGGCACTTAACCTGATGTCGGAAACTGGGTTAAAATTCAGCATTTCAGGGGCTTCCAGCTTGCTACTCGGCAAGCTGTGGCGTACCATACTGCGTTTTTTCGGGGTTTTTCCCTTCTTAAATAATTCAGGTTTCAGGCAGAAATACCTATGACAAGCAAAATGCGAAGCCACTACTGTGGCGAACTATCGAAAAATGAAGTAAATCAATCGGTTACATTATCAGGCTGGGTACATCGCCGCCGTGATCTTGGAGGTCTTATTTTCCTTCAGATGCGTGATCGCAGCGGTTTGATTCAGGTAGTGATTGATCCTGACTTTAAAGAGTTGTTTGCCATCGCAGAGCAGCTTCGTAATGAGTATGTGATTCAGGTGAAAGGGCAGGTACGTGCTCGTCCGGGGGAAATGGTCAATAAAAACATGACCACCGGTGAGATTGAGGTTTTAGCGCAGGAGCTGACCATTCTCAATAAAGCACAGCCGCCAGCGATTCCAATCGATGAGAATCTGGAAGCCTCTGAAGAACAACGCCTGAAATACCGTTACCTTGATTTACGTCGTCCTGAGATGGCACAGAACATGATTTTCCGTCATAAGGTGACCAGCGCCATGCGTCGTTATATGGATGAGCATGGTTTTATTGACGTAGAAACACCGATTTTGACCAAAGCGACGCCAGAAGGTGCCCGTGATTATTTGGTACCAAGCCGCGTACACAAAGGTTCATTCTATGCCTTGCCACAATCACCTCAGTTGTTTAAGCAGTTGTTGATGATGTCTGGCTTTGATCGTTATTACCAAATCGTCAAATGTTTTCGTGACGAAGACTTGCGCGCTGACCGTCAGCCAGAGTTCACTCAGCTGGATATCGAAACCTCATTCCTCGATCAGGAAGAAGTGATGGAGTTGATGGAGGGTTTGATTCGTCACCTGTTCCAAGAATTGATGGCTATCGAACTGCCAAAATTCCCGCGCATGAGCTATGCCGAAGCGATGGAGCGTTATGGTTCGGATAAGCCGGACTTGCGTACCGATATGGAGTTGGTTACGGTTGATGAGATTGTAAAAGACGTAGAGTTTAAAGTATTTGCCGGTCCTGCTAACGATGAGCAAAGCCGTGTTGCCGCGCTGCGTGTACCGGGCGGTGCGCAATTAAGCCGTAAACAGATTGATGAATACACTAATTTTGTCGGTATTTATGGTGCCAAAGGTTTGGCCTGGATGAAGGTCAATGGAAAGGGCGCTGAAAACCTGCAAAGTCCAATTCTGAAGTTCCTTGGCGACGACAAAGCATTAGCTATCGTTGAGAAAGTGGGAGCTCAGGAAGGCGACATTATCTTCTTCGGCTCGGATAGCAAACGAGTGGTTGCTGATGCCATGGGTGCATTGCGCCTTAAAGTTGCAGCGGATCTTGAACTGATTCGTGACGAATGGAAACCACTGTGGGTTGTCGACTTCCCAATGTTTGAAGAAATTGATGGCGAGATCCATGCATTACACCATCCGTTTACGGCACCTAAAGAAAACGATGTGGCGGCAGTTAAAGCCAACCCAACCGAAACCTTGTCTAAAGCGTATGACATGGTACTAAACGGTAGTGAAGTGGGCGGTGGCTCCATTCGTATTCATAACCAGGATATGCAGGAAACCGTATTTGATATTCTTGGTATTGATGAAACCGAACAGAAAGAAAAGTTTGGCTTCTTACTGGATGCCTTGAAATTCGGTTGTCCGCCACACGGTGGCTTGGCCTTCGGCTTAGATCGTTTAGTGATGTTAATGGTCGGCGCGGACTCAATTCGTGATGTTATCGCCTTCCCGAAAACCACAACAGCAAGCTGTCCGTTAACGCAAGCGCCAAGCATTGTTGAAGAAAAACAGCTGGATGAATTAGGTATCCAAGTTAAGAAAAAAGAACAGTAAGAAATAGAGCAATGGATTCCCGCACCTAGGGCATTTCCGTTGGTCACCTACGCGGGAATGACATTAATCTTTTATTTCCTTTGTTGAAAGTATCTTTGCAACACTTAAGGCTAAGGTTATTAAACAACAAGTCACATAGAATTTAGAAAACATACTAGGCCCGAACGTAAGAGAAGGCTTTGGGCAAAATAATTTCGAGGTATAAAGTTTGTAAGAGTGAAGATTTTATAGGTTATAAATGACGAACCCGAACAAACTTAAGTATGAGATAGTTTAAAACGTGTAAGAGAAGGATTATACCCAAGGGGGCAGACCCGACGAAACTCTAACGCGACAAATTGAAATTTTATAGCGGAGCGTAAAATTTTTGCTCCAAAGTTACAGAAAGATAAAGTATAGGCTTGAAGATAAGAGAACGCTTTGAGCTAAGCAATTTCGCGGCATAAAGTTTGAAAGAGTGAGGCGTTTATATTTCATAAATAACGAACTCGATCAAACTTTATAACAATGAAATTGCGACGATCAAAAGTTCGAGAGGTTAATTATTATGGCTGGTCACTCAAAATGGGCAAACATCAAACACCGCAAAGCAGCACAAGATGCCAAGCGGGGGAAAATCTTTACCAAATTGATTCGTGAGCTGGTAGTAGCTGCGAAAGAAGGTGGTGGTGATCCCAATGATAACCCAAGGCTGAGAACCGCAATTGATAAGGCGCTTGGCGCCAACATGAAAAAGGATACCATCGAGAAAGCCATTGATCGGGGTACCGGTAACGCTGAGGGCGATAACTACGAAGAGCTGACTTACGAAGGTTATGGTCCAGGCGGGGTTGCTATTCTAGTTGAATGCATGACCGATAATAAAAATCGTACTGTCGGTGAAGTTAGACATGCCTTTACCAAACATGGTGGTAACTTGGGTACCAATGGTTCGGTAGCCTACCTGTTTGAGAAAAAAGGTCAGTTCGTTTTTGGCGATAATGTAGAAGAAGAAGCATTGATGGAAGCGGCATTAGAAGCAGGGGCAGAAGACTTTATCGCACACGACGATGGCTCTTTTGAAATTCTGACGACGCCAGAAGACTTTATGGATATTAAGGAAACGCTAGTGAAAGCAGGCTTTGAGCCAGAAAACGCCGAAGTATCCATGCTGCCATCAACTCAGGCAGAGCTCACCGTTGATGATGGTGCTAAAGTGATTCGACTTGTTGATCGTCTTGAGGAATTAGACGATACGCAGAACGTTTATACGAACGCGGATATTCCTTCTGAGTCCTACGACCTCGTTTAGAGCTGCCAATACTTTGACGATACTTTGTTAAATTTATTTTTGCTCTGAGTCATTTACAACTTGTAAACTCCTCAAAGCAAAAATAAATTTGCCTCGTATCGTCTTCGTCTTGAGCACCTCTAATTGTACGGCGATATATTTAATGAAGTTTTGTTGATTCTTTCGCCGCGCCTCACCTGCATCTAAATCATTTCTGTTATTTTTTCGATCTTTCCTTACGACTTCCTGTTTGTCAGAGCCAAGGGGCACATTCCTCATTCATAAAGAATGTCTCTTTCCTATCACCTTGACCATTGCTACCAGAAAAAGTCTAATAGGCGATTGAGTATAAGAATCTATTTATCGGTTTGGAGCATTAATGCCTATTATCCTTGGAATTGACCCGGGCTCACGCCTGACTGGCTTCGGTATCATTGAAGTAGGTGGTCAAATTCCTGCCAATCGCCCTCGATACATCACGAGTGGCTGTATTCGGATTAAGGATGAAACGCTCGATTTAAAGCTTAAGCAGATTTTTGATAGTGTGTGTGAGTTGATCCAGGAGTTTAAGCCTGATGAGTTTGCCATCGAGTCAGTGTTTTTGTCCAAGAATGCTGACTCAGCCTTGAAACTAGGTCAGGCCCGTGGTGCGGCCATTGTCGCTGCAAGCCATTATGCGCTACCTGTTTCCGAATATCCTGCCAGGAAGGTCAAGCAGTCGGTGGTGGGCACTGGCGGGGCCGATAAAACTCAGGTTCAGCACATGGTCAAAACATTATTAAAACTCCCAACCAGCCCACAGGCCGATGCGGCCGATGCTTTGGCGGTGGCCTTATGTCATGCCAACACCACTCAGGGGCTGGCTCAGTTGAAGGGTGTAAAAACGATAACCAGAGGACGTTTACGTTGATCGGTAGAATACGCGGTACATTAATCGAAAAAATCCCTCCATTTGTCATCATTGAAACCAGTGCCGGGGTCGGCTATGAAATTCAGGTGCCAATGACAACCTTTTATCAGCTACCAGAAGAGGGCGAGCAGGCCATCCTTTCAACTCACATGTCGATCTCAGAAAATCTACATGCGCTTTATGGTTTCATTAGTACCAAAGACCGAGCACTATTTCGTGAGCTGATTAAAGTGAATGGTGTTGGTCCTAAGTTGGCCCTTGCCATTCTATCGGGCATGGAAACTGACGAGTTTGTGATGACGGTGCATGATGGCAATGTGGATAGGCTTGTGAAACTGCCTGGCGTGGGTAAGAAAACGGCTGAACGTCTTTTAGTTGAAATGTCTGACCGCCTTAAAGATTGGTCAATCAGCTCAGGCCTTTCAAACAGCAAACCATCTGAAACCAGTGCTCCTGTTGGTGCAAAGACCGATGCTTCCCAAGAAGCGGTCAGCGCCCTGATTGCTTTGGGCTATAAACCTCAAATAGCCAGCAAGGCTGTCGCACAGGTGGCTTACGATGATGCCAAGAGCGAAGAGCTTATTCGCCTGGCTCTGAGACAGTTAGCGGGTTAGTGTTGATGCTTCTGAGATTGCTTTTAGTTGCTTTCAGTCTTCTATTCTTTTCGGCGGTTGCATCCGCAGAAGAGGACCCGATTCGACTGAATGTTGAAAAGCGCTATGAGCAATTTCAAGTAAGCGACTGGTTTACAGACTCTGGTTTAAAGTCCATTCTGACGCCTTTGTTGAAAGCTATTGGTCAGCAAAAAATTCTAGATGATGAGCAACAATTTTATCATGCCGCCGATCTTTATGATGCAGGGCAAAAGCAGTTAGCGTTTTACTATATGCACCATTTAGCCCATCTTGGATACAGTGTGCCGCAATTTTATCTGGGTTATATGTATAACGTTGGTGAAGTTGTCGACCAGAACCATGAAGAGGCTGCTTATTGGTATCTGCTAGCTTCTATGAACGGTGATGCAGATGCTCAGCGTAATTTGGGTTACATGTTCTACTATGGTGAAGGACTTGCCGTTGATTATGACGAGGCCATTTATTGGCTTAGCCAGGCGTCTTTCAATGCCGATCCTGATGCACAGTTTGAGCTCGCCTATATTTACGATATGGGTGAAGTGGTTGCTGAAGACAAATTCAAAGCCATCGAACTTTATAAAATGGCATCGCGCGCAGATCATGCTAAAGCAACACACTTTCTTGGATTATCTTATCGAGATGGCGATGGTGTTGAAACTGATTATGTTACCGCATTCCAGTATTTCAGTAAGGCCGCAGAGCTAGGTCATACCGCAGCCATGTCTGAGCTTGGGTATTTTTATCTTAATGGTTTTGGCACTGAAGAGAATTTCGATAAAGCATTTGATTGGTTTGAAAAAGCCAAAGAACAAAATGATATCAATGCTTACTACAATATCGCCTGGATGTACGAAAATGGTGTTGGCGTGCAGCAAGATTATGAAAAAGCACTGGAACATTATCTGGTTGCTGCAAAAGCAAATGATGCTGATGCACTTTTTCAGGTCGGTTTCTTTTATGCCGAAGGTAAAGGAACTAAACAAGATATCCGTAAGGCCGTGTATTGGTATGAAAGAGCTGTTAGTCATAATAGTTTGTCTGCAATGAATAACCTGGCCAATATTAACTACAATGATAAGGGGCAATGGCGAGATCATTCTAAGGCTGTGGAGTTATGGGAAAAGGCTGCCAATGGTGGACATCTTCTGGCTCAATATAATCTTGGGGCTTATTACGAGACGGATGATAATCCCACCAGAGATGAACAAAAAGCTTTTCAGTGGTATTTAAAAGCCGCCAAACAAAATGATGGAGAGTCTCAGTACAAGATTGCCCAAATGTACTTAACAGGTACTGGAACAGACCCTAGTTTTGAGCAGTATCAATATTGGCTAAAACAGGCTTCTAATAATAACTATCAACCAGCAAAAGATGAGCTTGGAGATGAAGGCGAGACTCTTGACCCTTCTATCTTGGAGCAAATTCGAAAGATTATGGAAGAAGCAAACAAATAATTTAAAAAGTGTTATTGCCTTTCTTTTTTACGTTCACGTTTATTGGCGAACATTCGCTTATCTGCCAGCTCAAGTAATTCATCAACTGTATTTACATCATCAGGAAATATAGCGATACCAAAACTTGCCCCAAGTTGGAATTCCTGGCCATCATCTTTCATTGGTAAGTCCAGAGATTGAATTAAGTTTTGTACAACAGCTTTGGCTGAGTCCATCCCGTTTACAGGCGACAAGGTTATCGCAAATTCATCACCGCCGAAGCGTGAAACCGTATCAGAGCTTCTGATAGTTTCTGAGAATCTATTAGCCAGTGTCTTCAAAGCCTTGTCGCCGATATGATGACCGTGTGTATCATTCAGGACTTTAAGGTTATCCATATCAATGGCGATAAGCGCAACTTTACTGCCATCGCGCTTGGCGTGGGCAATATTTTGATGAAGGTGGTCCATGAATAGGGCGCGATTTGGTATACCGGTTAGCTCATCACGAGTTGCTCGGCGGAATAATTCATCCTGCGCGTAATATTGGGCATGAAACATGGTGCTTGCCACCAGCTCTGACATGTAGGCAATGATCTTTAATTCCAGGATGGAAAAGAAATTGGGTTTGTTCGATAGCACTTTTAGCACGCCGACAACTTTTTTCTGATGAAATAACGGAAAAGCCACCATAGAGCGATGACCAATCGCAGTTCTAGAGAGCTGATCAACCCTTTCATCATTTTCGGTATCATTCGCTATAAGAGCCTGCTGAGTCCGAATGGCAATTGCAGACATATTGTTGGCGCTATCTCTTCTCACGCCAAGATAGTGGGAGGCAATACCTGTAGCCGCCCTGATGACCATCTCACTATCCTCAATTAACTCAATCACTGCACCAGCTGCATTGGTAAGTTTTTGCGACTGCTGACAGGCTTCATTGAGAATGGCACCGAAGTTAATACCCAGCCGGGCAATTGAAGTTTGCGCCTGGATAATTTCTTCAAGCTTCTTGTGAGACAGTAGCGTGTTTTCTATAGTCGCATCATTA
>NZ_JABURJ010000073.1 GCF_014762745.1 Kangiella sp.
CCTCCTAGACTAAGTGTCTGACTTCCTGCTGTTCAAAATACTCTAGGTCGTTTGACTTTTGAAGTGTTTCTTAGTCAATAATAAAGGGATTAAAAACAAAACTAAAACAGACCCGTTTAGATACAGATGCGCAAAAACATTATTGGCAATAGAGAAGGCGGTATCTAACACTGCCCAGACTAGAGTCGCGGAAACCAACAACCACCAGTCTTTGTTTGTTTGAGTTTCAAATGCTTTTCCAATCGCATAGAAAAATAACAACCCCCAGCTGGCGACGGTTGGGCCAAAGACACCAATCAAAAATCTTAGCGATTCAGGGCTGCTGTCAGGGAAGGCGTTTTGTAGGTGGGTAAAGTAGGGCGTAGCACGCGATGTATAAACCATGATGGGTAACAGTAAGCCGCCAATGATATGAATAATAGCCAAGGTCTGAAGCCAGCGCTTTGAAAATTTAGGGCTCATCATAAAAATCGATCCATAATCTCTTTGCTAGGTAACATGCAGTAATTGTGTTTGCCAAAAAGCTTGTAGCGGTTGAGGGCAATTCGGTCGTAACACCAGTCGCGAAACCGCACAGGAAAAATCCGCAAAACCCTAAGCCAAGGCCAAGGCTTTTTGAGCTGTTTAATAATCTCGAAAAAAGCTTCTGAGCGAAAAAGGGCTTCATCACCTACGAGCAAAACCATAGTTTCAAAATTATCGGTGTCCAGCCCATAAGCTGATAATAATTCCTGTCCTTTGGGCGACTGAACCGAACAGAACTTAAAAACTGCATCAGGATCACGCTTGATCACAAACGGCACCCATGCAGAGCAAAGCTTGCATTCACCGTCGAAGAGTATTGTTGGGTTCATTTACAAATACTCTAATTCAATGATTATTTGTTTGGGCCATAAAACGATCAACAGTAGCGTATATTCGTTCTTCTCGCGCTTTCCAATTTGGCCCATCAATAACTACAAACTGTTGCCCTAAGCGCTCAAATTGCCTTTTTAAGAAGTTAAACATTGGTAGTCTAAACTGTTCCCCATACCGAGTTCCATCATCCACCCAAGGTACATCAGGCGATAGAAGCAAATATAGGTCAGATAGTCTTTCGAGGTTATAGCTCTCCCAGCTAACATCACCCATCAATGCATTTTCCCATGCCATTGTCTGAATGACATCCGTATCTTCTACTAGAAGCGGGCCGGCATGTGGTGCTAAGGCTTCACGCATAGCAATGTGTGTATTTGATAGAGTTTGGAAGTCTTGTTGACTCCAGTCTTTACCTTGCTTCAGGGTAGAGTCAAAAATTCTGCCATACTCAGTCATTAAGTTGCTGAAATATCCTGTTGGATTGTAGCGGTTAGCGAGTTTTTCTGAAAAAGTAGACTTTCCAGTACTTTCTGGACCAAGAAATGTAACACGTTTTTGAAAATATGGTCTTACAGCTGGGGGAATATGGTTCCAACAATTACCAGGACTGTTTCGAATCATAGTAGCTGAAATATCAATAGATGTTCTACCAAGCTGTACAGGTGCTGCTTCAAGTTCTTTAGCTAGTCGTATAACGTAGTCTTCACCACCAAAAACCTTATCGAACGTTCCAAATCTATTTATGGCATTTTTCCAAATATCCCAAAAGTTTGGATCATCTTCTGGTAGTTGAGGCATGTCTTCATGAAGCTCTTGAACAACGACATTCTCATTAACACTTTCTTTAACCCACTGGGCACGCAATATTCCGTCAATAGGTTCATGTTCGGTTGAGCAAACTAATACTGTTAGTTCATCTACTAATTTGGATGCAGTTTCAATAATGAATAAATGCCCATTATGAATCGGCATGAACTTACCAAGATATAATCCTCTAGTCACTTATGGTTTTTCTCCATTGGAATAGGCCTATAATCGCAAGTACAAGAAATATAGAATACAAAACAGCTGTGGGGTAAAGACCTTTTACAGTAAATAACCCTATTGCAAGCAAGTCGACAGTAATCCACAAATACCAACTTTCTATGTTTCTTCTCATCAAAAGTATTTGAGCTGTTACACTAAATGCGGCAATGGCGCCATCCCAAATTGGGTGTGTGGCATCAGTGTATTGCTGCATTACAATACTAAGAATAAACCATAAAATCATTGTCATTAAGATTGCCATAAGAAATCGTTGTTTTTTTATAGGCAAAACAACTACCTTTCCATCAGGTGCTTTATGCTTAATCCAGTTATACAAGCCATAAATTTGGGTGATAAAGAAAAATACTTGGAGCAAAGAGTCACTATAAAGTTGGTAGTCAAAGAAAATCTTTGCGTAAAGCACTACCATAATAAATCCAAAGAAGAAATTCCAAAGTGATCTTCTGATTATTAGATAAACATTAAGAAGACCACAAATGACTGCAACATATTCAATGATGCTGTTACCCAACATTTGCTTTATAAATTCCACAAATTAACCCTTCTAAGATATATGACCATTTATTTTCGTCTCATTATTAATGCAGAGTTTTAAGCTAGTAGACTCGGTCAGTGTTAGTGCAGCAAAGGTACTCTCGATAGCTGTAATCAAGGGATATTTAATCATAGTCCTTATTGCACTATTACTCCATCTTCACACAGTTGAGGAGTAAGTAGATAAAGTAACTCTTCGACTTCATTAATCACTTGATTCGCCAAGCCTTTATCAGGAAACTCTGCGCGATGTATCACATTGTTACGTGGGTTTAATATAAGTGATTTATAGTCTTTATCAGGTAGATTTATTCCAAGTAGACTGGCTAACTCAAAACGTCCCCCAAGCATTCGAAATTTTTGTAACAGCTTTTCTCCGAAGGATATTCCCTGAGCATTAAATTCTTCTTTGATGCGCATTGTTAGGCATACTTCCAATGCAGAAGCCGCCTCTATTATTGCTTTCCTATAATCTTCTCTTTTTCTTGCACCATATGATTCGAGCAGCATTCGATACTGTAAACCAGGTTGGAGAAACTGTGATGCTAGTTTTGCCGCGTTTTCATATTGATCAAAGTGTAACGACATATCATCACTACTCATCTCAACTGAGATATAAGTTGATGAATTATTAGAAACTGGTTCGAACTTGGCCCCCTCGCAGAATATAAGTTCAAGATTACCCGGCATATCATTACTAAATACAATATTTCTTGTGCCTTGCTTGGTGATAAGTTTTACATAGTCTTCGAATATCCGTAGCCATTCTCCGGAGGAGTTATAAATCTTCTGAGTACTGGCGTCGTAATTATCTAACTCTAAAGAAAACTCCAACAAAGCCAGTTCAACGGAGGCAGTTACTTCTGGATAAGAAACAGGTTTCCCCCAATATAAAAGCTCATCACCTCGTTTCCAGGTTCTTGCTGGCTCAGGGCCTAATAAGGGCTTATTCAAAGGGTGGGCTTCATTTTCACCAAATTCTGGAAGTGAAGGGAGGGTGAGTTTTCCTTTTATTCCGGCAAATGAAATACTTGTTGTTTTCCCCAATGAATCGGCAGCACAGTATAATGATTCTGTAAACTCTAATACTCCTAGCACTTTACGCATAGACATTACCTATTGAGGCCCGGCACATTTGTATACAAATTTGTTGATAAGACTCTATTATCATTGGTCTTTCATTACAACTAACAATATTCTTTCATGACATGGGTGTAGTCTAATCTATAACCCCAGTCGCGTCATTTACCACAGACACTTCCTTCGGGCTCCCGCCTCCGCAGGAATGACAAGATTATGAAATGTTCTTAGACACAACACTTATCCACAGCTTATCCTCAAGTCATCCAAAGGTTTATTGTATTGCTGTTGAAGGCATAAGAGTTAAAATGGCTTACGTGGTAAACTCTTGTGGTTTATGAATGGGTTCGTGTTCAGCTTTTTGAATGCGGCCGAAACTTATTGTTAACGCTAGAACCTTAAAATGCTTACAGCCAATCAATCAGATAATAAAATCAAAGACTTAAAAGTTCCTCCGCATTCTATCGAGGCCGAGCAGTCGGTACTTGGTGGTGTCATGCTGGATAATGAGGTGTGGGAGATGGTGTCTGAGATGCTGCTTGCCACGGACTTTTATGTAAAGAACCATCGCGAGATTTTCAAGGCGATGGAAGAGCTGGCCAATATGGCCAAGCCGATGGATGTGATTACTTTGTCGGAGCACCTTGAGCATAAGGGTGAGTCGGATATTGGGCTGGCGTTTCTGGGTGATTTGGCACAAAACACGCCAAGTACCGCTAACATTCGTGCTTATGCTGAGATCGTTCGTGAAAAGGCGATTATGCGCCAGTTGATTTCGGCATCGAATGAAATTGCGGATGCCAGTTTCAATCCCAAGGGGCGCAGCCTGGCGGAGTTGATGGATATGGCGGAGCGCAAGGTCTTTGCCATTTCGCAGGCGCGTGAAGCCAGCGGCGAAGGTCCGAGTAAGGTTGAAGACATCCTGAAAAGCACCATTCAGCGCATCGAAACCATTCAGAAAAACAAGGGGGGCATTACCGGTCTGGCAACGGGCTTCACCGACCTGGATAAGATGACATCCGGTTTGCAGGCGGGTGATCTGGTGATTGTGGCGGCGCGTCCGTCGATGGGTAAAACCACATTTGCCATGAACATTGTGGAGAATGTGGCGCTCAATCAGGACAAGCCGGTTCTAGTGTTCAGTCTTGAGATGCCGAGCGAGTCGATCATCATGCGTTCGATTTCCTCATTGGGTCGTTTGGAACAGAACAAGATCCGTTCGGGACAGATTCAGACCAGCGAAGACTGGGACAAATTCAATAGCGGCGTATTGCAGCTGAAAAACCATACCAAATTATTAATTGACGATGCGGGCGGTCTGTCGCCAGCGGAGATGCGTTCTCGTTCACGTCGTGTCGCGCGCGAGTACGGAAGTGTGGGTCTGATCATGGTCGATTACTTGCAGTTGATGCAGGTGCCGGGCATGAGCGACAACCGTACGCTGGAGGTCAGTGAGATTTCCCGATCATTAAAAGCGCTGGCCAAAGAGCTGGAAGTTCCGGTGATTGCATTGTCACAGCTTAACCGTTCCTTGGAGCAACGTAGCGACCGTCGTCCGGTGATGTCGGATTTGCGTGAATCGGGTGCGATTGAGCAGGATGCGGATTTGATTCTATTCATTTACCGCGACGAGGTGTATCACCCTGAAACGGAACGCAAAGGCATTGCCGAAATCAAAATTGGTAAGCAGCGTAACGGTCCCATCGGTAGCGTTGAACTTAGCTTCCAGGGCCAGTTCTGTCGATTTGATAACCTCGCGCATCAAGATTACGATGCGCAAGGCTATTAATAGCGAGTGACTTTATGCGCTCAACTAAAGCAGTAATTGATCTGGCGGCTCTGCGCCACAATCTCAGAACGATTAAATCCATTGCCAGCGGCAGCCGTGTCATGGCGGTGGTCAAGGCCAATGCTTATGGGCATGGTCTGGTACAGATTGCTAAAGCACTGACCAACGATGCGGATATGTTCGCGGTGGCGACGGTGCAGGAAGCGCTTTCTTTGCGCAAAGCTGAAATCAAAACTCCTATCTTGTTACTCGAAGGCATATTCAATGCTAAAGATTTGGAGCTGGTCGTTGAACACGATCTCGAAGTGGTGCTCCATCATTGGCCACAAATTGAAGCGTTACAAAATTTCAATACCGATAAGCAGATTAAAGTCTGGGTCAAACTGGATTCAGGCATGCATCGGTTAGGTTTTGCATTGCAGGATCTGGCGCTAATTGAATCAACCTTATCTAACATTAGCTGTCTGGCCAATCCTATTCGACTGATGTCGCACTTCGCGTCGGCGGATGATCCGGAGGATGATTTCTCGACCACTCAGTTGGAAGCGTTCGATCAGGCAACCAAACACATCACGACCGAAAAATCTATGGCCAACTCGGCTGGTATTCTGACGCAAAAAGACTCGCATTATGATTGGGTGCGACCTGGCCTCTTGCTATACGGTTGCTCGCCTTTAATTGGCAGCGAAGCGTCTGAGTATGATTTAAAGCCGGTGATGTCATTAGAGTCACAGGTGCTGGCGATAAAGCCCATCAAAAAAGGCGAGTCTACCGGCTATGGCCGTCATTGGTTTGCTGATCATGATACTAATTTAGGCTTTGTGGCGATTGGTTATGGTGATGGCTATCCAAGACATGCAAAAAATGGTACGCCGGTCTGGGTTAATGGTCGCACGGTGCCATTGGTTGGCCGAGTGTCCATGGATATGCTGGCGGTAGATTTAGGGCCAGACTGTCAGGATGTTGTCGGTGACAGGGTAGTATTGTGGGGCAAAGAATTACCTGCCGAGCGCGTAGCTCCCCATGCCGACACCATTCCCTATACTTTATTCTGTGGCGTGACCAAGCGAGTCAGGTTCTATTACAAAGACAAATCCAACGAGATGTGACATGAGTTTTTCTGAAACACTTACTGTCAAAACTAATGGGCAAAGTCTGCATGAATTTACTCGTGAGCTGGAGGCGGTGGTCAGAAAGGCTGACAAGACTATAGGTATCTGTCATATCTTCGTACGCCACACTTCCTGTAGTCTTATTATTCAGGAAAATGCAGACCCCAGCGCCAAGCGCGATCTTGAGAGTTGGCTCAATCGCCTAGTACCTGAAAATGATCCTCTTTATACCCATATTTATGAAGGCGCAGATGATATGCCTGCGCATATTAAGGCAGCACTGACTGCTACGACTTTGAGTATCCCGATTGTGGATGGAAGGTTAGCGCTTGGAACCTGGCAGGGTACTTATCTTTGGGAACACAGACACGGTAGTCATAATCGTCAGCTGGTTATCCATATCAGCGATTAAATTCATTTATACATAGTAGTGATTCTTTATGAAACCGATTGTTTTCTTCCGTAAATTCCATAAATGGCTTGGCTTGATTATTGGTATTCAGGTGTTGTTCTGGGCGGCCGGTGGCTTTGTCATGACCTTCTTCGATATCGAAAAAGTGCGCGGTGAGCATACCACGGCGCAACCCGCAGCATTTACCCTGAATGGCGATGTTGCTATCACTGCCAATCAGGCGTTGCAGCGGATTGATTTTGAGCCAGAAAGTATGACCTTAAAAGGCTTGCTTGGAAAACCTGTATGGATTGCTCAGGCTGAGGATAGGCAGGCAATCGTTGATGCAACTACTGGAGCGAAATTGTCGCCGCTGGATGAAACGCTGGCCCGTCAAGTTGCTCTTGCTGATTTTAGTGGAGAAGGTGAGTTAGCTGAGCTTAAACTGCTTACAGAAGAGCTGGGCGAGGTGCGAGGTAAAGGCTTGCCCATTTGGCAAGCCCAGTTTAACGATAGTGATAATACCCGAGTCTATATCTCGCCAGACAGTGGGGAAGTGGTTGCCAGACGCAATGATACCTGGCGTGTATTCGACTTCTTCTGGATGCTGCACATCATGGATTATAAAAACCGTACCGATTTCAATCACCCGTTAGTGGTGTTTGCTGCATTCTTAGCGCTGTTTATGTCCTTGAGCGGTCTCTATCTCGTTATCAAGATGGTATTCCTGAAACCGAAGAGGGTGCGTGCGGTCAAAGCGTAGCGCTATGGCAAAACTGAGTAAAAACGGCAAAATCATCATTGCCATACTGGTAGGGGTTTTGATGATATTTTGGCTAATTAAGCTATTGATATTTAATTACTTGTTATAGGCTTATATCTGGTTACAACTTTTAATAGTTCGTTGACCCGAAAATGACTTGTCTATTGGAGTATAATCCCAATATATTAGTCAGTAGTCCTTGCTCGACTTGAGCTTGTTTAATCTAACGGAGAGACAGATGTTAAGAATTGGTTTATTCCTATTAACCAACTTTGCGATTTTGCTATTGGCCGGTGTGGTACTGAACCTACTGGGCTTCAACGGCATCATGGAAGCCAATGGCGTTGATCTAAATCTGACCGCGCTATTAATCTTCTGTGGTATTTTTGGTTTTGGTGGTTCTATCTTTTCCCTGCTTATTTCAAAGTGGATGGCCAAGCGCTCGATGCATGTGCAAATCATTGAGAGTCCCCGCAATGAAACTGAACAATGGCTGGTGAACACAGTTGCAGACTTAGCACGTGATGCCAATGTTGGTATGCCTGAAGTCGGTATTTTCCCATCGCCTCAGTCGAACGCCTTCGCAACCGGCTGGAACAAGAATAAAGCACTGGTTGCCGTCAGTCAGGGCTTATTGCAGCGCATGAATCGTGATGAAGTTCGTGCCGTATTGGCGCACGAAATCGGCCACGTAGCGAATGGCGACATGATTACTCTGACCCTGATTCAGGGCGTGGTGAATACCTTCGTACTTTTCTTCTCGCGTGTGATTGGTCACTTTGTTGACCGCGTGATTCTCAAGAACGAGCGTGGTTATGGTATTGGTTACTTTATCTCGGTGATGGTCACACAAATCGTATTGACCATTCTGGCCAGTATCGTGGTTATGTGGTTCTCGCGCCGACGTGAGTTCCGTGCCGATGAAGCTGGTGCGCAACTGGCTGGTACAGGCGCCATGATTTCCGCGCTTGAGAAGTTGAAAGTTGAGTACGATATGCCTTCTGACATGGGCGAGACTTTTACCGCTTTCGGTTTGAAGAATGGTCGTACAGGTTCGTTCCAGGAGAAGTTTGGTAGCCTGTTCTTGTCGCACCCTCCGCTGGATCAGCGTATTGAAGCTTTGCGGAATCGTTTTTAAGTTATATTCTCAATTCATGTCATTCACCACGGGCACTTCCTATGGTCGCCCGCGAAAGCGGGAATCCATGCTCTTTATTAATACCATTCCTGTCATTTGCTTTTCGCCCTCTCGGCGAGACCCTTTTCTTTACTTGTCTAAAGAAAAGGGTCCAAAAGAAAGGACACCCCGTGATTGAGGTTTCACTTTGTGAAACTTCCTTCGTATCCGCCAAGTCACTTTACGCACCGTAAAATACGTTCCATCCCTGGCCCGAATTTTACTATTCAAAACGTCCTGTTTTGAATTGCTATGTCTTGGCTACTACTCAGCTCAATCAAAGGGGAAATTGGAGCAAGCTTATAAATGAATTGCTAATCGTAAAATTTTAACAAAACATCTTATTGTAAAAGCTCAAATCAACGATACATATCCAATAAGTAATTCACTCGGCTGATCTGGTTATTGGTGCTCTTGATCTCTTTATCAATATCATCCAGCTCAAGGCTCAGGCGTTCTTTTTCTTTCTCGTCTTCGATTCGGCGAATGGCTTGACGCAGGATTTCGTGTTCACGCATTAATTCATCCAAATGAACTTGCAGGTTTTCGTGACGAGAGAATAGACCATCTTTATAGCTTGCTGAGTATTCAGGGAAGCCTGCGATGCAGTTTTGGTTTGAGTAGTTGCCATTAACGCCATGTTGGAATCCATGATGCGGTGTGCAGAATACTTCCAGGCCTTTTTGGCGTCCCTGTTCGTATTGGTTGCGGTCAATTCTGACCCCATATTCAACGCAAGCTGACTCATGGTTAAGAATATAGTCAGAATCACGGCCATATTTGCCATCCTGATAACCGATCTGGTACCAGTTGCCCGAAGCACATTCCGTTTCGGATAGTGTGGCGCAACCACTTAGAATTACTGCGATAACGCCAATGAGTAATAATCGTATTGTCATAGTTTTTTCTCTCGCACAGCAATGCTGTACCTTCTCAAATCTAACCCCGTTTGCCTGACAAGCCCAATTTGGTAGAAATTCTGCCCCATGATTAGGGTCTTGCCGCAAAGGATCATATAATAGCGCCCCAAAGCGCAAACGCCTAATAGTAATCGAATCGTGGAAAAAGCCTTAGACCGTAAAATTTGTATCGCCCCCATGTTGGATTGGACTGACCGTCATCAGCGCCGCTTTATGCGTCTGATCACCAAGCATGCGGTGCTTTATACCGAAATGATTACTACAGGTGCCATTATTCATGGCGGAGCTGAACGTCACCTGAAATATAATCAGGAAGAGCATCCGGTTGCTGTGCAGCTCGGTGGCAGCGATCCTAAGGATTTGGCCCACTGCGCTAAAATCTGCGAAGACTATGGATATGATGAAATCAATCTGAATGTGGGCTGTCCTAGCGACCGTGTACAGAATGGTCGATTTGGTGCTTGTCTGATGGCAGAACCCGAGCTGGTCGCTGAGTGCATGTCAGCCATGGCTAATGTCGTTGATGTGCCGGTTACGGTCAAAAGCCGAATAGGAATTGATGACCTGGACTCGTATGAGCATCTGCATCATTTTATTAACACCGTTAAATCAGCCGGAGTTAAAACCTTTATTATTCATGCCCGCAAGGCATGGCTTAACGGCTTGAGTCCCAAGGAAAACCGTGAGATTCCTCCACTACGATATGACGTTGCCTATCAGGTGAAAAAAGATTTTCCTGACCTGGAGATTATCGTCAATGGTGGAATCAATACGCTGGAGCAGGCCGAAGAGCACATGCAACACGCCGATGGCGTCATGATTGGGCGTGAGGCATACCATAATCCGTATTTCCTGGCCGAAGTCGACAATCGTTTTTACGGAAAAAATAACCCCATCCCATCGCGCATTGAAATTGCCCGTGAATACATGGACTATGTACAAAGTCAGCTTGATCAGGATATTTATCTTGGCCACATGACCCGTCATATACTCGGTCTGTTTTTTGCCCAACCTAAAGGCAAATTATGGCGCCGATATCTTAGTGAAAACGCCTATAAAAAAGGTGCAGGACTTGAAGTGCTTGAAGGAGCTTTAGCAATTTATGAAGAAGATCTTGATACTGTTAGTTAGTCTGCTAGTCATTATTTCAATAGTATATTTTTGGCAACAATCAGAACCAACACCACAAAAGAAGAAAGAAGCATTTCAGGAGCCTGCACAAGAGCTTACCCAAGAAGTTGCAAGTGCCAGTGACTTAACAGTCTCGGTAGAGAAGGGTGCGGATAAAGAAGAAAAACCCGTTACAGAGAAGAAGCAGGTTACAAACATTTATCCGGCTTTCAGGGATTGCTCTGAGCAGGTCGATCAGCAATATCCTGGGATGGATATTGAATTATATAAGGTCATGTCAAAGGTATATTCCGATGGCGAAATGGCTGCCGGTATTAGTCCCTATCAAACCATGCCAACAGCGAGTTTAAAGTCTCTGGCGGAAGCCGATGACGTTGATGCCTTGTTTGTTCTTGGTACCGAAATAATGTGGTTAGCTTCAACTGGATTAACGATCAATAATCATAGTGATGTTCCAAGATTAAGTAGTGAAGAAAGAAAAGAAATAGCAAAAAATCACAAGCTTGATCTCGAGCTTTTGGAGCAGGGCGAAGACTACTTATTTCGTGCCGCCACTCTTGGAAGGTTAGGAGGTTTTGCAGAGTATGCGTCCCTTGCGAGTGCTGGAGTGAGTCGGTTAAGTGAAGATACTGATGAAAAGAAGGTGCAGAAACTTATCGCAAAAATTTTGGCCTACTCTGAACTGGCTCGCGAAGTTCACCGTGAAGATGGAATTATGCAAGAAATCATGAAAAGCCAACTGGAGTCTGTGGAGCGTAGAGCTTTTAAGCCCTTTGTTGAAAATGATGACTTCAAAGTTTTTAAGGCCAATGTTCAGGAAAGAGCTGATTACGAGTTTGAAGAGTTATTTAGGCGCTGGAAAGAGCGTCGCAATTATCATGGTTTGCCAGTTCACCCAAAATTCATCACAGGTGATTTGGTTGAATATAGCGAAGCAATGGAAGCCTGTTATAAGCTATTGAATTGATGGGTAAGGATAGTAGAGAAGGTTTGGATTGTTTTGAAAAAGACGCTAGTACTCTTGTTTGGTTTGTTTACAGCTTTCTTATTATTGTTCTGGCTGAAGGGTGAGCCTGATATTCAAACAGCTCAATTCGATCCGGCTTCTCAAGTAACTCCTCCTCAGACAACAGATGTCGCTAATACTCAAAGTGAACCAGTTGTAGAAACGGTTTCAGCTAATGATGAGGCCGTGAATTCTGAAAAAACTCAAACAAAACCTCCATCGAATGTGTGTAAAGAGCAACTCTCAGAACAATATCCGGAGCTTGATAAGCAGTTTAATCAAACGATTCAGGACTTTTACCTTAGTGAGGACGAGCTTGCAGGAGAGGGGGCGTATCAAGGAATGCCTTTTGAAACCCTGAAGGTGTTGGCCGATTCAAATGACTCCAAAGCTATGATTATTTATGGCTCTGAGAAAATTTGGTATTCGGCTTTAGGGGTGAGAATCTCAGGCCCTGACAGTCGCTATCGTAGTTCTCAGCAAACCAAAGATATTGTGAATAATCATAAAGTCGATCTTGATGGTATTAATGAAGGGGAGAGTTATCTTTATAACGCAGCTGTTTTTGGTAAGGTTGGTGCAATTTTTGAAATGACTTTGCTGCTTGATATGGCGGCGAAGCGATTAGACGCAAAGTCTGGTGACCAGGCTGTTATTCAAGAGCTGATTGCAAAAAGCTTGGCTTATGAAAAATTACAGCTTGATATTCATCAGAGTGATCCTGCTTTAAAAAGTATGTTCTTAGATTCAGTGAGTTGGAGAAATAGCATCCAGCGACTCTATGCCGATCGGGAAGACTATGCTGAGATTAGAAAACAAATAGAATCTGACGCTGAGAAGATCTATCAGGAGCTAAAAGAGCGGTGGGAACATGACCGCGAGTATTATGGATTCGAAATTTACCCCGACTATCTCAAAGGGGAGTTGGAAGAGTACGGTAACGCTTTTCTGAATTGCCATCTGCAGTAACCCCAATCAGCGCACATCTGTTAGCCAAAACGTGAACTCTGTCACTAAATTTGCAAATTTGCATTAGTTTAAGCTAAAGTAGTAACTCTCCCTGAATGTTGGAGGTTCTATGAAGTTTCTTAAATGGTTACTAATCATTATCGCGGTGCTCGCTGTGGTTCTTGTGGTGGTTGGTTTCCTCCTACCGCAAACCCGTCATGTCGAGCGTTCTATTACTGTGAATGCCACTAAAGACACAGTATTCAATCAAGTTAATAATCTCCAGAACTTTAATAATTGGTCTCCGTGGGCGGAAATTGATCCCAATGCTAGTTACACCTATACAGGCCCTTCTACCGGTGTAGGTGCCACTATGGCCTGGGATAGTCAGATGCAGGAAGTAGGTTCGGGCACCTACAAAATTATTGAAAGTAACTATCCTAACCTTGTTAAGTTCGAGATGAAGTTTGGTCAGGAACAAATGCCTGCCGAAAGCTCTTTTATTCTTGATGAAATTTCATATGAAGAGACTCGGGTAACCTGGACATTTGATGTCGATTTTGGAAATGATCTTATGGGGCGTTATGTCGGTTACTTCCTGATGGATGGAGCCGTAGGCCCTCAATATGAAAAAGGTCTGCAAAACCTCAAGCAAATTGTAGAGGGGTAGTCGATAGGTTAGACAGGTAGCCTCTGATGGAGGTTACCTGTTTGGCTTATTGCCCTTGTTCCCACTTATCATAACAATTCATGTTCTCTTCATTTTAATCTGCTACAATTTTCTTCATTCTTACTTTAAATAAACAGTAATCCTATGAAATATAAGGCTTTGCTTTGGATTTGCGCGACCTTACTACTGTTAAATGCAAATGCGGGTTTGACTGCTGAAGAGGGTGCTCAATCGGCATCTGAATCGGAGGAACAAAAAGACATTTTTGATCATTCCAAGGAAACTCTACAGGGTTTTAAGGAAGATTATGATCGTTGCATTTTGCAGGAGTTTGATAAGCGCGACAAAGATACTCCAATTTCAGAAATTCAGGCTTACTGCTCCAAGGACAGTAATTTAGCGATTTATAGACCAAGCAAGGAACTGTTGCCTGATGACAGTTTCACTGATGAGTCTGAAAATGCTTCCAGTGAAACTGCACAGGAAGACTCTGACGTCATTAAAAAGCGATTAAGATTGGAGTATCGTGCCAGCGATAATCGGTTTGCGATTCTGCCTCATAAACCTAACTATCTGTTGCCAGTAACCTTTAATCGCCGACCTAATCAGGAGAGCTTGGATGCTGTGGGTGAAAACAGAGATGTTGATAATATCGAAGTTAAGTTCCAAGTAAGTTTTAAAACGCCGATTTGGGAAGAGCCTTTCGGTGAGAATAGCGCCTTATTTTTTGCCTATACCGGACAGTCATATTGGCAGGCCTATAACTCGGATGTGTCGAGCCCGTTCCGTGAAACCAATCATGAACCGGAAGTTTATGCTACCTGGGCTACCGATTGGAAAATTGGCGGCTGGCAAATTCCTATTTTTTCAACGGGCGTTTCGCATCAGTCCAATGGTCAAAGTGGCTTGAAATCCCGTAGCTGGAATCGACTGTATGCGAGAATGGCTTTTGAAAAAGAGCGTTGGGTTGTGCTGTTTAATCCCTGGTGGCGTATTCCGGAAGAACGCAAAGATGATCCTTTGCAACCCGATGGAGATGATAACCCTGATATTGATGATTATATGGGCTACTTCGAACTTTACACCGCATACAAATGGGACGAGCAAAACTTCGGGGTTATGATTAGAAACAACCTGCGTTCTGATAATAAAGGTGCCATCCAATTGGATTGGACCTTCCCGCTAGATGATGATGGTAAGTTGCGTGGTTATGTACAGTATTTTAATGGCTACGGCGAAAGCTTGATTGATTATAACCGTCATGTAAATCGCCTTGGGGTTGGTTTTGTGCTGACGGATTGGTTGTGATTGCCTTATTTTATTCCATGCGTCATTCACCACGGGCGCTTCCTACGGTCGCCCGCGAAGGAGGGTGACCAAAGTGAATGCCCCTGGGTAAATCCATGCTCTTCTTAAGATCATTCCTCTATTTTGTTTTTCGCCCCTCGGCGAGTCCCTTTTACGGAATACATCCCTGTATTCCGCTAAAGCCAGCGTCGCTCCCCTCCGCTGTTCAAATTTGTTCCAGACAAATTTGTCTTTTTGCTAAAAGGGGCAACAAAATCGTCAGGAACTATTTTGAATAGCGAAGCTAACCCGAAGGGTGAAGTACAGGGATGTACTTCATAAAAGAAAGGACACCCCGTGATTGAGGTTTCGCTCTGCGAAATTCCCTTCGTATTCACCAATCCATTTAACGCACCGTAAAATACGTTCCATCTCCCTAAAGGGATTTCCTGCGGTCACCTGCCCGAATTTTACTATTCAAAACTTCCTGTTTTGAATTGCTATGAATTGGTTACTACTCAGCTCAATCAAAAGGGGATTTAGGGTGCGAGACTGAAAGTTTCTACCTTAACTTATAGGATGGGTTAGCTTAAAAAGCGTAACCCATCAAACAAGGTTAGATTACCCCCGCTTGTAATGATCAACGATCACCTGTGACACACAGGTGGTGAGTTTCTTGGCGAATGGAATATGCAGGAATTCATTCGGGCCGTGGGCATTGGAGTTTGGTCCAAGCACGCCGGTGATCATGAATTGTGCTTTGGGGAATTTTTCGCCGAGCATGCCCATGAAGGGGATGGTGCCGCCTTCGCCCATGTACATGGCGGGTTTGCCATAGACATTCTGCGAGCCGCGTTCCAGTGACTCTGCTAGCCACGGTGCAACATCCGGGGCATTCCAGCCGTCACCAGCCTGATCAGGTTCGAAGCTGACTTTGGCATTGCTTGGTGGGTTCTCGGTTAGAATTTTGGTTAGTGCTTCGGTTGCTTTTTCGCTGTCTGCTGTTGGTGGTAGGCGTAGCGATAATTTCAGCGAAGTAGTCGGTCGCAAGACGTTACCAGCGTTTTCAATCTCTGGCATACCAGAGGCGCCGGTGTAAGAAAGTGCGGGTCGCCAGTTACGATTGAGTAGACGCTCAAAGTTGTTTTCAGCCATCGGTTCAACGCCTTCGACGAACGGATAGGCTTCGACGATGCCATCACCCAAAACTTCAGCCACTTTTAACGTTTGCTCAAGGCGCTGATGTGGGATGTCGGCATAAAATTCTTGGGGCAACAGTCTGCCACTTTTATCATCTTCAAGACGGTTCAGAAGCTGGCGAATGATTCGGAAGGATGAAGGAACAACGCCGCTGCCCATGCCTGAGTGGATACCTTCACGCAAGACATCGACTTTTAGTGTGCCACTGGCCATGCCGCGCAAACTCATGGTGCACCAGAGTTGTTCATAGTTACCGGCACCAGAATCGAGACAGATGACCAATGATGGCTCACCGATACGATCACGCAGCTGGTCGATGTAGTAGGGCAGATCATAGCTTCCGGATTCCTCGCAGGCTTCGATAATAACCACAGTACGTGCGTGTGGAAGCCCCTGTTTTTGAATGGCCATCAAGGCAGTTAGTGATGCATAGGCTGCGTAGCCATCGTCTGCGCCGCCACGACCATATAACTTGTTATCTCGCATGACCGGAATCCATGGACCAAGACCTTCTTCCCAGCCCGACATTTCCGGCTGTTTATCCAAATGGCCATACATCAAAATAGTATCGTCACTTGGATTATTGGTACCGTCGCTGGCGGCAATTTCCATGAAAATCAGCGGTGTTCTACCGGGGATTCTGACGATCTCGAGAGTTTTGTTCGGAATATCCTGAGCTTCGCACCAGTTGGCAATTTGCTGAACTGCCTTCTCCATGTAGCCGTGCTCGTCCCATTTCGGATCAAAATGTGGGGATTTGTTAGGAATTTTAATGTATTCAATTAACTCTGGGACTATTTCATCGTCCCATTTCTTATCGATAAACTCTTGTGCCTTCTGGGTATCCATAAAAATCTCTTAGTGTTTGTTGGGTCTATTCACAATTATTTTACATAAGTTTCGGTTAAACTGTAGACCGCGAATGTAAACAAATGTGGGGAAAGACTATGTTTAAAAGAACATTAACAACGTTATCCGTGACGGCGGCGAGTTTGGTGCTGGCCTTCAGTGGACAGGCTTATGCTCACGCGGATAGTGGCCCAGAAGTAGAAATCAAAGCACAGAAATTAACGGATGGTATTTATGTCCTTTTTGGTCAGGGTGGCAATATTGGCCTGTCAGTGGGTGACGATGGCGTCTATATGATCGATGATCAGTACGGCCAGCTGAGCGACAAAATTAAAGCTGCCATTGCTGAAATTACCGACCAGCCGGTAAGCTATCTGATCAATACTCATTGGCATGGTGACCATGTAGGCGGCAATGAAAACTTTGCCAAAAGCGGCACTGTAATCGTGGCGCATGATAATGTCAGACAGCGCATGAGTGCTGGCCTAGAAATGTCTTCATTGGGTCGAAAAGTAGAACCATCACCGGAAGGTGCGCTGCCGGTAATTACTTTTGATAAAGAGTTAAGTCTGCATCTGAATGGCGATGAAATGCGCGTGTATCACGTAGCCAATGCACACACTGATGGCGACTCCATTATTTATTTCGCAAAAGATAATGTGTTGCACATGGGGGACAGCTATTTCAATATTGGTTATCCCTTTATTGATGTCAGCAGCGGCGGCACTGTCGATGGTTATATCGCAGCCGTTGAAAAAGGCCTGTCGTTAGCCAATGACGAGACCCAAATCATTCCTGGCCACGGCCCAATGTCGAATAAAAAAGAGCTGTCTGAATTTGTAGCCATGCTCAAAGACCTGCGCAACTCTATTGCCAAGTTGAAAGACCAAGGCATGAGCTTGGAAGAAGTGTTAGCCGAAAAGCCAAGCGCAAAATACGATGAAGAGAATGGTAAAAACTTTATCAAGCCCGCTCAGATTGTTACCTTTATTTATCAGACGTTATAACCTACTTTTAGAGTTAAAAAAGGCGGTCTTAGAACCGCCTTTTTTTATTTAGCATAGATTTATCAAACAACCGTAAACGCCAGTTTCAATCGATTCAGCACTTCTGCCTGAACAAGCTGTCCCTTCTGAATGGGGCCAACACCTTCCGGCGTTCCGGTAAATATAAGATCGCCCGGCTGTAGCGAAATGTGTTTAGACAGTTCGCTGATAATTTCTGGAATCGACCAGATCATGTCGCTGATATCAGCTGATTGCTTGATGTCGTTATCAACGGATAGGGATATCTTGCCAGAAGTCACTAACCCCAATTCTTCTTTTAGGATTATTGAGCTGATGGGTGCGGATTGATCAAACCCTTTTGCCAGGTCCCATGGACGGCCTTTGCTTTTGGCTTCAGCTTGCAGGTCGCGCTTGGTCAGGTCAATTCCCAGTGCATAACCTAAAATACACTTTTCTGCCTGTTCTACTGAAACCGATTCTGCAGGTTCACCAATTGCTACAACCAGCTCAACCTCGTGGTGCAAATCATTGGTCATTCTCGGATAAGCGAGTCTTTTAGGGTTAACGACGATGGCATCAGCAGGTTTGCTGAAGAAAAAAGGCGCTTCTCGTTCATCATGGCCCATTTCGCGGGCATGGGCAGCATAGTTTCTGCCAACACAATAAATTCGTCTGACCGGGAACTGGCTTTCATAAATCGGCTCTGAGCCAGTGGAGAAGCCTTCATCGCTGTCGGAGTCAATGACATTGATAACGGGTATCATTGGAATAGGGGCGGGATCGATAATGCTCTTCATAAGTTGGTCATAGAGTTAATATGAGTTTGTCAGTACAATACCCGTATCACTTCAATATTTCCAATGAAAGCCTGATTATGAACCCATTAAAGACATTAACTGTTTTTTTATTGATTGCTGTCAGCTTTTTGGCAAGCTGTGCACCAAAGCCTGATATTGAAATTGAAGATCCCTGGCTACGACTGATGCCGGAGGGCGTTAGCAGCACAGCAGGTTTTATGTCCATAAAAAACAATACTGGGGCGCCTATTGTGTTAGAAGATGTGTCGCTGGACTGGGCAAACCACGCCATGATGCATGAATCCAAAGTAGTCGATGGTATGGCCAAGATGGAACACCTGGATGAACTTGTTATTGATAATGAACTGGTTTTCCAGCCAGGCGCAAAGCACATCATGATAATGGGTGTTAAAGAGCCTTTGGTCGAAGGGAAGAGCTATAATATCCGTTTACATTTTAAGGACAGGGAGCCTATTGAGGTTGCCTTTAAAGTTCGTCAAGCTAAATAGAAACACAGCTTAATTTAAGCTAATTATAGGGATACGCGACGCATGAGTGAATCTGATATTGAATTTGATGCAGTAAGCGGCAACGGAAGAAGCCGTAAGAAGTGGACGGCCATTTTGGCTACTTTGCTGGTCTTAGTGGTGCTGATGTTGGTTTTCATCTTTGTCTGGAGTTCTGACCCAGATCCGGTGGATGTAGACGCTATTCAGAAAACTTATGTTGGCGACATTCCGCGCGGCTATGTGACGGTCGAAACTACAGCACAGATTGTTGAGAAACTGCTGGATAAAAGCGGAGGCTTTTTGAGTAACGATATCACGCCGCCCAGTATCTTTATGGACAATATGCCGGCATTTGAATTTGGTGCCCTGGTACAGATTCGTGATATGGCTCAGGTGTTGCGTAATGACATGAGCCGTTCTCAGTCACAATCCTTGGAAGATGAGGCGCTAAAATTTGCAGAGCCGGCTTTTAACATTGACCATAGAAAATGGATGTTTCCTCGTGCTGAGCGTGAATATCGTAAAGGTGTGAAGTTGTTAAGAGAGTATCGTGACCGCCTGGCTGATCCGCAGGACTCCAATACTCAGTTTTATGCGCGTTCAGACAATCTTCGTAAGTGGTTAGAGATTGTCAGCAAACGTCTTGGCGGTTTGTCGCAACGACTAAGTGCCAGCGTTGGCCGTTCAAGAATTAACACTGACTTGTCGAATGATGCTGCTGCCGAGCAATCGACGCCAACCAGCCAGATCGTAACCGTAAAGACACCATGGATGGAGATTGATGATGTATTCTGGGAAGCGCGTGGCGCAACCTGGGCACAGATACAGCTGTTAAAAGCTATTGAGAAAGATTTTGCCCATGTGCTTGAAGATAAAAACGCACGCACCAGCTTTCAACAAATTATTATGGAGCTGGAAGCTACTCAGGAAACCATCTGGAGTCCGATGATTCTTAATGGTGATGAGTTTGGTTTCTTCTCCAATCATTCTTTGGTGATGTCTTCGTATATTTCACGCGCCAACGCTGCAACGATTGATTTAATTGATTTATTAAAAGGTGGTTAGCCATAGCTTTTATTTATATTTTATAGTTCAAAGCTATTAGTTTTATAAAGATAATCAATTTTATTAATTAAGACCAATTTTGCATAATAACTCCTGAGACAAGCCGATACTGACTGTTTCAGGAGTTTGCCCTCCTAACACTCTTGAAATATGTCTCTTCGCTAAGATTTACCCCCTGTAGTAAGTGAAGTCACTCTCTGACTCCTCTCTATGTAGGGAGATCTCATTAGAGAGCATGACATCCCCCTTTAGGCCCTTCCCCAAGGGCCTTTTTTTATTCTTACTTTATGTATACATAACTAGTGCAAATAGACTGATAAAAGCAACGACTTGCACCAAATACCCCATTAAAAGGTAGCCGAAGTATCCAAAATTATAGTGTAAATTGGAAGGTGACCGAAGGAAATCCCTTTAGGGAACAGCCCAATTTAGCAAATTCGAAACACGGATGTTTCGTGGTGACTGCAAGGAATGCCCGTGGTACGGCACGTTAAGTGATTTTGGATAGTGAGGGAAGCGCGAAGCGCCTAACTTTTAGGGCGAGTTTTTTGGTTCGTTTTTTGCTCGTAAAAACGACCAAAGGAAGCCCCTTTAGGGGACATGAACGTGGAAAATACCTTAGCTATCACGCTGATTTAATGGACTATAACTAACGATTGGTTACACTGACGTAGGGTTTGTCCCCTTGGGTAAACCGATCCTGCGCTTAGAGAAAAGCGACTATTAATATCATTCTAAATAGTGCAAAAAAATTAAAGGACTGTCACTAAACCCTTTTGCTAGACTGAGCATCTAAAAGTAAAACACAGCGATAATCAGAACCTTGCAAGCACAGCCCAAACAACAACAGGATGTAGATAATGAAACCCAGCTGGTGGCCTTGGCCAAGCAGGGTGATATGCAGGCGTTTGAAAGTCTGTATCGGTTGTTCAGTAACAAGATTTACTTGCTGTGTTTACGGATGACTGGTCGCCCGACATTGGCCGAAGAGCATATGCAGGATGCATTTATCAAGGCATGGCAGGCGTTGGAGAATTTTGAAGGTCATAGCAAATTTAGCACCTGGGTGTATCGGATTGCGGTTAATGTAGTGCTGAATGAGCAGCGTAAGAATCAGATCGAGATTTACGCCGACCAGGATTGGCAGCAGGCGTTTGAAGATGAGCTTTCGGCAACGCATCATCCGCTGCAGATAGATCTGGAAAAGGCGATTGTTAAGTTGCCAGCCCAGGCTAAAAATGTGTTGTTACTGCATGATATTGTAGGCATGACCCATGAAGAAATCGGCGATACCTTAGGTATTGCCAGTGGTACCTGCAAAGCGCATCTGAGCCGAGCACGAGTATTACTTAAAGAGCAGTTAGAACGATAACTGGCTATGACTGAACTGGTGAATTAATAGGAAATGGTATGACAGATAAGCAATTAACAGAGCAAGAGACCAAAGCGCTAGTTGAGCGCTTGCAGCAGTTGCCTGATGCCATTGAAGCGCCCGATCGTTGGCAGCAGATTAAAGCCAGTCTTGAGCCACGAGACACAGCACAATCAGCAAGCAGCGATAATGAGCAGCAGGCAACGATAAGGCACAGAAAGTTCTGGCAGCCGATGGCCGCTGCCGCGGTGTTAGTTCTTGCCGTGACTTTCTATACCATTTCACCCTGGCAACAGAGCACCATTGATAGTCCACAAGTGGCAAGTCATGGCGTATCAAGCCAAGGACACCCATCAAGTTTCGATATGACGGTAGCCAGTTTGCAACTAGCCAATAGCCAATACTATGCCAAGTTAGGCTATCAGTTAGACCAGTCACAGGCAGGCCTCGATCCTTCGGTTCGTCAATCCCTGAAAGATCTACGAAACGCGCAACAGCAATATGCCGTTGCACTTGAGCAACAACCGAATGACTTACAGCTACAGCAGCAATTAATTGAGATGTACCAGAAAGAAAGACATCTTCTGCAAAAAATTATTACTTGATGGTTCTGTTTTGCTAAGTTTTTTAATAGAACAGTATTTTAAATTATTCTTATAATAGTGAGTTTCGCCACTCGGCGAGTTACTTTTCTTGCGTGGTCAAGAAAAGTAACCAAAAGAAGACCACCCGTATATTGAGGCCACGCTTCGCGTGACTGCCTGCGCCACTCCCAAAATACTTAACGCACCAGAATTTACATCACATCCCTGTGCTGAAAATTCTTATCAAAATCATCCACGATTTTGATTGCTATATTTTGTACGTGTCTTAGCTCAATATAAAGGGGTTATTGGTGCTACATTCAACCAATCGGTATTCTCTGGGCCACTAAGTTGTATTTTAAATAAGGTTGTTGCCGAGTGGTTCCAGAAATAAAAAAGCCTGCTATAAGCAGGCTTTTTTATTAAGAGCAGGGAATATAGCTTATTAACTATTCTTATAAGCTTCCATACTTTCGAGGATTTCTTGCTTGGCTGCTTCTGCACCTTCCCAGCCTGCAATTTTTACCCATTTGCCTGGCTCAAGATCTTTGTAGTGTTCGAAGAAGTGTTCGATCTGATTGCGAAGCAATTCTGGCAATTCTTCAATTTCATGAATACCTTGATACATTGAGCTTAGTTTGCCAGTTGGAATGGCGATAACTTTGGCGTCTTCGCCTGATTCGTCGGTCATTTTCAATACGCCAATCGGGCGGCAAGGAATGACACAGCCAGGAAGTAATGGGAAAGGTGTTGGAACCAATACGTCTACTGGGTCGC
>NZ_JABURJ010000124.1 GCF_014762745.1 Kangiella sp.
CAACGACCTTCGGGTTATGAGCCCGACGAGCTACCAGGCTGCTCCACCCCGCATCGACAGAGCGGCATTATACGCATTTAATGTATTTTGACAAGAGGGAAAATTAAGTAAATTAATTTTATGTTGTTATCAGCTACTTATTATCATTAAGACCAAACTTACCATAAGTCATTAGCACCCTTTTCCAGTACGACTCTCGGCTAATGATATGATGCTCACTATCTCTACTAGATGCCTGCTCTAACAGACTGAAGACAAAATTCTTTCTTGCATACTCGACCCCATCATCTTGTTTTGATAGAAGTTTTCTTATCAATTTGTTACCTCCATGCCCTCCTGTGTTAAAGTAATTTGACCATCTAGACCAAATTCCATTCTCACCTGATGCAGAGCCAACATAACGAAGGCCCGATTCAACATCAGAAATTAAATATACTCCTTTACAATTTGCCAAGGCAGCAAACCAGTCAGCTTTTAGATCCCTCCATATTTTTTCCAAAGTACTATAACTATGATTTATCAGATAATAACCTGGAAAATCCTCCCCAGCATATTGCTCAGGTAAAATCTCAGAGATTGCCATATCAGATAATATACTTTCAGGTTTTCTTCCTTTTGCCCTTGCATCCTTCTCCCAATGCACTACCAAACGGCCTACTAATGAATCTAATTCATCAGAATGAACGACTTTATACATTACCCCGCTTCTACCTTTATATAATCCTTTTTTATATTCTAGTACCCTAAATAACCCACCAAACAGCCATTTTCCTGGCTCTGCTGGTAGTTCAATTAATGAAAATACAAAATCCCTATTCCAACAATGATTGGAGTGAAAGCCTCCATTCCATCTATCCTGCCAATCTAAAAAGCTATTTGTAAATACATCTATAGGTCTTTCATTTCCTGATTTTTGGGCTATATGAATCTTAATATTCTGCCAATCTAGCTCGGGGAATAGTCTTTCTAAAGGAATTCTATTACTTGTATTCATTTCTACATATATAGAGTTATAAGTATTGAAAAGCCTGACGGCAGACTTCCAGCAGCTGCGCAGGGAACAGGCCGAGAGCGACCACTGTAACCCCAGTTATGCCCAGCGCCAGACGTAAACCACGTTCCGCTTTGACCTTGGTTTCTGCTTCTGGTGGATCAAAGAATATGACTTTGACCACTTTCAGGTAATAGAAAAGCCCCACGATTGACATTGCTGCTGCCAATATGGCCAACCAGACTAAATTAGCTTCCAGCACAGCGCGAATCACTTCGAGTTTAGCCCAGAAACCAACAAACGGTGGTAGTCCAGCCATTGACAGAAACAGGAAGCTGATGAGCAGGCCGCCCCAGGGATTGCGTTGCCCCAGTCCTTTTAGATCGCTAATTAGACTGACTTCCTGCTTGCCTTTGGCAAGATAAATCAAACAACCGAATCCGCCCAGGGACATGATGGCGTAAGTGATTATATAGAAGAAAGCAGCGGAATAGCCGACACCATTACCAGCGATAATACCCAGCAGGAAATAGCCGACATGGGCTATTGCCGAATAAGCCAATAGCCGTTTGATATTGTCCTGAGCCAGCGCCACCAGATTACCGATAACTATCGACAGGGTTGCCATGATGATCAACATGCCCTGCCAATCAATTAGCACTTTCTCAAACCCGTAACCTAATATACGGATAACCAAGGCAAAAGCGGCGATTTTCGGCGCAGAGGCGATAAAAGCGGTAACCGAGGTTGGAGCGCCGTGATAGACATCCGGAACCCACATCTGGAATGGTACCGCCCCAAACTTAAAGGCCATGGCCACCACCATGAAGACTAGACCAAAGCGCAGGGTCAGACTCGCTTCGGCCGTTTCTAAATACTGAGCGATATCGGTGATATGGATTTTGCCGGTAACACCATAAACCATCGACATGCCGTATAACAGGAAGCCGCTGGCGATAGCACCCATCACAAAATATTTTACGGCGGCTTCGGAGGAAAGTGTCGAGTGTCTATGCATGGCCACCAGCGCGTAAAGGCTCAGTGACAATAATTCAAGACCTAAATACAGCGTTAATAAACTGCCTCCTCCTGCCAGCACCATCATGCCGATCACGGCAAACAGATGCAGGATAAAGTATTCACCGCGTAAGATAGGCCGCTGCAAAATATAAGGCCGAGCAAACATCATGGCGATCATAGTCAAGGCAATGACACTAACTTTAACTGTGGCAGCCATAGGGTCGAGGATGAAGTGCCGCTGATAGAGGTGATACTGCAAATCCGGGAACTGAGCAATGACTATGACACCGGTTATCAACAGACTCAGTTGGGCCAGGCGATAGGTCTGTAATCGATCGAAATCCTTTGCAAAGACATCTACGATTAACAGAATACAGGTCGCGGTTAATAAAAATAGTTCCGGCAACATCGGCATCAAATCAACGCTCATTCCAGGCCTCCGATTTTTGTCAAGGTTGCGGATTCAATAATTTTCTCCAGGCTAGGCTGCATAATCTCAATTAATGGTTGTGGATAGACTCCAAGCGCAATAATCAAGATTGCCAAAGTAAACAACACCAGACGTTCGCGCTTGGTAACGTCTTCCAGACGCGCAACAGTTTCATTAACCGGTTTGCCAAAGATAACGCGTTTATAAACCCACAGGCTATAGGCTGCTGCTAGGATCAGAGTCAAAGCGGCCACCATTGAAATCCGCCAGTCAGCCTGGAAAGAAGCAATAATGACAAAGAATTCACCGACAAAACCCGAAGTGCCCGGCAGGCCAGCATTAGCCAGAATAAACAGCATCAGTAGCGATGCGAAAATCGGCATTGAATTAACAACACCACCATAATCGGCAATCTCTCGGCTATGCATACGGTCATATAAAACACCAATCGAGAAGAATAAAGCGCCGGAAACCAGTCCATGCGAAATCATTTGCACCATCGCGCCCTGCAACGCCATAGACTGTGCCTGAGAAGCAGTCAGATAGACGATGATAAAGGTACCGAGCGTCACAAAGCCCATATGCGCAATCGACGAATAGGCGATCAGCTTTTTCATGTCTTTCTGTGCCAGCGCTACCAGTCCGATATAGACAATTGCAATTAACGAGAACAGGATCAGCCAGTAGGCATATTCCGCTACCGCATCAGGCGTAATCGGCAGGCTGAATCTCAAGAAACCATAGCCACCCATTTTTAGCATGATGGCAGCCAGAATCACCGAGCCTCCTGTCGGTGCCTCAACGTGCGCATCCGGTAACCAGGTGTGTACTGGGAACATCGGAATTTTTACTGCAAAAGCCAGCAGGAAAGCAAAGAAAATCCACTTCTGTTCGGTCAGTGATAAGGGCAGCTGTTGCAACTTGCTGATGGCGAAACTATCAGCCTCACGCCCCATATAGATAAGCGCCACCAGCATGAAGATTGAGCCGAAAAAGGTAAACAGAAAGAACTTCACGGTTGCATAAATGCGGTTTGGCCCACCCCAGATACCGATCAGGAGGAACATAGGGATCAGCATGGCTTCCCAGAATACATAAAACAGAATGGCGTCCTGCGCGGCAAATACCCCATTCATCAAACCGGTCATCATCAATACCGCAGCAAAGTATTGCGACTGGCGCTTCTTGATCGCGCTGGTGGCACTAATCAACACCAGCAAACCAATCAAACTGGTCAATACAATCAGCGGTAGGGAAATGCCATCAATAGCCAGGTCATAGCGAATATTAAGCGAAGGGATCCAGCGAGCCGTTTCGGCGAATTGCATCTCTGCGGTGTCGGTGGCAAAAGCCCAGGCTAACCAGCAACTGAGCAGCAAGGTTATGATGCCAAGCAGAATACCGACGCGCTGACTGACCGCCAGTAAACGATCGCCAGGACCAAACATGATCACCAGACCACCGATAACCGGCATCCAGATCAACAAACTGAGGATGGGGAGTTGTTCTAACATAATCAGTTATTCTTCATCCTTCGTAGTATTCGGTACCTTAAATTCAGCACATCAATTCTCATCATTAATTTCTCAGTATCAGCCATAGCAATAAGGCCACCAAACCGAGCACCATCACCAGCGCGTAGTGGTATAAATAGCCTGTCTGTAACTTACGTAGCTTTTGCCCGATTCGACCCAACGTCTGAGCACCACTGTTGACGATACCATCATCAATTACCGCCTTATCGCCGTACTGCCAGAGCATGTCGCCCAGCGAATAAGAACCTTTGGCAAAGACCTTCTGGTAAACCTCGTCAAAGAAATACTTGCGCTGCAATAATCGATTGATGGGTGTTAACATTTTGCCTACCGCGACACCCCAGCCAGGCTTGAACCAGATAAAAATGAGCGCTGTAACAACACCCGCCAACATCAGCCAGAACACTGGTGTCATAAATCCATGCATCGCAAAGCTCATTGCGCCAGTAAATTCTTCACGGAAAGCCTGCATGGTGTCATGACTGGTTAACACCATTAATGACTCAGCAAAATAATCACCATCCAGCATCGGCTGAGTCATAAACCAGCCAATCATCAATGATGGTACAGCCAGGGCTATCAAAGGCCAGGTAATAACCCGCGGTGATTCGGTTAACTGACTCAGATGCTGCTCATCAAGCGTGCTTTTGCCATGAAACACTACCAGTAACATTCGAATACTATAAAGAGCGGTAATCACCACTCCGGCCATTACCGCAAAATAGGCAAAACTGGCAGCCGGCCCCTGAGCCTGCCCTGCCGCCATGATGATGGCATCTTTTGAATAAAAGCCTGCGAAAAATGGAGTCCCTATCAGGGCAAGCGTTCCGATTAAAGTCGTCCAGTAGGTCAATGGCAATCTTTTATAGAGCCCTCCCATTTTGCGAATATTCTGCTCATGATGCAGCGCCACGATCACCGAGCCAGCACCGAGGAATAGCAATGCCTTGAAGAAGGCATGAGTAAACAGGTGGAAAATAGCAGCTGAATAAGCCGAAACGCCAAGCGCCACCACCATGTAACCCAATTGCGACAAGGTGGAATAAGCAATGATGCGCTTGATATCGTTCTGCACTATCGCCACCAGCCCCATAAACAGCGCCGTGATTGCACCGATAACGGTCACCACCATCAAGGCAGTTTCGGAGAACTCAAACAGCGGCGACATTCGCGCCACCATAAAGACACCGGCAGTAACCATGGTTGCTGCATGAATCAGTGCAGAAATTGGCGTTGGACCTTCCATCGAATCCGGCAACCAGACATGCAATGGCACCTGTGCTGACTTGCCCATGGCACCGATAAACAGACAAATACAGATAAAGGTGATGATTGGCCAAGTGGTATCGCCCCAGGCCACAAAACTACCATCAAGACTCATCAGTCCCAGCGCATTTTCAGCACTGCGCTCACTGATCTGCATGATTTCTTCGGCCTGGCCCATGGTTTTAAAGATCGGCGCATAATCAAAAGTACCGAACAATAGGAAGATGGCGCCAATACCGAGAATAAAGCCAAAATCGCCGACACGGTTGACCAGAAAGGCTTTCATATTGGCAAAAATCGCGCTTTCCTTCTGGTACCAAAAACCAATTAATAGATAGGACACCAGGCCAACCGCTTCCCAACCAAAGAACAGTTGCAGGAAGTTATTGGCCATGACCAGCATCAGCATCGAGAAAGTAAACAGTGATAAGTAGCTGAAAAAGCGCTGATAGCCATCGTCATCATGCATATAACCAATCGAATAGATATGCACCATCAGACTGACGAAAGTGACCACCACCATCATCAGCGCACTTAAGCTATCAATCATAAAACCAATCTGGATGGATAAGTCTGCGAAGCTTGCCCAGTTATAGACAGTGATATCAACAGGCGTCGCATTACCGTAGAGATAACCCCAAAATATTCTCAGCGATAGAATAAATGAAACAGCAACCCCAACAATCGTTAAACGATGAGTTAAACGCTTACCCAGCCGCTTGCCCAGCAGGCCCGCCAGTATCGCCCCAAGCAATGGCGCTAATACGATAACTAATAGCTGGGTTTGCATACTCATCAGCCTTTTAACTCCCTAAGCTCTTCCACATCGATGTCTTTGTTACTACGGAACAGCACCACCAGAATGGCCAGACCGATCGCCGCCTCCGCAGCGGCTACCGTTAAGATAAAGAATACGAAAATCTGCCCAACTTCATCGTTCAAATAACGCGAGAAAGCAATAAAGTTGGTATTTACTGCCAACAACATCAACTCGATACACATCAACAGGGTGATGACATTTTTACGATTGATGATGATTCCAATCACACTGATTGCAAACAGAATTGCGCTGACCATCAAGTAATGAGTCAAGCTCATGAAGTTTCTCCCTTTGTCTGGTCTCTGTTTTTACCCGCTGCCTTCTCCGAATCATCAGTTTCCGACTCGTCATCCTGAGCCACTTCTGCGTCCATCTTAATAATGTGCAATCGCTCATCCTTACTCGCTCTATGCTGGCTCGGAACGCTTTGTCCTCGACGTTCGCGACGCCCGCGGAAAGTAAGCGATATAGCTGCCACAATGGAAACCAGCAGAATAACCCCGGCAATTTCAAAGGCATAAAAGTAATCGGTATAAAGTAGCAGGCCCAGCGTTTCAACATTGCTATGGTCCGCTGCATGTTTAGCGGGCTCTGGCATGGCTTCCAGCCCAAACACTTCGCCGCGCAGCACCCAATACAGGCCAATCAGCAAACCTATCGCAACCAAGATTCCCAACGGAACGTAGCGCGTAAAACCCTGTTTCAGGCTGGCAAAATCCACATCGAGCATCATTACCACAAACAGGAACAGCACCATCACGGCACCGACGTAGACCAGAACCAAAGCTACCGCCAGAAACTCAGCTTCCAGCAACATCCACAATACCGCCGCGGAGAAAAAGGTCAGCACGAGACATAACACCGCCTGCACCGAGTTGCGCACAGTCACAACGCCCAGCGCTGACAATATGGTCAGGGTGGCGAAGACATAAAATACAATTTGCTCAACGGTCATAGCTGCTCTTTATGCTGTTTCTATTAGTAGCCACTTTTCTAAACACCAGTCTGTTAGCGATATTTGGCATCTTTTTCTCGGTCCTCGGCAATCATGGCTTCATAACGATCACCAATCGCCAACAACTGCTCCTTGGTTAAGATATTGTCACCGCGTTTCTCAAAGTGATAATCAAATATTCGGGTTTCCACAATGGAATCCACCGGGCAGGACTCTTCACAAAAGCCGCAGTAGATACACTTAAACATATCAATCTCGTAACGCGTGGTACGGCGCGTACCATCGCTTTCACGCGGCCCCGCTTCAATCGTTATCGCGGCGGCGGGGCAAACCGCTTCGCACAACTTACAGGCGATACAACGTTCTTCCCCATTGGGGTAACGACGTAACGCATGCAGGCCTCTGAAACGTGGTGACTGCGGCGTTTTTTCCTCTGGATACTGCACCGTCACTTTGCGCTTACGCAAGTGTGCCCAGGTGATCCTTAAGCCGCGAATCAGCTCGGTAAGGAAGTAACTACGGAACCAGCGACGCATCCTGCTCATAAGACACCTCGCCCAGTGAACCAGGGGCCAACTCCGGCTTTAATCATAAAGGTCAAAACGATCAGCCAGACTACGGTTACCGGAATAAACACTTTCCAGCCAAGGCGCATGACCTGGTCATATCGGTAGCGTGGGAAGGTCGCGCGTAACCAGATCATCATAAACAGGAACCAGGCCGCCTTGATAAGTAACCAGGCGGTTCCTGGAATCCAGTCTGTCGCCGCTTCAAAATAAGGAATTCCCATAAAGGGATTGAGCCAGCCGCCGAAGAAAAACAAGGCGGTCAGCACAGAAATCAGAATCATGTTGGCGTATTCGGCGAGGAAAAACAGGGCAAAGCCAATGCCAGCATATTCCACATGAAAACCGGCCACAATTTCCGACTCGCCTTCAGGCAAATCAAACGGCGCGCGATTGGTTTCGGCAACTCCGGAAATCCAGTACACCGCCAAAATCGGCAGTAACGGAATCCAGTACCAGTGCCAGAATGGCCCTTCCTGCGCCTTGACAATTTCACCAAGATTCATCGAGCCCGATGCCATCAGCACCGCTACCAGTGCAAAACCCATAGCAATTTCATAGGATACGATTTGCGAGGCAGAACGTAACGAACCTAAAAGCGCATATTTTGAATTAGAAGCCCAGCCCGCAATAATCACGCCATACACTGCAATCGACGTCATCGCCAAAATATATAGCAAGCCCACATTGATGTCGGCCAACACCAGCTCAGCATTAAACGGAATCACTGCCCAGGCGGCAAATGATGGAGCAATAAATAGAACTGGGGCAATCAGGAATAATAGTTTATTAGCACCGGAAGGAATGACGATTTCCTTCATCAGTAATTTGATAACGTCAGCTATTGGCTGTAGCCAGCCTTTAGGTCCAACGCGATTCGGCCCGAGCCGCAACTGCATATAGCCAATCAATTTTCGTTCGGCAAAAGTGGTATAGGCAACCGCCAAAATTAATGGCAATAAAATCAGACTGATCTTAAAGCCAATCCAGAGTCCGTCTAAAATCATATCGATCATCAGACGCCCCCCAGAATGTTGTGGAAAGGACTGAGTTTTGGACGTTTTAACCCTTCTTTGCCTTCGGCAAGAGCTGATTTTTGCAGAGCCTTGGCACGACGCGTCCAGCAGTCAACCTGATAGATATTAAGCGGTTCGGGACAATGACCATCCGTTGGCAAGCCTTCTGGGCATTGCCAGCGAGCTTTAATTCGATCGCCCACCGCGCCCATGCGACCTTTAACTTCCTGCATCACATCCTGTGCCGACACATAATCAAAATTCTTCAGTTCCAACAGATTGCCCATCACTCGCAACACCTTCCAGGCTGGCTTGGCCTGACCTGGCGCATTGACGCAGGCATTAAAGTCCTGCCAATGACCATTCACATTGACATAAGAACCAGGGCTTTCGAGGAAGGTCGCAATCGGCAATATCACATCGGCATATTCAAAGGCCTCATCATCGGTATAGCTGGTCAGCGCCACGACAAATTCGCTAGCCTGAAGAGCAGCCTTTGCCTGCTCAGCATTAACCGTTTCTTTGCCAATTTCTGTTTTCAATAGAATAAATGCTTTCTTGCCTTCGGCCAGCATTTGCTGGGCAGTCTGGCCACCCTCTTCCACATCCGCACCACCGGGGCCACGATGTGGAATGGCACCAGCCAGATAGGCTCCGGCACTGTTACCACCGTGTGTCATAATGCCGAAGGTTGCGCCCGATAGTCCGGCAATGGCGCGACACAGCATTCGTAAAGCGGCCGCATGACTAAACTCTAATGCTGCTAAACCTAAGACCACGCCAGAATGTTCAGCTTTCTGTAGCATCTTGGCGATATTAATGTGCGACTGATCGACTTTAATCTCAGCCAGCAACTCGTCCAGCCCCTCATAACCAAGACTGTCTGCTGAGACGTCTTCCGAGCTCATAGCCTCATCCAGCAGATACTTGGCAACGCCAGCAACCTGCTGTAACCAGTCTGCTGGCGTCGCTTCAATTTCATGCAACACATTAAAGTTGTTATAAACTTTTCGTGCATTGATGATAGCAATCTGGCCGTGGCGAGTTGCTTTGCGAACGCGCAGCGCAGCCAGCGGCTGGTCTTTACGTAAATCACTGCCGACCAGTAAGCAGGCATCCAAAGCCTCAAGCTCTGACAGCTCAATACTGAGTTCTGGGAACAACGATTCATTATCCTGCATTGAGTAATCGCTGATGCGAATGCGGTGATCAATGTTGTTTGAGCCAAGGCCTCGTATCAGTTTCTGCAGCAGGTACATTTCTTCAGTGGTCGCGCTTGGGCTACTGATCGCTCCGATATGCTCAGCGCCATCAGTCTGTACAATCATATTCAACTTGCTGGCGACTCTGTCCAGCGCCGTTTCCCAGTCAGTAGCCTGCCACTCACCATTGACTTTCATCATAGGTTCAAGCAATCGATGGTTACGATTATCTGGCATGGTTACCGCTTCATACGAATAGCGATCACGATCAGCAAGCCAGACCTCATTGACCGCCTCATTTTCTTTTGGCACCACTCGAATAACCATATTGCGATGAGTATGCACATGCAGATTTGCGCCAATACAGTCATGGGGCGATACTGAGTCATGCTGGGTCATTTCCCAAGCTCGCGCACGATAACGCGAAGGCTTGGCAGTCAGTGCACCGACCGGACATAGGTCAATAATGTTGCCCGATACTTCGGAATCCACTGACTTTTCAATAAAAGTGGTGATTTCCATATGCTCACCACGACCGGTGGCACCTATTTCACGAATACCCGCAATTTCACGGCCAAAACGCACGCAGCGTGTGCAATGAATGCAGCGCGTCATATCGGTTTCAATTAAGGGACCAATATCTTTATCAACAACCGCCCGTTTTCCTTCACAGAAACGCGAGACATCACGGCCATAACCCATGGCCAGATCCTGTAGCTCACATTCACCACCTTGATCGCAGATAGGACAATCCAGCGGATGATTAATCAGTAAAAACTCCATTACGGACTTCTGTCCGTTCTCGGCCAGATCAGATTGTGTCTTTACAACCATTCCATCAGATATAGGAGTGGCACAGGCTGGCAATGGCTTTTTTACACCTTCTACTTCCACCAGACACATACGGCAGTTAGCAGCGATGGACAGTTTTTTGTGATAGCAAAAACGAGGAATGGTGATGCCATTGGCATCAGCCACTTCGATAATCATTGAGCCTTCTTCGGCTTCAATTTTTCGACCGTCCACTTCAATCGAAATCATAAAATCATCGTGCCTCGTTATTCATTAACTGCTTTTTTTGCGGTGTCTTCTTGCTGTTCAACCGCTTGCTGAATTTTCGCTTCAAACTCATGCTTGAAGTGTTTAATAAAACTTTGAACTGGCATCGCCGCGGCATCGCCCAACGCGCAAATGGTACGTCCCATAATATTGCCGGCAATTTCATCCAGATCTTTGAGATCACTTTCTTTGCCCTGACCGTTCGCAATGCGATGAATCATGCGCGACATCCAGCCGGTACCTTCGCGACAAGGTGTGCATTGCCCGCAAGATTCTTCGTAATAGAAATGGGCAATTCGGCCAAGCACCTCAACCATATCCGTATCTTCATCCATAATGATGACAGCACCCGAACCCAGCATCGAACCAGCTTTGCCAATTGCATCATAATCCATGGTCAGTTCCATCATCACATCAGCGGGCAACACCGGCGCACTGGAGCCTCCGGGAATGACGGCTTTTAACTTTTTACCATCCTTCATGCCGCCAGCCATTTCCAATAAATCCTTGAACGGCGTGCCCAGGCCAATTTCATAATTGCCGGGCTTGTTAACGTGGCCTGACACTGAAAAGATTTTGGTGCCGCCATTATTTTCTTTGCCCAGCTCTAAAAACCATTTGCCACCCTTGTCTAATATCACGGGCACCGAAGCAAAACTTTCGGTGTTATTAACATTGGTGGGGCGACCAAACAGACCGTAATTAGCCGGGAATGGCGGTTTAAAACGTGGCTGGCCTTTTTTACCTTCGAGCGATTCAAGTAGCGCGGTTTCTTCGCCACAAATATAGGCTCCGGCACCGATGTGGCTGTGCAAATCAAAGTCGACGCCTGAACCTAAAATATCCTTGCCTAACAATCCCGCTTTATAGGCTTCTTCCAGCGCCTGTTCAAAGCGCTCAATGGGTTCGTAAAACTCGCCACGCATATAGTTATAACCAACCGTAGCGCCCATCACATAACCGCCAATCGCCATACCTTCAATCAGCTGATGCGGATTAAAGCGCAAAATGTCTCGGTCCTTGAAAGTACCTGGCTCACCTTCGTCGGAATTACAAACTACATACTTCTGACCGGGTGCGTGACGCGGCATAAAGCTCCACTTTAAACCGGTCGGGAATCCTGCCCCACCACGACCGCGTAGGGCGGACAGTTTTAACTCTTCAATAATTTCTTCCGGTGGCGTTTTTTCTGCCAGAATTTTGCGCCAGATACGGTAGCCGCCCGCTGACTCATAGGTCTTCAGCGTCCAGGGCTTATCCAGGTGCAATGTTCTAAAACAGACTTCGTTTGCCATTAATTAACAATTCCTAACTCAGATCGCGGATGAGATCCGCCATCTTTTCTACGGTTAAATTTTCGTGGTACTGTTTATCCACTTCTAACATAGGCGCGCCACCACAGGCAGCCATGCATTCCACTTCTTTTAAAGTGATTCGGCCATCATCAGTGGTCTGGCCCGGCTCAATACCGAGTTCGTCCTTAAACCATTGCTTGAGTGCTTTGCTTCCGGCGAGCATGCAGGACACATTAGTGCATAAAGACACCACGTGCTTGCCGCTCGGTTCCAGTCGAAACATGGAGTAAAAAGTCGCCACTTCATAGGCGCCAATATGTGGAATCTCCAGATAGTCGGCCACCGCATCCATTGCTTCGCGACTTAAATAACCCAACTCTTCCTGCACTATGGTAAACACAGGAATGATCGCTGAACGCTTTCGTTCAGTGGGGTACTTGGCTATCCAACGGTCAATCTGTTTGATTGACTCCGCGGATACCATTTGAGTTAAGTCATTAGCGCTCATGGTTATCGATCAATCTCTCCGAATACGATGTCCTGGGTACCAATTATCGCTACCACATCGGCCAGCATATGCCCCGCTGCCATTTCGTTCATGGCGCTTAAATGAGCAAAGCCTGCTGCACGAATTTTGACGCGATAAGGTTTGTTGGCACCATCGGACACCAGATAGACACCAAACTCACCTTTTGGGTGTTCTACCGCAGCGTAAACCTCGCCTTCCGGCACACAATATCCTTCGGTAAATAATTTAAAGTGATGGATCAGTGATTCCATATCATGCTTCATGGTCTCGCGATCCGGCGGTGTCACCTTATGATTTTCTAACATGATTGGGCCGGGGTTTTCACACAACCACTGCACACACTGACGAATAATCTTATTTGACTGGCGCATTTCTTCGATACGCACCAGATAACGGTCATAGCAGTCGCCAGTTTTGCCAATCGGAATATCGAAATCCATTCGGTCATAAACTTCGTAGGGCTGCTTTTTTCGCAGATCCCAGGCAATGCCCGATCCACGCAACATAGGCCCGCTAAAGCCCAATTGAAGGGCACGCTCAGGACTCACTACGCCAATACCAACGGTACGTTGTTTCCAGATCCGGTTTTCGGTTAGCAGGGCCTCATATTCATCAACCCGCTGCGGAAAAGTTTCAGTAAAGTCCCAAATAAAATCCAGCATTGAGCCCTGGCGATTGGCATTAAGTTCTTCGGCCTTTTGCTCGCTGGTAAAGGGCGATACCTTGTACTGCGGCATTTCATCAGGCAGATCCCGGTAGACACCACCCGGCCTGAAATAGGTTGCGTGCATCCGAGCGCCGCTGACTGCTTCATAACAATCCATCAGCGTTTCACGTTCGCGAAAGGCATAGAGGAAAACTGTCATGGCTCCGATATCCAGAGCATGCGCGCCAAGCCACATCAGATGGTTCAAGATACGAGTAATTTCCGAGAACATGACGCGAATGTATTGCGCTCTTTCTGGCGGCTTAATGCCCATCAGCTTCTCGATCGCCAATACATAGGAATGTTCATTGCACATCATGGATACATAATCGAGTCGATCCATGTAGCCAATGCTTTGATTGAAAGGTTTGCTTTCAGCCAGTTTTTCAGTAGCGCGATGAAGCAACCCCACATGCGGGTCGGCCCGGACGACTGTTTCGCCATCCATTTCCAGGATCAGACGCAATACGCCGTGCGCCGCAGGGTGCTGAGGACCAAAGTTAATGGTGTAATTACGAATTTCAGCCACGTTTGCCTCCTTGTTCAGGACTGCTCACGTAGATAGTAGGATCTTTTTCTTTGCGAATAACTCGCGGGACCAGCACTCGCGGCTCGATGGAAACCGGCTCATAGACACAGCGCTTCTGCTTGGCGTCATAACGTAATTCAACATTGCCTATCAGCGGAAAATCTTTGCGGAAAGGATGGCCGATAAAACCATAGTCCGTCAGAATTCTTCGTAAATCCGGATGACCTTCAAATAGAATGCCAAACAGATCAAACGCCTCACGTTCATACCAGTTAGCACTGTTCCAGACATTGACCACCGACGGCAACATGGGACGGTTTTCTTTAACAAAACATTTAACTCTTATTCGACGGTTATGAATAATTGACAGTAAGTGATAAACCACCGCAAAACGTTCACGTTGCCACTCCTGATGAACTGGCGAGGATGTAGCCTCCCGTGCGCGACCAAAGCCGGTTCCGGTAGCTTCTGTAGTCGCCCATTCGTCCTGACCATAGGTCATGTAGTCAACCACGGTCAGATCTATCAGCTGCTCAAATTTCAGATCATCGTGATCGCGCAACTCTTTCGCAACATCGCTCAGATCATCTTTAGCAACCTCAATGGTCACCTCACCGAACGCTTTGTCACAGGCAATCAGCTTGTCACCAAAAATCTCGCCGAGTGTGTTCACTAATGATTTAGCCAAGCGACACCTCTTGCTGTTCTGTTTTAGCCGAGTCATCCACTGCTTCAGCATTTGCCAAGGAACGCGGAATCACTTTTTGACGACGAATCTTGTTTTGCAGTTGTATGATGCCGTATAACAAAGCCTCCGCGCTGGGCGGACAGCCTGGTACATAAATATCGACAGGAATAATGCGGTCACAGCCGCGAACCACTGAATAGGAATAATGGTAATAGCCGCCACCATTGGCGCAAGAGCCCATGGAGATCACCCACTTGGGATCAGGCATCTGGTCGTAAACTCGGCGCAGCGCTGGCGCCATTTTATTGGTCAGAGTACCAGCCACAATCATCACATCGGACTGGCGTGGACTTGGTCTGAAAATCACACCAAAGCGATCCATATCGTAACGCGCAGCACCAGCATGCATCATTTCTACCGCACAACAGGCCAGGCCAAAAGTCACCGGCCACATTGAGCCTGTACGCGCCCAGTCAAAGAGCTCTTTGATACTGGTCGTGACAAATCCATCACCCTGTAATTGCTGTTCCAGTCCCATTGCTGTACCTATTGATGAGTATTCACACTTTGAACACGTATCGTTTTAACTCGATTAGCCGCATCGTCCATTAGCATCTCAACCGCTACTCCCACTCCAGAGCACCTTTTTTCCACTCGTAAGCGAAACCAATCAACAATAATAATAAAAAGACGCCCATGCTGATCACGCCAAACCATCCCAAATCATCGAAAACCACCGCCCAGGGAAATAAGAAAGCAATTTCCAGATCGAAAATGATGAACAGAATGGCGACCAGATAAAATCGCACATCAAATTTCATTCGCGAATCTTCAAAGGCATCAAAGCCACATTCAAAAGCAGTTTCTTTTGCGGGATCAGGATTGGTTGGGCTGGCAAAATATCCGACTAGTAGCAAACCTGCGCCGAATAACAGCCCAATGATGATAAAAACGAGGATTGGTGCATATTGTTCAATCATAAATTTATGAGTCTCATGCGCGCCCTGTTTCCTTATTTATCAATAAGTTTTTACTTATTTTTGGAATACCTTACCAGCAGTTCAGGGATTTGGCTAGCCCCTCAATCCCTGTCTATCTGACCCACTTATAGGCATTACAACACAAAGTTACAAAAATGCGCTATAGAAGGCTTTGCTATTTAAAGGAATTATTTTAGTATGGATTCATATGACTCAAGTGATGTATCTCAATGATTTTTAAACGTAGCAAGAAAGAGCAAGACGATACTTCAACCAAGCAGGATTCTGACATCAAGCGCAAGAAGCGCACTCGCTTGGTCAAAATCAAGATCCCTGTTGACGAACTGACCCTTGGCATGCAGATTGCCGAGCTTGATCGTCCGTGGACGGAAGTTCCGGTATTGTTTCAGGGGTTTCCACTACAGAATCAGGAAGATCTGGATACGCTTGCAGTCTACTGTAATCATGTCTATGTCGAACTAGATGAAGACTACTGGGAAACTATTAAACACGATTACCCAAGTGCAGAATATAAGAAGTCCCGCTCAGAAGCTGAGGAAGCACATCATAGCCTCCACCAAGAGCTTCCACGCGCTGAACGTATTTTCAAAGCATCGAAAGAAAGCATCAAGAATCTGCTGGATGCAGTAAAGAATAATAAAGCTATTGATATTGAAGAGTCCAAGCAACTGGTTTCTGAATGTGTGACCAGTATTTTGGCCAACCCCAACGCCATGTTCTGGTTGTCGCGAATCAAGGACAGCGACGAATATACTTCTGAACACTGCCTCCGGGTTAGCATCATGGCCATTGCCTTTGGCCAGATGCTCGGCTTTAGTCATCAGGAGCTAGAAACGATCGGCATGTGTGGCTTGCTGCACGATGTCGGCAAGATGAAAATACCGCCTGAAATTCTGAATAAACCAGGGCCACTTAGTGATGATGAATTCAAAGTCATGAAAGAGCATACGGTGCTTGGTTATATTTTCTTAAAACAACATGGCGGCTTTGATCAAATTGTGGCTGATGTTGCGCATGCCCACCACGAAAGAGTTGATGGCAAGGGTTATCCGCAACGTCTTGAAAGTGAACGTATAGGTATGTACCCCAAAATCATTGGCATCATTGATGCTTATGATGCCATTACCAGTGACCGTACTTTCCGCGACGGTCTGGCGCCGCTTGAGGCGCTTGGTATCCTGTTTAAGGAACGCGGCACTCATTTTGATGCTGAACTGGTCGAAAAGTTTATTCAGATGGTCGGTATCTATCCGCCTGGAAGTCTGGTTGAAATGACCAATGGTGAAACCGGTATCGTACTGGCAGCCAACCCCGATCAAAAACTGAAACCCAAAATCGAAATCATTCTTGATGCAGAAGGCAAATTCCGCCGTCCTATCGTGATTGATTTAACTAAGGAACAATACGATCAGGACAATAAGTTATACGCTATTAAAAGACCACTTCGTGATAGTGCCAGAGATATAAACCTCGAGGACTTTATCCGCGGTAATGGCTAAGTTCCTATTTTATCAGGGATAATCAAAGTTCAAATATCACTTGCACCCTCCTTTATAACAGAATAGTATAAAAATTCGACACAAGGAGGTTGCATGAAATTCTTGGATAGAATTACCCAGTGGATGGGAATACGCAAGAGTAGCAAATCCCACACTGGTTACCCCGACCAGAAGTCTTCAGATTCTTCAAGAATTTTTCCAGACAGTTCCCTGCGAAAGCTTGAAAAAAAGAGGCTCAAGGTTACCGATTTGCAAATTGGCATGACGGTTGTTGAGCTAGACAGGCCCTGGACCGATATCCCAGTCGACTTTCAGGAGATCACTATCAACACTCGCAGTGATATTGCCTTACTACAACAATATTGCGATGAAGTGTATGTGGACTATATTTCCTACACCAGTGTTACTTCCGATAATCTGTTCCACAACAAAAACGCTCACACCTTATCTTCTAATAAACTAATTAATGCCCAGCAAACCAGCATGGCACTCAAAGCCGAGCTACCCAGAGCTAAAAAAGCTTTTGACCGCAGTTTAGGATATATCCACAAGCTGCTTAAGGATGTGGCACAGTCCAGTGAGATTGATGTGCTGGCTGCCAGAGAAGTAGTGGCGGACTGCGTTGACAGTATCTTACGCAATGATACTGCCATGTTCTGGCTGACTAAAATTAAGAACCAGGATGACTATACCGCTGAGCATTGCCTGCGCGTAGGCATTCTTGCGATTACTTTTGGCAAATATCTGCAGCTTGGTCGGGTGCAGATGGAACTTTTAGGATTATGCGGAATCTTGCACGATGTCGGCAAAATGCAGATCCCAAATCATATCCTCAACAAAACTACGCCGCTGACCCAGGAAGAATTCAACATCATAAAACAGCACACCAGCCTTGGTTATCAGTACCTTTCCTCCCATGGTGATATCGATCCTCTGGTCCAGCAAGCGGCACATAATCACCATGAGCATATTAATGGTAATGGCTACCCACGCCAGCTTTCGGAAGAGGAGCTTTCTTTGTATGATCGCCTGATAGCGATTGTTGATAGCTACGATGCCATGACCAGTGACCGTTGTTACCGTCTTGGCATGCCAGCCTCCCAGGCAGTATCAATCCTTTACAATGAACAGCACCAGCATTATGACAGCCAACTGGTACAACTCTTTATTCAAATGGTCGGCATCTACCCAGTGGGCAGTCTGGTAAAGATGAACAATGGTCAAATAGCCGTTGTACTTTCAACCAACGAGGATCATAAACTCGAACCAGTGGTTGAGTTACTAACCGACCCCTACAGAAGATTAATCCAACCCGTAGCAGTCGATCTGTCCAAGCATGTCACTGACTCTTTTGGTCACTTTCTCAAAATTAAACGCTCGCTAGCCGATCATGAGGTAGACTTTGACTTAAAAGCAGTATTATTGCGCTCTTCATCATCCAGCCAAGTTGCATAGCTTTATTACCAATGACGGCTAACTTCTGACCGATTATTTTTTAATCAGTCCTGCTTGTCATTTACTCGCCTTACGTACTATTATGTGCTGATAGGGAGTGAAGAAGTATGAATGTATTAGGATTTTTCGGTATTAAGTCAAACCGTGCAAAAAGCACGGATAATCAAGCTGTTAGGCGACCTAAAAATAAGCTTGTTACTGAAAAGGTAGTCGAAAAACGTAAAATTCCAGCTTCTCGTTTGCGAGTGGGCATGACCGTTATTGAACTTGATCGGCCCTGGACAGAAGTCCCGGTCATGTTTCAAGAGCTGAAAATATCCAACCAGAACGAAATCAATCTTCTTCAAAAGTACTGTCAGCATGTGTTCATTGATGCTGAATCCTACCGCACCTATTACAAGACCATCGTCGACTTTGATAACCGCAAAGTACTCTACCCTAAGCTTGATTTAAGACCTAACGAAGCCAGCCAAAACCTCAGACAGGAACTTAAAAAGGTCAAAACCACATTTGATCGTTCCTATTCCCATATCTATCAGCTGATGCGCGACGTGCAAAGAGACAGCCAAATTGATATAGAAGGCTCCAAAGAGCTGGTGTCAAATACCGTTGACAGCATTTTACGCAATGAAACCGCCATGTTCTGGCTTTCGAAAATTAAACATCAGGACGAATATACCTCTGAGCACTGTGTCCGCGTTGGTATTCTGGCCATTGCTTTTGGCAAGTACTTGCAGTTGCCTCGTGAAAGCTTGGAAGCTCTGGGTATGTGTGGCATGTTGCATGATGTCGGAAAAATGAAAGTGCCTCAGGAAATCCTCAATAAACCAGCCTCCTTAAGCCCTGAAGAGTTTGCCGAAGTTCAGAAACATACTTTGTTGGGATATGACTTCCTTAAAAAACATGGCGGTATTGACGAACAAATCTGTAAGGTCGCCATGAATCATCATGAACGCATGAATGGTGATGGTTACCCGCATAAAGCCGAATCTCAGCGCTTGTCGCTCTATGATCGGATTATCGCTATCGTCGATAGCTATGATGCCATGACCAGTGATCGCTGCTACCACAAAGGCATTCCTGCCAGCCAGGCACTTTCTGTGCTGTATAAGGAGCAGACCAATCACTATGATGCAGAACTGGTGCAGCAGTTTATTCAAATGGTTGGGATTTATCCGGTGGGTAGTCTTGTTGAAATGAATAACGGCCAATTGGGCATTATTCTCTCTATCAATGAGGATCATAAGCTTGAACCTGTGGTCGAGTTACTGACCGATACAGAAGGTAATCGCATTCAACCAGTCGCTACCGACCTGTCACGTCACCCTGCAGATTCAGATGGCAATGTATTACGAATCCAACGCTCTCTGTCTGATTCTGAAGCCGATTTCTGTTACGAATCCTATATCAAAGCGATTTGATAGTTTCAGCCTATCGATGTTTCCATGACATTGAAGCCTTTTTCTCATATCCTAGCGGCAGACCTTAACTTAACACTATGTCATGCAAGCAGAATCACATAAGATCCAACCCAATAAGGTGAACTACACAGCTCCTGGCTGGGCTCGTAATCAGCACGTTCAATCTCTCCTCGCAACGGTTAAACTCCGTCGCCGTTTCGTGCAGAAGCGCGCAAAAGCAATGCTCGATGCGTCCGAGGAAGTCATTATAGAGTGCGATGACGGCATAAAACTGCAGAGTTACTATTCACAGGCAGCTAAAGATGCACCATTAGTGGTGCTGATCCATGGCTGGGAAGGCAGTCATCAATCGCTGTACCTATTATCCTGCGCCAGCACCTTATTCGATAACGGCTATAACGTCATTCGTTTAAATCTGCGCGATCATGGTGACAGCCACCACCTCAATCAGGAGCTGTTTCACTCCAACCGACTGGCTGAAGTGGTAAATGCAGTGAAGAAAATTGAGGACCAATACCAACCGAGCAAGCTGTTTCTTGCAGGCTTTTCGCTTGGTGGCAATTTTGCCTTGCGAGTTGCCAACCGTGCTCATCAGCATAATATTTCTATTGAAAAATGTGTCGCCGTCTGCCCTGCACTGGATCCGAAAGATATTCTCGAAAAACTCGAGAATGGTTTGTCCGTTTATATCAAATATTTCATGTATAAATGGAAACGCTCGCTACGAAAAAAGCAGGATCTGTTTCCGCATCTATATGATATTGAAGAATCCCTGCAAACCGACTCCATGCGCGAATTAACTGAAGAGCTAGTTAATTATTATGGTGAATATGACAGTATTAACGCCTATTTTGATGGTTACGATATCACTGGCGATTACTTAAATTCTCTCGACATCAACACCAGCATTCTGTTGGCCAAAGATGATCCCATTATTGATTATCGAGCTATCTATACTCTACCAGCTAAACCCAATATTGCTTACTATCTGTCAGAGCATGGCGGTCATTGCGGCTTTATCAAGAACCGTAAACTGCACAGCTGGCTGGACGATTTTTTATTGCAGGAGCTTGAGTCCACATAAGTTCTTCTCAAAGCCACAAAGGTATCGGGCGCCTGCTCCATTTAGCAAAACCCATTTTTTCAGCACGATAAAACTGGCGATAGGCGCTAACAGCGTCACCTATAACCTTATATTGCTCAGGCATAGCCTGAGCAAATTCGGTCAAACCCACATCCTCATATTTCATCTCCACTATCACATCCAGCACACTCATCGACTTGTGGTCCTTATCTTTGTTAAACCGATAGCGGTACTCTTTATTGAGTTCGCGGGTAAGCTCTGTAAGCCAAACAAAATTACTATAGGATTGCTCAACCCAAAGTACACATGGATGTTTGATATGAGTTGATTTATAAGGCGTGGAAAACCCTTTTTTGTTCAGTGCGGTACATAATAATTGCACACTTTCCAGAATCATTTTGACCACGTGCTGATCACAATGGTATTGCGCACATAATTCAATTTCGTTATCCAATACAAAAATATTCATCACAGTCTACTGATACAATCAAGCCTTCCTAATTGTCCCTTGTAGCTTGTGAATTTTGCATAAAAAAACCGCCAGTCAAGGCGGTTTTCTTATATCCAACTGTTACTCTGCTTATAGTATATAAACAAAGATAAACAGGAATACCCAGACCACGTCTACGAAGTGCCAGTACCAGGCACCTGCTTCATAGGCAAAGTGATCTTGCGGGGTAAAGTGACCTTTCGCACAGCGAATCGTCAACACAATCAAGAAAATCGTACCGACAGTTACATGTAAGCCGTGGAAACCGGTCAGCATAAAGAAGGTCGAGCCATAAATACCGCTACCCAACGTCAAGCCCATCTCTGTGTAGGCATGAATGTATTCCCAGATCTGAAGACCCATGAAGATCACACCCAAGGCTGCGGTAATTGCAGTAAACAGGATTAAAGTTTGACGATTCTTTTCAACCAATGCATGGTGCGCAATGGTCAATGTAAATGAAGAGAATAAAAGAATCGCTGTATTGATTGCGGGTAAGCCCCAGGCACCCATACCTGTTGTGGTTTCGCCACCAGGCGTTTTCTCCATTGGCCAGTTCGGGATAAACTCAGGCCATAGGAACTCATGGGTTGCTGCGTTGTTGCTCGAACCGCCTAACCACTCCATTACTAATATACGAACGTAGAATAGTGCACCAAAGAAGGCAGCAAAGAACATCACTTCTGAGGTGATGAACCACATCATGCCCTGACGGAATGAACGACTCATTTGCGCGCTGTAAAGTCCGTCCATTGATTCGCGGATAGTAGCTGCCCACCAGGTTGACAACATATAAACCATTACCGCTAAACCGACCCATAAAACCCAAGATAGTGAGCCACCTTGAACCATATGGCCTGCACCAAAAGCAGTTAGAAACAAGCCAATTGAACCAATAAACGGCAGCTTGCTCTGCTCTGGAACATAATACTTTTCGTATTCTGTATTTGTTTGTTCACTCATCGTATGTCTCCGTT
>NZ_JABURJ010000039.1 GCF_014762745.1 Kangiella sp.
ACTGAAACGACCGCAGAGTAAGATAAATGTCTGATAAATTAGAAAACCTATACCGTGAAATCCTGGTGGAAATTGGTGAAGATATTTCCCGCAACGGTATTTTAGATACTCCTAAACGTGCCGCCAAAGCGATGAAATTCCTGACTCATGGCTATGAGCAAGATTTGAACGAAGTCGTTAATGGTGCGATTTTTGATTCCGACAATGATGCCATGGTTATCGTTAAGGACATCGAGCTTTATTCAATGTGCGAACACCACATACTGCCGTTCATTGGTAAAGTTCATGTGGGTTATTTGCCGACTGGAAAAGTCATCGGCCTTTCCAAGATTGCCCGCATCGTTGATATGTTTGCCCGCCGTTTGCAGATTCAGGAAAACCTGACCAAGCAAATCGCTCATGCGGTTCAAGATGTGACTGGTGCAGCGGGGGTTGGTGTGATTGTTGAAGCGAAACACATGTGCATGATGATGCGCGGTGTGCAAAAGCAGAACTCGGTCATGACCAGTTCAACCATGCTCGGTCAGTTCCGTTCTTCACAGAACACCCGCAACGAGTTCCTGACCCTGATCGAAAAACGATAACCCCTGTAATGCATAATGCATTTTTAGGCGTTGAGCCCGCTAACATCGAATGGCGCCCAGCCAAAGTTCGAGAGGGCTCAACAGAAACACCTCCTCTAACTCCCTACTCCACCCAGTTCAATGATATCTACTTCGATAGCCGTGATGGTATTGCCGAAACCGACTATGTATTTCTACAAAGCAATCGACTTCCAGAACGCTTCCAAGCTTTAACTGATGGCAACTTTACCATTGTAGAAACCGGGTTTGGCACTGGGCTCAACTTTCTGCGTACCTGTAACCTGTGGCAACAAAGCCAGCCCAGCGATTTAAATGCTCAACTCAACTTTATCAGTATTGAACAATACCCGATTGCGCCTGATGACTTGCAGAAAATGTATAAGGCCCTTGCTATTGAGTCCGAGTTTACGGAAGAGCTGTTAGCGCAATACCCACCTGCCATGCCGGGTGTGTATACCATCGAGCTTCCTTATAGAATCAGACTAACCCTGATTCTGAACCCGATTGATAAGGCGCTCAAAGAGTTCGCAGCAGGTTCCGAATTTAAAGTTGATGCCTGGTTTCTCGATGGCTTTGCTCCAAGCAAAAACCCCGAAATGTGGGCTAAAGGATTGCTGCACTTTATGGCACTGCATGCCGTTAACGATGATAAGCGCCGAACAACCTTTGCCACTTTTACTGCGGCCTCTGCTGTTCGTAAGCAACTGCATCATTACGGTTTCGACGTTTCAAAGCAAAAAGGCTTTGGCTTCAAGCGTGACATGCTGGTGGGTAGTTTTCAGGAAAAAACAATCTCCAGCCCACACCCGACACTGGCCGACGATTACTTTCTAAAAATCGATGCGCCGAAGCAAAAAGTTGCGATTATTGGCGCTGGCATGGCGGGATCTACACTAGCGCATAGCCTGCATCAAAGAGGCATTGAGGTGCATCTTTTTGAGCAAGGCGACAGCTTAGCCAGTGGTGCCTCCAAGATGCCTGCACTATTGGCAACCCCAAATGTCTCACTTGATCACAATGCTTTTAGCCAGCTGACTTTTCTAGGCATGTCACATCTGGAACGGTTCTTAAATTGCCACCAAAAAGAATTTCCCAAACTCATTTACAGCACAACCTGCATGCAGCTGGGTAGTGAGAAATATTCTGAGTGGCAACTAGAGCAATATCAAAAGGTTTACCAGAAACGTTACTGGAATCCGGAACTATTCAAGTGGACTACAACGCAGATAAGAGATCGTGAGCACAAAGGTTTGTTGATGCCTGGCTTTCTGGTTAGTGGCCCAGCTTTTTGCCAGTCACTGGTGCAATCAATTCCGCACAACCAGATACATTTAAACCATGCCATCAAGTCGTTAAATGAGCTCAAAGACTTTGACCATATTATTCTGGCCACCGGTCATTGCAACCTGTTAAACAAGTTGGAGGATGCTGAACCGACGCTTTCCCCCCTGAGAGGCCAGCTTACCGAGCTTACTCAGAAACCCGAATCTCGATTAGGCCTGGACTATCCGATTAATTATGATGGCCATCTGTTCGAGTGCGACCAAAAACTGATAGTGGGCGCCACCTTTGATATGAGTTTAGATGAAACAGCAAAACCAAAAGACAGGCAAAAGAACTTGCAGCAAGCAAATGAGCGTTTTGGGTTAAAGCTGGAAGATAACAAGCAGTGCGTCGATTATGTAGGTATACGGGCCGCAACCTATGATCGCTACCCTTACTGTGGGCCGCTGAACTCAGGCAATAAAAATTTACCGATTATTTGGACCAACTATGGTTTTGGTACGCGCGGCCTGTGCCTTTCGCTGTTATGTGCAGAAGTTATCGCATGCTCGATCAATCATGAACCAATCCCCCTGCCAAAATATCTGCTGCAAAGAATTAGCCCAAAACGAATCCAGAAGGCATAAAAAAAGCCGGAAAGCGCAAACTTCCCGGCTTTATGACTAACAGACTCATATATCTGTTTATAGCTTAGCTGCTAATCTTAGAACTGAGCTTTCAAACCGATAGTATAAGCATCAGTATCTGCGTCATCTGCAGAGGTATAGCTAGCAAACAAAGCCACGTTAGTGTTGAAGAAGTGCTGAGCACCAATTTCATAAACTTCGTCTTTAGCAAGAGATGCAAAAACAGACGTTGCTTTGGTGAAGTAGTAGCTAGAACCTACAGCCCAAGTATTATCACCATCTTTATCAGCAAGTTTTACACTGGCTGTTAAGTAACGATCATCACCTAAGTGAGTGAAGTACTTAGAAGACAAGCTAATATTATCAGCTTCGTCATCAGTTACTAATGTGAAACCGATGTAATCAGTAGCATTGATTTGGTGGTTATAAGCAGCAGAAACGTTATAAACTGTATCTGCGCCATCAGTGTCAACTGCGTCAACACGAACTAAGAAATCATCGCTGAACAAATAACCCAAAGAGAAGCTAGTCGCGTCTGCGTCTGCTTTGTTATCTGAATATCCAGCACCAATCAGGAAGTTACCTGTGAATAGTTCACCAGCAACACCATAGTAATAGTCATCCCCAGTATCAATGTTACGGTAGTTAGCATTGATGTTGCTAACTTTGTTGATGTATTCAAATTCGTTATAAGGACCTAGTGATTCTTTTTTGTCGAAGTAGTAAGTACCTTCAAGACCTAAAACGTCATAAGAAGAACCTGCCTCATCAACATTAGACCAGCTAATGTCTGAAAGAACCGTGTACTCTTCTGCTGAAACAGAAATCGCTGAAGATAAAAGAACCGCTGTAGTAACTAATTTTAATTTCACTTTAATATTCTCCGTGTGTGTAATTAAGTGCGGCGCGAATTCTATATAAGTCCACCGTAACAATCAAAGATTGTAAAAATATGCATATAACATATTGTTATAATTAGAAATATTAATAGAGCACATTAAAAATAATCACCTTAGATTTATTTGAAATATGTTTTTCAATTTCATATATTCCTCTTTCTCTCAGTATCTGGGAGTTGGAAATTAAACTTAAGGAGATTAAAAATGAAAATATTAAGCAAGAAATTAATGTTCGCGGTTGGGCTATTGTTGGTTAGCAACAACCTCTACGCGACAGACTTTATCTTTTATTGCCAAAATAATGCTGAGTGCCAAGATAGCAAACAACAGGAGTATGCAAAAAAAATTGCTCTTGCACAGCGTGGAAATGTCTTATATGGCATGTTTATTTCGAAGAGTGACCGCTTTCCACGACCTTACACGGATAGAGTTATATACTTCAACTTAGAAACTGGCAAGACAAGCATGTATGAGGTTACTGGACGTAGGTTTTCAATTACATATAAGGTAACAGTATCTGGTAAAAAAACTGTTCCAACAAAATATCTAAATTACTTTTCAAAAATTGACTCAATATTAAAGTCGTACAACTCCATTAATGAAGCTAACATCTACTCTGACTACGTTACCTTGACTGGTGGAAATACAAATTTGGTTGGGATACCTGTCAGTGTCCTTAACGATTACTCCTCGACACCCTATGACACTATCCTATTAAATCAAGGGGTTCTGGGAATACAAACATCAAACCAGCTATATTCGATGCTAGAGCAATCATTAGGCGGAGCCGCTTACTTAGACTCATTAAGCTCATTACTATCATCAATTATGAGTTCGTATGGAGTATCTACAGAAACCACAGCAAGCGCTGGATCTGGTGCCTTCGAATTACAAGGCACAGTCGGTAGCAACGTTCAAACTGTAACATCGAGATCCGGAATAAACTCTCAAAGATTCAGATTGCTAAGCGTAGCAGGTGTAAGTCAGCTAGAGGTCACCATAGAGTTCAATTACAGAACTAAAGACTTCAAAGTAGTTAAAATAGTCGATAGCGAAGGGAATAGCTTACCGGTTGATGAAAATGGCGTGCTAAGAAAAGATCAGTTCAAGGACAATCAAGTATTAATCTCTGGAACAAATACCAATGTTTGGGAAATAATTGCCTCTAGACTTGGGTTACTTTCTTTGCAATTAGCATTACAAAATAATAGACGAGGTTATGTTAGAATAACTGAGCTGTAAAACAAGCGGTGGCCGAAAGGCCACCCCAAACCCTCTAGCTTCAATTTTGTCCTATTTATATCAATCAAAAATATCCACCTCATACGTACTAATAGCAGCGAGCCTAATCTTTGCTTTAGCTGGATGGCTTGCCTATCCGAACCTGTTCTTTTTGGTCATTTTAACCTTTGCCTTGTATGCGCTTTCCGAACCACACTACAAACATCCTCTGCTACAAACCATCGTCTGGATAATCACTTTTGTTGTTGGCTTTATGGCAGCAACCTATCGTCCTGAGAGCTTTTCCAATCCTTTAATCTGGAGTACAGAGCAGCTATATTCAGGAGGCGAAGAATTTAACCTCTACGCCAATCTGGCTAAGGGGCTTTGTGGTTATTTAATCGTTATTTGGTTACTGGATAAGGTTAACAGGACTGGACAACTTAAATCTGTTCCATATATTGCTCTAGCATTGCTCAGTGCTCTAATACTGATGGCAATTGGAGTTGTTTTTTTCGGACTGGAAACTCAGTTTAAGCTGCCAAAAGAAACGGTTTATTTTATTGCCGTGAATTTGGGCATAACCGTTTTGGCCGAAGAGGCCTATTTCAGATTACTATTACAGGCGCAAATTGAAAGGATCTTTAAGAACATCAAGGTTGGACGGATAGTCGCAGTGGCAATTGCAGCACCTGTTTTTGCTTTTGCCCATACAGGCCAACTCAACCAAGCCTTCCTCTTATTCTTAATAGCCGGCTTGATTTATGCGATCGTCTTCGCATTAACGCGACGATTTTCAGCTGCCGTGCTGTGCCACTTTGCAGTCAATATTCTTCACTTTATTATCTTTGAGTATCCCTTATCGTTAAATTCATAAGCTATCAAATAATCGGCTGAGTCACGCAATGCATAACCCAGCCGTTTAAGTTTAACTATCAATTTTTCCCATCTTGCCGCTTTGGAAATCTAAAATGGCCTGTTTGATTTCCTCGGGTTTGTTCATGACAAAGGGACCATGGCGCACGACCGGTTCTTTAATGGGTTCACCGGCAAGTAGTAGGAACTCCACATGACTCTCTGCATCTGCATCAAGCGAAAACTTAACCGCATCGCCATCATGTAGAATCACCATTTCACCATCGTCTACCTTAAGGCCATCAATCTTTAAGCCATTACCATGAAATACATAAATCATAGCATTGAGACCGGCTTTCACTTCCTGAGTATGGGAACTGCCAGGATTGATGATCCAATGCTGAAATGTGATAGGAATATGGGTATCGATCACCGCGTTCTTGCCCATGGCTTGACCAGCAATAATTTTCACAGATACACGCCCATCTTCTGAGGTTGCAGTTGGGATCGATTCATCAGGGATTTCCTGATAACGCGGCGGATCCATTTTGTGCTTGGCTGGCAGGTTTATCCAAATCTGGAAGCCATGCACCCTTCCGCCTTTTTCCATGATCAGACTCGAAGGCATTTCAGAATGAACCACGCCGCTGCCAGCGGTCATCCACTGCACATCACCGGGTGCGATGCGGCCGCTATGACCTGCTGAGTCCTTATGTTCAAAAACTCCATCCAACATATAGGTCACCGTTTCAAAACCGCGGTGCGGATGATCAGGAGCGCCCACAGCTTCGCCGGGGCCATATTCTGCAGGGCCCATTTCGTCAATTAATAGGAAAGGATCAACAATCCTGTCAGGGATTTGTCCGGGGAACGGACGTCGAACTTTAAAGCCGCCACCTTCCATGAGTTCTGCGGCTCGCACTTTCATTAAAATGCCGCGTAAATTCATAAGGTCTCCAAATCAGAGTTACACAATCTATTATCTACATTATCCGTGAATTTGATGTCACGGATAGCATTACACTCTTTGCTAAATCACTACCTAATCCTGGTGGCTATTTAACCGAGCTTTGAGTCGTAAAGTTAAATACAGTGCTACTGAAAATGCTGCCGAGCACAAAATAGTTGCCATGATGACTATTTGGTAGCGAACCGCTAACAAGGGCGAAACGCCCGATAAAATCTGTCCGGTCATCATTCCTGGCAAGGCAACCAGTCCCACAGCAAGCAAACTATTAATCTGCGGTATCATTGCAGTATTAAAAGCTTTGTTTCGGGCCTGTTCCCAGGGCTGCTCGATTAACAGCTCACTATCCAAGCGCTCTCCTGCAAGGCTCAAACTGTTCATGGTATTGGCCAATAACATTCCCGCCAGAGGAATCACATAGCGCGGCTGATACCATGGTTCTAAATGTAGCACAGCAACAATAATCAGGGCGAGAACCGATCCACATCCGAGCAATAAAGCTATCGCTAACTGACTGAAATGCTGACTATTTTTATGCTTTAACGGGCGCATTGCTATCCACCCGGAAACTACAAGCATAAAGGTCATTACTGCCAGTCCGAGCAGCCAGTTCGCACTGGTAAACAGATAAACCAGCACAAAGCCAATGGCGATTAACTGCACCACCATCCGTACAGTAGCAATAATTAAATCGGATAAGGCTATCGACCAGCGATAGAAAATCACACCGACCAATACCACCGGTAACAGGACGTAAAACAGTTCCAGATAACCAATATCAGGCAAGGTCAATTCTAGGAGTCCTCATTCTTTTTACTTTCGTCGGCACCTTCTTCAGAGCTCCAATCCCCCATCCAAGGGTGTCGCTGCTCGACTTTATTGGCTTCCTGATCCGCCCGTAAAACCGTTTCCAGAAGTTCTGCCTTTTCGGCGGCTTCAAGAATATATTGCTTGTCATCGCCCCAGATATCCGCCAGCTCTTCTAGATGCTTATTGTCATAATGGAGGAAAGTTTTCGCTGCACGATGCGCCTGATAGTGCCTGTAACCCAAAGCACTTAGTGCCTCCTGCCCCAGAAGCAACGCAGAGCCTAAGGTTTCCCGGATCACATAATCAGCACCCGCCTTCTTGATTTCATGTGCTTCTCGGCGCCCCTTAGCTCTAGCCAGAACCTTGAGTTGTGGGAAGTGTTCTTTACATAGTTTAGTCACTTTTAAGCACTTATCCTGACTATCAACCGCAATAATCATTAGTTTTGCAGTCTCTGCACCCGCAGCTTTGAGGATATCCACATTAGTCACATCACCATAGAAAGCTTTGGTACCAAACTTTTTCACCAGCTCTATCTGCATCACGTCATACTCTAGCAGGGTTGTGTTAAAACCCTGTGACCGAAGCAACCGCGAAACCACCTGACCAAATCGACCATAACCAGCGACAATAACCGGTGTTTCTCCATCATCTATTTCATCGAAATTACGGTGTTCAATGTCTTTTTTCAGCATTGGCTGTAACACCCGCTCAGCAAAAATAATCAGCAATGGAGTAAGTAACATACTCAAAGTTACTACTACCGTTAAAATAGAAATGGTGTTCTGATCAAGCACTCCGTTCTGTGCTGCGTAGGTAGACAATACAAAAGCAAACTCACCACCTTGCGCCAGCGAGAAAGTAAAAATCAGATTTTCGAGAAGCGGCATTTTAAATTGAGCGGCCAGTACACCCAGCACGACAATTTTGATGACCAGCAGCAGCAACAACAAACCAACAATAACCCAGACATACTCAGCCAGAACTTCAAGGTTAATACTGGCACCAACCGTAATAAAGAACAGCCCCAGCAATAAACTTTTGAATGTATCCAGTCCAACTTCCAGTTCATGCCGATATTGGCTCTCTGCCAGCACTACGCCAGCCAGAAACGCTCCTAAAGCTGGTGACAGGCCTACTTTTTGCATGACCAGGGTGATGGTAATAACCAGTAGCAACGAAGTTGCAATGAAAATTTCTCTAAGACCTGTTCGAGCAATCCAGTTAAAAATTGGAGACACCAGATAGCGACCCACCAGGATAATCCCAAGCACTGAACCCAGAATTAAAAAGGTTTGCTGTAAACCCAGCTCTTCGACATGACCAACCGAGGTTGCTGCATCCACTTGCAGAGTAGAAAGCAACGGCATAATCGCAATCATGGGGATAACGATAATATCCTGGAACAAAAGTACTGAGAAAGCGGACTTACCACCATGGGTTCTGAGCAAGCCTTTTTCGGAAAGGGTTTGCAGAACGATGGCGGTTGAAGACAGCGCCAGCATCATGCCGATTGCCAGAGACATTTTCCAATGTAAACCAATCACGGATACGGATATCGCAGTTATCAATAAGGTGGTTATCGCAACCTGCAATCCCCCCAGCCCTAAAATCGGAACACGTAACTTCCAAAGTTTTTTCGGCTCCAGTTCAAGCCCAATCAAGAACAGCATCATGACCACGCCAAACTCGGCAAAATGCATAACGTCCGCAACATCATTACCGACCAAGCCCAAGGCAAAGGGACCAATAATGATGCCAGCGCCTAAGTAACCAAGAACGGAGCCTAGGCCCATGCGTTTGGCCAGGGTAACACCGATTACGGCAGCCAAAAGAAAGATGAATGTCTGGTATAAAGCACCATGCATTTCCATTAGAAGCTCTCCCTTGCGGTCAATGAATCATCATCTCTCAGCGCGCGAATGAGCTGAGCAAATCGATGAGCCTCGTCGGCTAATTCTGAATCAGACAAAGCTAACGCATCAAATAGCACAAAAGGCTTTAAATAGCGCATACCGCAAAATATCGCTGTTTGCTCAAATGGCTTAAGCAGCTCTTCCACCGGGTAATGATTAAACCCGCTTGAACCATAGCTGGCTTCACTACCACCAATGGTTACAGCATTCATCAGGCACTTGCCAGCCAATTGATAACCGCCCTCTCCATAGGCAAAGGAGTAATCAAGCACCACATCCTGCCACTCCTTTAACAGAGATGGCGAGCTGTACCAGTAAAAGGGGTGTTGGAATACGATGATTTGATGTTCTTTAAGTAGGCGTTGCTCTTCTTCAACATCAATAAAGAAGTCGGGATATTTTTCATAGAGGTCGTTAAAGGTCACGCCTTCCAGATCTCGAATAGCAGCAACCATTGCGCGGTTAGCAACCGACTGCTCATAAGCGGGATGGGCAAATATGACTAACACCTTGTTTTGCATAGTTTTTCCTAAGAGTGGCCAGAAAAGGCTGACTATGCTCTGAGTCTACACAAGATTGGTGAAAATATAAATTATTGTAAAAGTGACAGGCAAAATAAAAGCGGCCGAAGCCGCTTTCAACTGTGAATCGTTAGATCCCCTGATTCCCTACCTTGGGTTGGTATTTCCGTATACTCGTTTCCGTGTTCCTATATTCTTCCAGACTCGATTTGTAGATTGTGTAATCTCCCTGACTACGCGGGCTACTTTAGCAAAAATGATGTTTAACACAACAAGTCAAAATTGAAACTTCTTAAAGCAAGCTTACATTCAGAATTACTAGTTTTGTTTTAAATCAATGATTTAAACTTAAAACATGTATTTTTAAGGTTGTTTTACCCGAGTCTTTTCAGCGATCTCCGAATGGCTTGTGAGAGATCTCGCACAAAGGTTCAGGACAATCTCCCAAAAGACTAGACTTTAGATCCTGCCTACAGGGTATAAAACCGAGTCTTCGTAACCGGTAATCACCTTGATAGGCCCTGAAAACTCTTCATTTAGGGCAAGATCGTCGCTATCAACAATCAAGGGTTTGCCATTTAATTGCTGTAGTTTAGTTTTAGTCGCAATCACAATCAGGTTATCGCGGCCCAGCTTGCGTAATACTTTAGCGCTTAACTGTTGATTGCCACGACCAATGATGTGGCCCTGCCCACCAATAATGGTAATCACTGCCTTCACTTTTTCGGGATGAGCTTCCAGCAGCTCCAGAATATGCTTTTCATAGACATCCGCCTGAACCAGCCTCTGCTGAAAAACATGATCAATACCCAATAGAGTATTTTCCAGGCCTAGCGAATCCATCACAGCGGCGCAGGTTGTGCCTGAACCGATCAGATAATGGACATCGTCCTCCATCTGCTCAACCACGTAATCCGCAATGTCCTGAACCACCAATGCTTCCACTTCTTTGCCACCCGATTTGGTGGACTGCACGTAGCGATGCTCAGCCGGAACCTGCATTTCGCCATATTTTTTGGCGCGAACATTGCCTTTACGAAAAGCTTCTTCATCAATGTCCATAACCGAAGTTTCCAGCAGGCTGACCAGCTCATTGTTGAGCATCTGCTCAATGACAAGCCCCGCAGCTTTTGGCGTTACGGCATAAACTCCCGAGTGGATTTTAACGCCTGCCGGAATCCCAAGAACCGGAAGTTCTTCGCCAACCGCTTCATAGATATTTCGAGCAGTGCCATCGCCGCCGGCGAACAACAGCAGGTTAGCTTTCCTGTCGACAATTCTATGAGCAGCTTCAATAGTATCCTGGGCTGAGGACTCTCCCTGGTAGGAATAAACACACTCATAATTAAAACCCAGTTCTTTAAGGAGGTTTTCCCCCATATCTGCGGAAGCCGTATAGAAAATCAACTGCTCTCTGTAAGGCTTTAATATTTCCAGAGTAATACGTGCTCGATTAGCCGATTGGCTAATTGCGCCACGGGCAAAGGCTTCTGCTCGAATGGCTTCGCCGTCGCTGCCTTTAAGGCCAACTTTACCGCCGATACCGGCGAATGGATTAACAATAAAACCTAAATGGAACATGATGAAATATCTGGCATTTGAATGGGTTGGCCTTGTCGATAGTAACGACAAAGCATTTGAATCATGCGCAGTGCGCGCGGTGGAAAGCCTCGCTCAAAGTAATCCCTTAAGCGCGCATAGACTTGCTCTTTGAAGGCCTCAGCATCACCGGATGGGTTGTTAAGATTATCCAAACTGAGCCGAAACGGCAGGTTAGCCGCCAGTGCGAAAGCCCATTCCAGAGCTTGCGGCTTCTGCTCAACCTTAAAGAACTCCTGCTGCTGCTTTTCGCTGCGACCATCAGCGGCATACCAGTAACCATAATCATCAATCTGACGACGCTTCTCGCCAGCGATACACCAGTGCGCGCACTCATGCAAAGCACTGGCGAAATAATCATGGGTTGAATAAATAATGGCCGGACTGCCGTGAACAGGAGCTTGATAGAATGGCTCTTCAGCACCCGCCTGCAAACGGGTACTAAAGTCGGAAAACTCCTGATTAAAGAGTTCGACAATATCCTCAACTTTATGAAAGTCTTGGTTATAAATCATCTAGATATAGAATTATGAAAAGTGCTCAACGAGTTGCTGACGAGTCAGCAGGAATACGCCATCACCGCCTTTTTCAAATTCGAGCCAACTGAAAGGTACATCAGGGAAAGCTTCTTCCAAAGCCGGCCAGCTATTACCCACCTCAACAATCAGACAGCCCTGCTCAGTAAGGTGTTCAGCAGCTTGCTGCAAAATACGACGTGTAATGTCTAGTCCGTCTTCACCCGAGCCTAAGCCAATCTCCGGCTCATGCTGATATTCAGCAGGCATATCGGACAAGTCTTCTGAGTCGACATAAGGTGGATTAGAAACAATCAGATCAAACTTCTCATCGGCCAGCGATTCGAACAGGTCAGAAACAACTGTCTGTGCCTTAGGATATAAACCCAGGCGTTCATTATTGATATCAGCAACCGTGATGGCATCTTCGGAAATATCAGACAGCACTACTTCAGCATCATCAATGTAGGCTGCAATGGCTAAACCGATACAACCACTACCGCAGCATAAATCAAGAATGCGGGGATTATCTGCTTCAAGCCATGGGTAGAAATCATTTTCGATCAGTTCTGCAATAGGCGAACGCGGTACCAGCACACGCTCATCAATGTAAAACTCAAGTCCACAGAAATAGGCTTTATTAGTGATATAGGCTAAAGGCTTGCGATGCTCGACTCGCTCGAAAATGGCGTGAACCAGATGCTTTTTCTCATCAGCCAATAGCTTGGCTGTCAACATACCTTGTGGGAAGTCCTGTGGAAGATCGAGCATCTGCAGAACAATGGCAACCGCTTCATCCCAGGCATTATCAGTACCATGACCAAAATAAAGATCGGATTGATGAAACTGCGACGCTGCAAAGCGAATGAAATCGGCAACTGTCTCCAGAGACTGTTCCGCTTCTTGATAAATAGGGCTTAAGGTCATGAGTTTTTCTCTTCCAGCATCCTTTTCATGGAATTATATACCAGATCGGACAGTTCGTGGCGATGTTCTACATCAAACTCACGACAATCGATGGCCTGGCCCACTTTAACTGTCACCGGCTGATGCAGTCGCATTTTAAGCCACTTCTTGTTGGGAAGAACCTGATAGATATCCTGCATCACCACTGGAATAATCAGCGCATTAGTGTCGATTGCCAAACGGATACCACCTTTTTTTAACGGCAAAACCTCACCATTTTTAGAACGAGTACCTTCTGGAAACATCCAGATTCGAATACCACTTTCCATTTTTTCGCGGGCAATTTTTAAGTCTTCAATTGCCTGCTGACGATTTTGACGATTAATAGAAAGGATTTCGGCAGCTTTCATGGCACTTGAAAGCAATGGAATCTTGAACAGTTCTTTTTTGGAAATCATGCGAATACTGCCTGGCAAGGCAGTGAAAGCCAGAGGAATATCATAAGCGCTGGAATGGTTACACATGATAATGACGCGACGGCCTTCCTCTATCTGTTGCTCCAGATCGCCCTCAACCTGCCAATTAATCCGCGCAGCTCGAATCAGACGACCCGACCAGTCAACCAGAATCTTATCCACCTTGCGCCGCATGCTCTTTTTCGAAAAAAAAGCGAAATACAGGGTTTTAAGGCAGTACTTTCCAGTCACGACGACCGAATACAGAATTACCCACAAAGCACGCAATAAACCAGCGGGCCTTGGTTGCTTATCAGTCTGTGGTGCTGTTTGTGTTGTAGAATTCAAAGTGCTAGCAGGTCAATCATCAATGAAGTGGCAATGCTAGCCACTTTTTGCTCTAACTTCCAGTATAAACTTGTATCAACAGTGGTTTCGTGAATGTGGGCGAGCGCAGCTCGCCCCTACGAGTTTGTCATGCTCCATCTCTGTAGGGGCGAACGGCGTTCGCCCGCTCTAGTAGGTTGGAACTTACCCCCACCAGAACAATATCAAACTTTGGGTGGAGTTTTTTTGTGTACGGACAACTCATGAGTTGTCCCTACGCTCCCACCGACTTATTTATGTTATGTCTCTGTGTAGGGGCGCACCTGTGTGTGCGCCCGAATTCTTCATACATCACAAACAATTAAGGGCAGACACGCAGGTCTGCCCCTACCTAACTGAAGAACGCTGAAATCCCCTGGGAAAGTCACTGGGGCTCGAAGAAATTGGTTAATTTTGGCTTTCCAGCGACAAACTCAAGCTCTGCTATGGCCGAAGTCGGGAAATATCTCCCCTGTTGAGGTAGCCAGGTCGCCAAAAGGTTAGCAACCAACGGCATGTGGCTGACCAGCAAAATAGTAGACTGTGGCAGAGCTTCTACATAAGAGGCAGTCATTGCCGGATCCGACTCAGAACGCAGCAGAGGCTCCTGCTCTCTTAAAAAAGGACGAACCTTAGCCTCCATTAATTCATGCTCTACGATATCAGCGGTTTGCTGTGCCCTTAGATATGGACTGGCCAGCATGATTTCCAGCTCAAGGTTCTGCTCTTTCAACCTTTCGGCCAAGCGTTGTGCCATCTTCACCACATCTTGTTTTCCAAGCTCAGACAATTGGCGCTCCCCATCAATATAGGGAGCATCGCCATGTCGCATAATCCATACTTTCATAATCTAATGAATCAGTCCTTACCTGAGTCCGAACAACTACTTAGCAAAGTTCTCTTGATTAAAGGCTCTTAACTCATCAATGGCTTCGCCATAAAGACGAGGGCCGAATTGTGTCACCAGATGCCCAGCGGCAAAGCTGGCAAGCTTTCCACAATCGGCATACGAGTAGCCCTGCGTTAAGCCATACAGGAAAGCACCGGCAAACATGTCGCCAGCACCATTGGTGTCCACTGCTTTGACCGGATGGGCTTCGACTGCGTGAGTCTTGTCGCCATCAAAGAAGAGCGCACCTTTTTTACCCAGTGTGATGGCAACTTGCTTGGCCGATTGCTTCAAAGCATCTATAGCCTGCTCAACATCAGACTTACCTGTAAACTCAAGCGCTTCATCATCGTTACAGAACAGCAGATCAACGCCACCCTCAAGAATCTGATCAATCTGCGGCTTAAAGAAGCGCACCATGTTTGGATCGGATAAAGTGGTGGCAACTTTAACGCCATTTTCCTGAGCATGTTTTTTAGCGCTTAATGCCGCTAAATGCGCTTCGGGCGAACTGACCAGGTAGCCTTCAAGATACAGATATTTGCTATCAGCCAAAGCATCAAAATGAATATCCTGCTCTTTCAGCTCACTGCTGATACCCAGAAAAGTATTCATGGTGCGATCTGCATCAGGAGTGACCATTACCAGACATTTGCCGGTCGTACCGTGATTATCTTCCAGTTGATGCAAGCCATTATCGACACCCGCAGAATTTAAGTCCGAAGCATAGAAATCGCCAGCCTCATCACGCCCGACTTTGCACGAATGAAAGGCTTTACCGCCCAGCTGAGCTAAGGCAATCACACTGTTCGCAGCTGAGCCACCAGATGCGCGTTGGTGGATGTTACCGTGCAGGTGGCTTAACAGGTAATCGTGACGTTCTTCATCAACCAGGGTCATAACGCCCTTTTCAACACCAAGCCGCTCAAGCTCCTGTTCGTCAACTTCAATTTCAATATCAACCAGCGCGTTGCCCAGAGCGTATAAATCATAATGCTTCATAAAGTTTTAATGCTTATAAAAGTTAATTTTGTGATGCAGGGATTATGCTATAATTTCGTCCATTATTGAATGGCTTTTAGAGAACCTGTCACTATGCCTGCACTATTTGTTGATCAACTCACTGTAATTGATTTCGCTTTCTTTGATCCTGTCCGAGGTATCGTTGGTGAAAGCTGGATTGTGGATCTGGTCCTGGAAGGCGAACTCGACGACCAGGGCATGGTTTTTGATTTTGGGGACGTAAAAAAGCGCATTAAGCAGGCCATAGACGCGACACTCGATCATAAATTTGCAGTACCAGCTGAATATGCAGAGCTATCCGTCACAAAAGATGGAGACCAACTGACTCTTGAAATGCGTGATAAACAAGGCCGTTTCTACCGCCACCAATCACCTGAGCAGGCAGTAGCCCTGGTTCCGGCAGAGACGGTCACTCGAGAAAGCGCCCTGCCAATTTTGCATGAAGCCTGCTCAAAGGTAGTCCCTGCAAATGTCAGAAAAATCTTCCTGAATTTACGGACTGAAGATATTCGAGGTGACTATTACCATTATGCACATGGTCTTAAGAAACACCTCGGTGACTGTCAACGAATAGCTCATGGCCACCGCTCGCAGATTCATGTTTTTGAAAATAGTGAACGAAATAAGGATCTGGAAACCTATTGGTGCGAATTGTGGCGCGACATTTATATCGGAACCGCTGAAGATTTACAGAAAGATTTTGAAGACGATGGCGTGCAATATTTTGAATTCAGCTATCAAAGTGAACAAGGCGAGTTCTCATTGGTCTTGCCGGCTGAATCCTGTCATATCATGGAACAGGACTCTACAGTTGAACTGATAGCTCAGCATATTGCCGACCAGCTTAAAGAAAAACACCCCAAGTCAGAAATTGAAGTCAGAGCCTTTGAAGGTGTTAATAAAGGCGCTATAGCTTTTAGTTAGTCCTATTAAGCAGCTAAACTACTGAGTCGGCTCGACCGGCTCAGTCTCCGCTTCCACCTCAGGCTCTTCCTGAGGCTCTCCTTCCTGCTCAGGCTCTTCCGGCTTAAGCTCAGGATGCGGTATTTCAACCCCTTCCTCTGGGTGAGCAACCTTGCCGTCATACACTCCTTCACAATAACCACCAGTCAATAAGCCAACTCCTGACTTGAGGAGCCCAACAACCGAACCGGTTACCGCGTCAAAGGCGGTGCGGAATGTTTCGATTTCAGGCGAGCTGAGGCTGCCATTCAGGGTCTGGCTATATTCCTTACAACCCTCATCGTTCAGAATCATAAATTCAAAGTCATTGAATGCCATAATCGACAAATCAATATTGCCATCAAAAGCAAATCGATAATATTGAGTTGAGGCAGCCACATCTCGAGTTTTCAAAACACCATTCTCGATGGTCATATCAATATTAATCTGACCAAACATGGTATCGCCCTTATTGGCTCCCAGATTGCTTAAAACACCCTGCATGCTGACGCCCTGTGATAACAGCAGACCAGCTGGGCCAGCCAATACAAAACCACCAATATCTAATAACCCAAACTCCTGACTCTCCAGGAAACGCTCTAATACTTTATTCACGTTGAGGTTGATCAACTGAACAGGCTCAGTGTTAGCAATCAGAACCTGCCCATTCAAACTGTCGAATATTTTCTCAGGAGACAGGCCAGTAAAAGTTAAATCGGCTAAACCACTAAGCTTACCTCGGAGCGCTATGCTCTCCTCATTGTCAGGACGAACAAGCTGGCTAAGCTCCAGGTTTTCAAAATCGAACTTAAAGTCCGAGGCGTAACCCGGTTGTGACAGATCAATCACCCAGTCGGCATTAAGATTGGTGTCATTAACGTTAACTGTAAGCGGATTAACGGCTATTTTTCGATTAGCCTGGGTTGCCTTGATATCGATATCCGAAAAGATATCTTCATCCTGCTGAGCCTTGGCAACTTTTAACTCAAGAGTCTTAAATGCATTTTGTAATTGCGACTCATACCATTGGCTGATCAGCTGTCTATTCTTGATCAATGACAAATTAGAGGCCATCAGATCGATATCGGTAATGACCAACGATTCTTTAGTGCTGACTGTTTCACCCTCAGCATTGATCTTTTCAACTAAACGTAAAATGTCACCATTGAAATTTCGGATATTGAGTTTATTAACCACAAGGCTTTGTAACGGTAAATTCGAGCTGGCCTTCGATTTGCTGTCACTCTCCCGTTGTTCAGGCTGATTAGTTAAATCCAGATTCAGCTTTCCGGAACGATTAGCGACACTCACTAAAACTAAACGGCTCTCGGTAAGGTTACCATTGGCAGACAGACCACTTACCGTCAGCTGATTGGTTTGAAATCTGTCAGTGGTAATTGAAAAACTGGTATTGACTGAAGCAAGCGAATCTAGCCCAAACATTGCTCCCTCAAGCACAAGGGGAAAGTCGGCAATCTCAATGCTTGCATTATCCACTTCGATGGTTTCGCCTTCTAAGTTTGCCACCATACCAAACTGCTGAACCGTGATATTATGCAAACCGATAGTTTCAAAAGGCATCGTTACTGCACTGGATGCAGTATCGCTATCGGTACCACGATCAGCCTGCTCGCTTCCTGCAAAATCTAACTCCAGATTAACGTCACTGATTTGAACTGAGCTAACATCCAGCTTGCCTGATTCACTTTGAGCTTCGACCAAAAATTCAGCGGCCGTAACCTGAGGTAAGCTCACATTGCTGGCATCCAGCTTTGCGATCACTGTTGAGGGCCAGCTTGCCGGGTCAGCAATCACCAAGCCATGGTCAAGAATAATGGGTAATTGTTGTACTTGCAGATTGATAGCCTGTGCTGTGTAACTATCATCCAACTGAAGGTTAAGCTCACCATCATTAACTGTTAACTGGTTTAGCATGATAGTGGCAAAAGGGAATCGAAGTGCTGCATTACCTCCTGCAGTAGGGACTTCTGACTCAGTTGCCTCAGCAGTTTCCGTCTGCTCGCCTGAGCTATAGCTAACCAACGGCTGTGCTATCATCATCTGCTTAATATTAAAGGCACTGCCATTTAACTCACCATCAAGCTCCAGCTGGTCATAACTGAGCATGGATGAGGTTAACGCTTTGGAGGATAGTGAGTAGCGACTATTCTGTTGACGGTAAAACTCTTCCCAATCAACCCACAAAGGTGCTTTGTCTTTTACTAAAATCAATTCAGAGAAATGAGCTTGAAAGTCTTCCACTGCTAACTCATAACTGCCTTGCAGCTTAAAGTTGGTCGTTCCTATATCTATCTTTTCAATCAGCAGATCTTTAAAAGGCAAGTTGGACGCCTGACTGACCTGACTATTGCCAGATGTCTGGTTAGCAGTATTTGCATTACTCGTCTGATTATCGGTCAACTCAATATTAATATCAGCAGATGCCGAGGAAAGCTCCTGAATAACAACATCACTATCAATGACTTCTGCCTTAAGATTAACTTGCGAGAGACTACTTTTATCGGTTTTAAACTGTTCAATGTCTGCAACGATAGTGGTATTGCTTTGTTTGAAAAAATCGGTGAGATGAGTAAAAAGAAAAATGCTTCTTTGCGCAACGGGAAGCTCGGAAACAACCAGGTTAATACCCTTTGCTTCCAGATAAACATCGTCATTAAAAACAAAGTCAGAACTATTAATACGAATTTCAGAAACATTGAGCTGCTCGAAAAAGAAGGCCTCATTATCATTGTTGACTTCTGCTTCTTTTGACTCAGCGAGCTGGTAGTCAAAAGGATAACGGATAACCGCTTTATCAAGTTCAATGCTATCTATGAGCAAGCTACTGAATAGACCGGAATAAGAAATCTGTGCAGTGAGTTGTTCGAATGTTATGGCAGGATTATCTTCCGGTCCTATCCTTGTCTTAGAAATACTGACAGTACCGGAAAACAGAGAAACATCAAGCTCACCAACTTGCGAGCTCATGCCGAGCTGCTCTTGAATCTGCTTTTCGAGAAATGACTCAGAATTAATCAGGTAAACCAGAATCGAAACAGAAAGTATCAGCAGGACAAATAATCCTGCCAAGACCCAGAGTAATCTTTTGCTCCACTTCCATAGTCTGGTCATAAGCTTCCTGTTTCGATCAAAAAGATAATGCTTAAATTAAAACAGCTACTAACGATTTAAGTCAAACTCTGTCCATACCGGTGCATGGTCAGATGGACGTTCCATGGAACGGATTTCATAGTCAATGTCGGATGCAACTGCTCTATCGTTTAACCAATCGCAGGCAAACACCGAATCAATTCGCAGACCACGTTTGGGGTCACGCTCAAAACCACGACTACGATAATCAAACCAGCTAAATTTATCGGTGACATCTGGATTAATGGTGCGGTAAGTATCGTGCAACCCTGTTGCTAGAATTTTTTGCAACCACTCGCGCTCTTCCGGCAAGAAACTACATTTACCGTCCCGCAGCCAACGCTTACGATTCGGCTCACCGATACCAATATCAATGTCTTCAGGAGAAATATTGATATCACCCAGTACAATAGTTCTATGCTCGCCTTTATCATTCTGCAAATAGCTTAAAAGATCGGCGTAAAACTTTTGTTTATAGGGAAATTTTACTGGATGATCACGGTTCTCACCCTGAGGGAAGTAACCATTTAGCACTTTTATAACTTCATCGCCATATTGGAAACTGGTGATTAGCATGCGACGCTGCGCATCCTCTGGGTCATTGGGAAAGCCTTTCTCCACTGACAGAGGTTTTTGTTTGCTAAATGTAGCTACGCCATAATGTGCTTTTCCACCAAAAATCTCAATGTGGTAGCCCAGATGCTCATACAATTCGAACGGAAAAGCATCATCATGGACTTTGGTTTCCTGTAAACAAATAATATCCGGATCATACTTTGCTACCAGAGCTTCGATTTGATGTGGTCGGCTGCGGACACTATTAATATTAAAGGTTACAATTTTCATTCAATTTCCCGTGTTTTATCTCAATGTTTAACTCTTAAAATTCGAAACTCATCTAAATCACGCAGTCAGCCATTGCTTCAATTTAGGAGACTGGTCTTTTTCTTCGCTACCATATACCAGATAAGCGGTATCAGCCACACTGGCCCGCAGAGTTACTTCAAAACGCATTAGCTCATCACGTCTGAAACCGCGGATAATAACTGTCTCACCAATCTCACACTCAGCCAGACGCTTAGCAAACTCATCATTATCAATTTTCAAATCATTCATACTTATCAGCTGATCACCTGCTGAAATACCTGCTTCGCAAGCGGCAGAATCCCAATACACAGACTTTATGCTGATACCCAGATTAGCGGCCTGATAATCAATGCCTAAACTGGGCTTAGGTTTATTATGGGGCATTTCATCCTTGACCTGCCCTTTATCATTACGATCATTTCGTGGCTGAAAAACCAGCTCCAGATCAACTGTTTTTAATAATTCTGCCGAAGGCAGTTCATCGGTCGAATAGAGCGCCAGCTGGAAAAACTTGTCTAACTCTAATTGATGTTCTTTACCACAGATATCAACCGTGATGGCCTGAATAGTATCATCTTTAACGCCCACCTGAGGCTGACCAAAATCCTGCCATAAACGCAGCATAACATCACGTAAAGACTTTTGATTATTGGTCAACTTACGAATCAGCAAATCCATACACAAAGCTATCAAAGCACCTTTACTGTAATAGCTGACCACTGCATTCGGTGCATTTTCATCCTGCTTATAAAACTTGGTCCAGGCATCAAAACTAGAATCAGCAACCGATTGAATCAAACGCCCACGGGCACGCTGAACCGTGGTAATGGTTTTGGCAATACTGAGCAGATATTGCTTGATGGGGATAATGCCCGTTTGTACTAATGCCAAATTATCGTAATAGGAAGTAAAACCTTCAAAAGCCCACAGCAATTCCGTATGCGACTCCTGTTGAGTATTGTAAGGCAAAAACTCGGCGGGCTTAATGCGCTTCACATTCCAGGTGTGGAAATATTCGTGTGAACACAGATCAAGAAATGTCTGGTAAGAATCTTTGACCTTTTCCGGCTCATCACCAGGCAACGGCAAGTCCTCACGACTGCAATGTAGTGCGGTTGAGTTTCGATGCTCAAGACCACCAAAACCTTTTCCAAGCACATAGGTCATAAAGATATAACGATCTACTGGAGCCGGTTCGCCAAAGAAACGAATATGGTGCTCGCAGATTTTAATCAAATCATTTTTAAGACGTGTTTCATCAACCTGGTGACGACCTGTTAGCGCCATGTGATGCGGCACTCCACAAGCTTCAAAACTGATCAGTCTGAAATCCGACATTTCAACCGGACAATCAATCAGCTCGTCATAATTATCTGCAAGATACCAACCGAAACCGAACTCCTTCGTATCACTGGCTGGTTTCAAACCAGTAGCCACTCGCCAGTTCTTATAATGCTCCCCTTTCGGCGGCTGAATATTGACCTTACATTGAGAGTCTTCTTTTCCCCTTACTGCCAGAAAAACGCTGGTGCCATTGAAAAATCCGTGCGTCTGATCCAAGTGTGCACCCCGCACGGACAAATCCCAGGCATAGACCTGATACCGGACTTCTACCGAACCAACACCTTGTTCTATATTCTCAGCCAGCCAACGAGCCTTATCCAGCTTTCTAACCGGCAATGGCTTACCTGCTGACTCAGCCTTGAGCCACTGAATGTGCTTGGCGAAATCCCGAATCATATAACTTCCGGGAATCCAGTTAGGCAGATACAGCTCTAACTCAGAGCCGGATGGTTTCTCAATGGTTAGAATAACTTCAAAAAGGTGTGCATGTGGATCTATGGGAAGGATCTGGTATTGAGTCATGAAAGACGATTGATATCCTGACGATAAGTTCTCGCATGATTATAGGCAATCGAAAACGAATTTTCAGGAGATTCTTTCAAAAGATATGAAATATCTAAAATTACTATGAACTTGATATATTTGAACTTGATATGACAAAGAAGAGTTGTATCTGTAAGATTATTTGCTTAAGGTGATGGTGCCCAGGGCCGGAGTCGAACCGGCACGGTGTTGCCACCGAGGGATTTT
>NZ_JABURJ010000024.1 GCF_014762745.1 Kangiella sp.
TCAAACGACCTAGAGTATTTTGAACAGCAGGAAGTCAGACACTTAGTCTAGGAGGTTACTATGCAAATCACGGGCTCATGCCTTTGCGGCAAAGTTGAATTTGATATCAGTGATAATTTTGACAGTTTTTATCTTTGCCATTGCTCCAGATGCAGAAAAGCAACTGGAACTGTTCACGGTGCAAACTTGTTTAATACTAAAGCTACTTTAAACTGGCTCCAAGGCAAGCAACTGGTAAAAAGATATAATTTGCCAAACACTCGCTTTACCAAAAGTTTTTGCTCAGAGTGCGGTTCACCAGTACCTACCGAAATCGGTGACAAAATTGCCATTGTTCCGGCGGGAAGTTTGAACTCATCACCAAATATTAATCCTACTGCCCATATCTTTTGTGACGATAGAGCTAGCTGGGAGGATCTGTTGGGAGATACCAAGCGATTAGCTGTCTACCCACACAATAAATCTTAATAAGGATCTTACAATGAAAAAACTTTTAATTACTGTGCTTGTACTTGTGACATGTGGCTGCCAAACAAACTCAAAGCAAGATAGTGACAATATTAATACCGTCACTTCTTCTGAGGAGTCACAAAATCCTCTATTCTACACACCTGAGCAAATTCAAAAACTTCAATTCAGTGAGCAGGCCGGTTATTTCATCTGGATAAAAGACTCTCTCGCCTGGACGGCAACAGATAAGATCCGTGAAGAGATAGATCTAAGTCAGATTGAAAACCCACAAGGCTGGCTTGTACATCTTGATCCTGAAGGAAACCATCGAGTCAGTTTTTATCGCTCCACTAGAAACGAAGAAATCCTGTCATTCGCCGATGTTTTCTATAATGACAGCTTTGAAATTTCTGGCTTTGAAGCCAATCCAAAGCGAACGGTTACAGAAGAAGAAAAGACTATGCTTAAAGCACTCTCTAGCGCTGGAAATAGTATTACCGAGGCTTGCTCAGAAAACCTGAACAGCGTAGTACTAGAAGATGATGCAGGCTGGAATGTTTTCTTTTTGACACCACCGACAGAGCCCGGCGTTATTCCGATTGGTGGAGCTCAAAGAATTTTAGTATCACGTGACGGCAAGACAGTCTTAGAGCAAGAGCCTTACTCTAAAAGCTGTATGCATTTACAACCCCAAGGAGAAGATGTACACGCGCTAATGATGACTCATATTGTTGATGAAATCCCCTCTCCGGTTCATGTCTTTACTAGTCTGAGTTATGACTACCCACTTTATGTAGCTACCTCATTGGGGTTATGGAAAGTTGTTGATGGTGATATCGAAGAAGTAAAAGATAAGAAATAATACTAAAATGGAACTGATGGATATATAAAGTATTGGCGTCGATCAAACGCTAGAAAAAGAAAAGGCACCCGAAGGTGCCTTTCTTATATAAGCTTTAAAACTATTAAGCTTGTTCTTCGCCAACAACGATAACTTTGATGTTAGCTTCAACTTCTGGGTGCAAGTGCACTTCAAAAGTGAATTCGCCAGTTTGACGAATCGCGCCTTCTGGCATACGAACTTCTTTTTTCTCAAGTTCAACGCCTTGGGCTGTAACTGCGTCAGCGATGTCAGCTGTGCCAACAGAACCGAACAATTTACCTTCGTCACCAGCGTTTGCTGCGATAGTCACAGTCAAGCCAGCTAGTTGCTCTGCACGCGCTTGTGCTTTAGCCAATTTCTCGTCAGCGGCAGCTTGTAGTTCAGCACGACGCTCTTCGAAATGTTGGATGTTTTCCTTAGTTGCAGGAACCGCTTTACCTTGTGGAATCAGGAAGTTACGACCATAGCCAGCAGCTACAGTTACGCTATCACCTAAGTCACCAAGATTGCGGATTTTTTCAAGTAGAATGACGTTCATCGTTATTTCCTCTTAAAAATGCCGCTTATTCGTGGCTGTCAGTGTAAGGCAACAAAGCCAAGAAACGAGCGCGTTTTACTGCAGACGCCAATTGACGTTGGTATTTTGCGCTTGTGCCTGTGATACGGCTAGGTACAATTTTGCCTGTTTCAGTGATGTAGTTTTTCAATGTTGCGGTATCTTTATAATCGATCTCAACAACACCTTCAGCCGAGAAACGGCAGAACTTACGACGACGATTAAAACGTGCCATGATATGTCTCCTTATTACTCAGCCGAAGCTTCTTCAGTTGATTCAGATTTCTCTTCTTTGGCTTCTTTACGAGGCTTCTCAGCTTTCTCGTCTTTTTTAGCAGCAGCCATAGGAGAGGCTTCGGTAACAGCTTCTTTACGACGCATTACCATGTTACGCAAGATTGCGTCATTGAAACGGAATGCATCTTCAAGCTCTTCGATGATTTCGCCTGTAGTTTCAACGTTCATTAAAACGTAGTGCGCTTTATGAAGTTTGTTGATTGGGTAGGCTAGTTGACGACGACCCCAGTCTTCTAAGCGGTGTACTGTGCCAGCCGCGTCTGTGATCATCTTTGTGTAACGTTCGATCATGCCAGGCACCTGATCAGATTGGTCAGGATGCACTAGGAATACGATTTCGTAGTGTCTCATTAAAGTCTCCTTTCGGTTTCCAGCCACCAGTAACTCTTTGATTTGTATAAAAAGTTAAAGGCAACAAGGAGTAAACCAGATTGTCAAAAAATTAGTGGATAGCCACTAAGGGCGCGTATTTTAAGGATTTTAGCCCTTTGGGTCAAGGTAAATTGACCTTGCCAGCCAGCTGTATTAGTATCGACTCAAACATGGATTTTAGAATTATAACTTTGGACTCTCTGCGCAAAAAATACCCTTTTCAGCTCGCCAAGAGCTTCTTTAAGGCCGATTCCTGGTTGAGCCTGGAAGTTATGGCTGTGCTGGTGATTATCACGACGCTATACCTTTTGGGTCTGAAACTGACTGCTGACTATCTCTATAAGGTGGCTTTTGCCGCGCCTTTAAGTAATCAGTTTATTGAGTCACGCATCGAGCAGCAGGAATACTACGCCTGGCACGGTACCTTTGACGCCAGTAGACGTGACTTTGAGCTCGGACTGTCGAGCGAAGAGTTGCCACAGATTTCTCAGCTGTATAGCCAGAATGGCCGGATGCACATCGCCATGCAGCCTTTTCATCAATACCCCTCGACAGAACTAACTTTTATACTGGATGATAGTCATAATTCAGTAATCCGTCCTGTTTGTCAGACGGAGCAAAACTCAACATTTCACCTAATGCCCTATATATGCAAGATAAATTCTTATGAAAAATAATAATCAACAGTTCTACTTGCGCCAGTTTGTACACCTGATGGCCAAGGGCGAAGAGCCCCGAACGGCATTTAACATCATGGTTAACGAAGTTCCTGCCGAGCAACGTGATCGCTGGCAGCAGGCGCACACTATTTATGAAGCGACCCAGAGTCTTGAGCGCGCTTTTGAAAAGCTGAATATCAAAAGCTCGCCAATTACTGAGCAATTACGTCGCGGCAAGGAGCTGGGCCTGAATGAGCTTGAAGTCCTGCAACATTACACCGCGGCCAACTCCAGCGAAATGCAGATTGCACAGATTATTAAAAGTCGTATTCTGCGCAGCACTGGCTATGCGGCGCTCTTGAGTGTGATAGCTTTGCTGGTACTTACCGTATTTAGTTTCAAGTTAATACCGCTCTACAATATCATGGCCTTTGATGGGCAAATGTATTCCTCCGGTTTCCAGCAGCGAATGGATGTACTGCAATTCAAATCCTGGTGGTCTTTACTGCTGTATTTACCGCCGGTTTTGATTATTGGTCTGTTTATTCTGGCCAACCTTGCCTCGGTTGAATCTTATACCCAAAGCAAGCTATTGACTAAGCTGCCCATCATGCGCGGCATTATGATGCAGTTGAGCCGAGTACGATTTGTTCACAACTTGAGCGCATTCTACGAGCGCTTACCCGAGAATCAGGCCGAGCGAACAAAAGCACTCAACTCACCTTTCTTCAGCCAGTCAGAACAGCTGACTTTTGATCATATTTTCTACGCACAGGAAAAAGAGCAACTACAGGCTCTTTTGAAATTACAGACCTTTGCTGAGGAAAGCCCCACTTTAATTAACACCCTGGAAACGCAGGCGATTGAGTCGACTCATCGCAAAACCGGTATTTTGGCCATTGCCCTGCACCTGTTGGTCATTGCCATTGTGTTCCAGGTTGTTCTTTCGATTTATTTACCGATTTTCCAGATGGGTACAGGATTTTAATTATGAAACAGACAATAAAAGCATTTACCTTACTTGAACTAATGGTAGTCGTGGCCATTATCGGCATTCTGGCAGCGATTTCATTGCCCGCATATCAGGACTATATCGTGCGAGCGAAAATTGCCGAGAGTATTACTTTAGCCAGTGAAGTTCAGAGCACGGTGAAGGAATATTATAAGTATCACACCAAGTTCCCGGCTAATAACCTTGAAGCCGGAGCGCCTAAGCCGGAGCATTTACTGGGCAACTATGTCAAAGGCATACAAGTGGAAGATGGTGCGATTCACGTGACGCTGGGTAATAAAGTGAACCAGCCTCTGGATGGCAAGATATTAAGTATCAGACCGATTTACGTGACCGCCAGCCCTACCAGCCCAATTTCCTGGGTGTGTGGTGGCGATGAACCTCCCGAGGGCATGAGCGCAGCTGGCGAGAATAAAACCAACATTGACGCTAAATACCTGCCTTCAAGCTGTCGTAAAGCATATTAGCACCTTAAGTTAAAAGCCCGTCAATATCCCTATGGATCGGATTCTGTAGGGATATCATGGTTTCCGTCGAGCGCACCTGCTCAATCGCCTGTAATTTATTAATCAAGACATCCTGAAAGGTTTCGATATTCGGTGTCACCACCTTGGTCAAAATACTGTATTGGCCAGTGGTGTAATAGGCCTCTATCACTTCCGGGATTTGCTCCAGTAAAGCGGCCACCGGCTGATAGTCCTTGGCGCTCTTCAGGAAAATACCGACAAAACAGCAGACATCAAAGCCTAGCGCCTTGGGCTCAATTCTTACCTTGGTGCCTTTGATGATCCCGGCCTGACGCATTTTCTCTATTCGGACATGAATCGTTCCTGCACTGACATCCAGCTGCTCGGCAATTTTGGCGTAAGGTGTACGTGCCTCGAGCAACAACTCCGACAGTATCGATTTATCCAGATTGTCGATTTGATAATCTTTTTGCAATTCACAGCCCCTTTTTTAGACATTACCCAACAGAAACCCTATTAATTAGATCTTATATCGCTAACAAACTATTTTATTAGACAGATATTGCATATTAACTCGCCAAATTAGATAAATATAGCTCAATTAGTCAATTGCTTATCGATATAACAACGATTCATAGGAAAAGGGGTTCATCATGCAACAGTTACCACACCAGGCTTTTGTAAAGGATCAAAAGCTCATTCAAGCCATCAAAAGCCGCTTCACCGAAGCGTTATGCGAGGCACTTTCCCTCATCGAAGTCCAGGCGCCGATTCTAACCATCAAAGGCGACGGCGTGCAGGATGATCTGAATGGCGTCGAAAGACCGGTGTCGGTATCAAGCAAAACACTCAATAAGCAACTGGAAGTTGTGCAGTCACTGGCTAAGTGGAAACGGCTGTTATTAGCGCGTGGTGGTTTTCAGGCCGGTCACGGTATTGTGGCTCAAATGCGCGCCTTGCGCCCCGATGAGGAATCACTAAGTGAACGTCATTCCTTATATGTGGATCAATGGGACTGGGAAAAAGTGATTAGCCCTGCCGAACGCACCCTGGATTATTTAAAGCTAACCGTTGAGCAAATTTATGATGCCATGCGCTCCATTGATTTAGCTATCGCGCAACAGATGGGACGCGAGCCGATTTTGCCAGAGCAGATCACTTTCATTCATAGTGAAACTTTACGCCAGCGCTATCCTGAGCTCACCGCCAAACAGCGTGAACATGAAATTTGTAAGGAATACGGCGCTGTATTCCTGATGGGGATTGGCGGCGAATTAGCTGATGGCAGTATCCACGATGGTCGCGCACCAGACTATGATGACTGGAGCACACCTACCAGCGAAGGTCTGCAAGGTTTGAATGGTGATATTCTGATCTGGAACCCAATCCTCAAAGACGCCTTTGAAGTGTCTTCCATGGGTATTCGGGTATGTAAGGATACACTTATACGACAGCTCGAACTACGCCAGTGCCAGTACCGCCTGCATATGCCCTGGCACCAGAAACTGGTACAGGATCAATTGCCATTAACCATCGGCGGCGGTATTGGTCAGTCACGTCTCGCCATGCTGTTATTGATGAAGTCCCATATTGGGCAGGTTCAATTCAGTGTATGGCCCGATGAAGTAGCGGTGGGTTTGTTGTGAGCATGTCTTGGCAGGGGCAGTGCCGGTGTGCCTGACCACTGTAAGTTGAGTCAGCTAGGGCCGAGTCTTATCCAACCTACTCAAGAACCAACTGTACGGACAACTCATGAGTTGTCCCTACACTAACTTTCACATTTCACGGTAGGGGCAGTGCCGGTGTGCCCGCCCACTGTAAGTTGAGTCAGCTAGGGCCGAGTCTTATCCAACCTACTCAAGAACCAACTGTACGGACAACTCATGAGTTGTCCCTACACTAACTTTCACATTTCACGGTAGGGGCAGTGCCGGTGTGCCCGCCCACTGTAAGTTGAGTCAGCTAGGGCCGAGTCTTATCCAACCTACTCAAGAACCAACTGTACGGACAACTCATGAGTTGTCCCTACACTAACTTTTACATTTCACGGTAGGGGCACGACAAAACCCATCGCCCCCCATAGGCCTGACTTGCTAAAACCCTGATAAATCAGTAGGCTCAAAAGATTCTCACCGACACGATACCTCCTGTGACAAAACGTAAATTCTCTTTTGGACCCGCAACTCTGGTCACGGCCGCTTTTATTGGCCCCGGTACAGTTACGGTTGCCACCAAAGCCGGTGCCAGCTTCGGTTTTGTATTGTTATGGGCGCTGGTGTTTTCGGTTATAGCCACCATGATTCTGCAGGAGATGACTGCACGTCTGGGAGTAGTTGGTCGTAAAGGTTTGGGGGAATCTATTCGCGAGCAATTCACCAACCCTTTGGCTAAAGCCGTTGCGGTGTTACTGGTTATCAGCGCAATAGTAGTGGGCAATGCTGCTTACGAGGGTGGCAACATCGCGGGGGCAACACTTGGTATTGATGCCGTCTTTGGCGAATGGTTTCTGGCTGGCACGCTGAACGGTTGGGCTTTACTGATTGGCATCATTGCTTTTGTGCTTTTATGGACAGGAAGTTACAAACTGATCGAGCGCTTTCTGATTGCCATTGTGTTGCTGATGAGCGTTTCCTTTATTCTAACTTTTATTATTACAAAACCCGACTTGGGCCAACTCTTATCTGGCTTATTGATTCCATCTCTGCCAGATGGTGCAACGCTAACAGTCATCGCATTAATCGGCACCACCGTAGTTCCCTACAATTTATTTCTACACGCCAGTAGTGCCAAAAAGAAATGGCACGATGAGCGGGATTTGCCTGAAGCCAGGCGTGACTTAATGATATCGATTCCGCTTGGCGGTCTGATTACCATGGCTATTATCTCTACCGCCGCTAGTGCATTTTTCACAAAGCAGATTGAGATTAATTCAGCTGCGGATATGGCGCTCAGTTTAGAGCCTTTGTTTGGAGCTAGTGCCAAATACCTGATGGCGCTGGGACTGTTTTCAGCCGGTATTACTTCGGCAATTACCGCTCCACTGGCTTCGGCCTACGCTCTTGTTGGCTTGATGCAGCTTGGCAATGACATGCGCTCTTATAAATTTCGTGCCGTCTGGATCAGTATTTTGGCTACTGGTGTGGTTCTGGCCTCCATTGGTTTTAAGCCAATTTCGATTATCTGGTTTGCACAAATTGCCAATGGCATCTTGTTGCCAGTTATTGCCATTTTCCTGTTATGGACCATGAACCAGTCATTTCTCGGTAAACACAAAAACTCACTACTGCAAAACCTGTTGGGCGGATTAGTAGTACTGGTAACTTTGATGCTCAGCGCACGGAGTCTGCTGTCTGCTTTCGGGTTTGTAAATTAAAGCCAGTAACAACAGCTGGACACCAAAGGAGTATGCTAGAATAGCAGGTTATGAGCACAAAGAAATTTATCGACATTAACTGCGACTTAGGCGAAAGCACTAATCGACAACAGTGGGAAACTGATTCGCACTTAATGCCTTATATTTCATCCTGTAATATTGCCTGCGGTGGTCACGCTGGGAACTCTGAAAGTATCAAGGTGACAGTTGCCAATGCCATTCATAATCAGTTAAAGATTGGTGCTCACCCTTCCTACCCAGACAAAGAAAACTTTGGTCGTATTTCAATAAATATTTCAGAGCCTGAGTTACGTCAAACATTACGCCAGCAAATTGAAGCGATTGCCGAAGAGTGCGAACGCCAGCAAACAGAGCTGCATCATGTCAAACCGCATGGCGCTTTGTATAATGACGCTGCTGCTAACAAAGATCTCGCCTATATCATCGCTGATGAAATCAAAAACTTTGATTCTGACTTAAAGCTGATGGGGCTCGCTCAATCGAACCTGTATCAGGCAGCACAAGAAGTTGGTTTAGACTTTCTACATGAAGGTTTCATGGATAGAAATTACCACGCCAATACTCACCTGGTTCCAAGAGGTCATACCCAAGCATTACACAAGAGTCTTGATCAAAGTCTTAACCAGGCGCTGAAGCTGGCAATCGGCGAAGCCATTACTTCCATCGAAGGCACTCCATTGAATCTGAAAGTAAACTCTATCTGTCTGCATGGAGATAATCCCAATGCCAGAGACATTGCACAGCGACTCTATCAGTTATTGCGCGAACATGGGATTGAAATTATCTAGGTCACTTCAAGGATGCAGACTTTCGATTTTCAGATTTTTATTCATAGCGACCACTCCATTCTTATTGAATTCGATGGCTCAATTTCTGAGGATCTGTTGCGCTATATTTTGGGCGTTGCCGAAACAATCCAACACAATCCTCCGGCAGGTTTTGTTGAATTAGTTCCTGCCTATAACAGTCTGCTCATTATATTTGACCCACTAAACTTCACTCCTGACACCGCCTTGTCACACATCAAAAGCTCTATCAAAAAAGCTCAGGCAGTTAGTACTAAACAGAGTAACACGATTGAGATACCTGTCTGCTATGACCCGCGAGTTGCAGAGGATCTTGACTATGTGGCTGACTATTGTGGCATGACTGTTCAGGAGTTGATTGACGCTCACTCGCAACAGGAATACACCGTTTATATGCTGGGTTTTCTACCGGGCTTTCTTTATCTAGGCGATCTGGATAAGAGACTGCACTGCCCTCGCCGTGATAATCCGCGCACAAGAATAGAAGCTGGCTCTGTTGGAATTGGTGGCAGTCAAACAGGTGTCTACCCGATTGCCAGTCCGGGCGGCTGGCAGATTATTGGGCGAACCCCAGTAGCAATGCTGGATGTAGAGCAATCACCTCCCGCCATTGCTAAACCACTGGATAAAATTCGCTTTGTGCCAATTAGTTTTGATGAGTTTGAAAAGTTGGATAAGGAGGAAGCATGAGCATTCGTTTCCTCAAAGCTGGCCTGCAAACCAGTTTACAAGATTTGGGGCGTCATGGTTTCAGACGTTACGGAATTCCAAATAATGGCGCGCTCGATCCAGTCAGCCTGCAAATAGCAAACTGGCTCGTAAACAAGCCTCTTAACTCTGCCTGCCTTGAAATAACCCAGGCCGGCCCAGTTGTTGAGTTCACTGAGGACGTTGCCATAGCTGTTACCGGTGCTCACTTTGAACTTTCGATAGATGATATCCCAGTCGATATGCATCAAACGCTATTAGTGAACAAAGGAGAACGATTAACCTTTGGCAAATTGGTTAATGGCGCCAGAGCCTATCTGTCTTTTTCTGCAGAAGCTGATTTACCTAAAATAATGAACAGTTACTCAACAAACTTAATGGCTAACTTTGACGGCTTTGAAGGAAGAGCTTTTAACAATAACGACACCCTGACCTTGAAGAACCACTTCATGCCAGAAGTAAAGGAAACACCCAAGGAGTTGCAGCTTCAGTTTGGTGATAATTATCAAATACGTTTTATACAAGGCAGAGAATGGTCATGCTTTTCTCAAGATATACAGCAACAATTTCTACAAACATCTTACCAAGTCACCAGCCAAAGCAATCGCATGGGAATGCGCCTGAAAGGCTGCGCACTTAAAACAGAAAAAACCTTGTCCATGACCACCGCTCCGATCACACCTGGCACTATCCAGATACCACCCGATGGCCAACCAATAATTACTTTAGCGGATGGTCAAACAACCGGCGGCTATCCAAGAATTGGTCAGGTTATTACAGCAGATTTGCCGATTTTGGGACAACTGAAAGCTAATGACTCGATTAGCTTTCAGGAGATAGATGTTAAAGGTGCGCTAAACTTTTTAAGTCAAAAATATAACTTGATCAATCGCTTATTCAACTACTAATCAGACTCTTCTTCGGCAGGATAGAAATAAATATCGAGCTCACCTGTATTCTCATTTGGAATAGATCTTGTGTGATAATCTTTAAACGTGTCTGAATCGAAGGCTAGGATGCTTATTCCCATAAGAATTGAAATAGCTTCCTGATCAGTATCCTTATAGGGTGTTATTGTCAGCTTACACATACTTGTTTTGCAGGAAACTCCTTGCAAACTAAACTCAGAAATCAAATCAGAACTGGTAATCATGTCAGTGATATGCTCTTCAGAGTCATAAGCCCATCCAGGATTAACCCCCTCCGCCTGATACTGCTTAGCTTTTGCAAGGTTCTTCTGATCAATACCTTCGTATGTATACACTTCATTCTGAGGGCTCTTTAAGTCCTCATTAGAGTCAATCGGTGTAGATTCAGAATTATTACTTTCATGTCCAGACTCATACCCCGAACTTTGAGCTTCCTTTTCAGCTAGTGCTAGCCTATTTTTCAAACGAACAATCTCATTTTTTAAATCTGCCAGTTCGGTCTGCGAGCTTTCACCAATGTTACTTAGTGAGTCATCTTTTAAAGACTCATCAGGCTCAACCTCTGATTGACCTAATAATAGAAAACCATTAAGAGCCAAGGATGACAATAGCAGTATTGTATAAACTATTTTCATTATTATTCCTCAGAGACCTCTTCATCTTCCTGATACAGATACATAAAGATTTGGTTAGTTTCCTGCTCAATAGTAGCTCGATTGCCAAAGTCCTTCAAAAGATCGCTTGTATTCATCAACTGTGATGCATCCATCATCGCCATCATTTTGCTTGACTGTTTGTCATCAAAGGTTTCAAGAGTCACTTTACAAACAGTCGTTTTACAGGTTACATCTTTCAGGTTTAACTGATTGGTGATATCAGAATTAGCAAATAGCTCATAAACTTCATCCTGATGCTTAAATGCCCATGCAGGATCAACAGATTCGTTCTCAAAGTCCTCCATTGGTTCATTCATATCCAGGTTGAGCTTCTCTACTAATTCTTTATCCATCGCCTTACTTGTTTTAAAAGTAAATGCATCTGAAGGCTTTGAGGCTAAATCAGCTTGCTGCTGTTTGAGCATTGCGATTTCATTTTCAAGTTCAGCAATTTTATTTAGGTACTGCTGTTCTTGATTGTCGCCTTGATTTTCCTGGGTTCGTATCTGCTCAACGTTTTTTGCTTCAGTTTGCGCTTTAACCTCAGCTTTTTGTGTGGTTACTTCTTTTACGTTCACCTTTTCTATCTGCGAGTCGCTATTTACCAAGAAATAACCATTCGCTACTAAAGATAAACCCAATAAAACATAAACAACTTTATTCATTCTAATTTCCTTTTCCTTCAGTTAACACTATTATTTTGTTCTCTATTAAACCGCATCATCTTGAGTTGCCATATCATTAGCAATTGAAACAGTCAGAATATCTTAGCCTACTCTTGAATGGTATCGAAACTCACATCCATACTGACATACAAAATGCCTACATATTTAACTTCATGAAGCATGGGGCCAGTCATAATAGGCACTTGGTTTATATACAAAGTAGCGGCCCCTTTATCTTTTACTATAGAAATTTTAAAAGTGTTATCTAGGCTATTGATATTTTTTGACTCCTCAATTTGGAGTGAGTATTTGCCTTCTTTGTCTTTAGTGAAATACTTATAGCTACTATAAGTTACCTGATCTGAAAAGCTTATTCTAAACTCAATAAAGGATGACAGGTCCTGGTTATACAATCGGTGAGCAACACTGGGGATCCATTTCCCTAAATTATATTTGTGAATACTCACTGTTTGTTGCACTATGGATTCATCATCATAAGCATGCAACAGAAATTCGTTGTAGTGTCCTTGCTCAACTTCATGAGTAACATGAAATACATTATGATTATCGTTATGTACTGTTGCACAGCCACTTATAATTAAAGCGAACATGAGCGTCATTAATTTAATCATTATTAGTTTCCTTATAGGCATTAATTAATGTCTTGGCATTGGTGTTGCCCGAACCCACGCGCTCAACATATTCGTCAATCGCAACTTTCAGGTGATTACCACTACCAAACTGGTCGATATAAAGCGCGTCAAAGTAATCAGGGTTTTCATCAACAACGCCCATCAACAATGCATATGCCCTTTCGAGATCATTTAATTGAATAGCACAACGCGCAAGATAGACCTCTGAGAATGAGTTTTCATGACCAGGATATAGAGCCTCAATTCGGTTGAAATATTCGTTTGCATTCGAACAGTCTCCCTGCTGAAACTTTACGGTACCTAAATTATTGATCACTCTTGATGCTTTCGGTGTTAATTCCAGTGCCTGTAACAGAGTTTTCTCCGCTTTTTCCAACTCTCCCATTTTAATGTAAAGATAACCTAGATTATTTAGAGCACTAGGATATGCTTTATCGATAGATATTAATTCAGAGAGGTATTGCTCAGCTTTGTCATACTCTTTTAGCTCATCAAAAATTAATCCTGCCTGAAATAAATCGTAAGTATCCTCTGGCGAGAGCGCTAACGCTTTTAAACTATATTCTTTTGCTTGCTCATATAACTCCAGATCGTACAGACTCCTGGATAGACCTGACAAAGCAGTTTGATATTCTGAATTATACTCTAACGCTTTCTCAAAGCTTTCCTTTGCCAGCAAGTAGGCTTCTTGATCGAGCAATAACCATCCTTTCTCGGAGTGGAGGTATTCACTGTCAGGATTTAATTCTAGGGCATAAGCCAAATGATTCATGGCATCAAGGTAACGACCTTGTGCCTGGGCAATGTCAGACTTTAACCAATAATTCTCCCAGAATTTTGGAGCTCTCTCAATAGAACTATCGAGGTATTGCTCTGCGAGCTCTGTGTTACCTTCTTTTTTATAAATAAAGGCTAAAGAATAATAGGGTAAAGGATTATCAGGGGATAAATCTATTGCTTTTTGGTAGTGCGGTTTGCTGTCTTCTATTCGATCCAATTTCTTTAATACCATAGCCAGCAAGTAATGAGAGGCGGGGTTATTGGGTTCCAATTTCATGCCTTCAATAATACTTTGATAAGCCAACTTATAGTTGCCTTCGTCAAAAAAGTCATGATAACTTCTAATGAGGTTATGATAATCAATGTTTTCAGAGAAACGGTACTTAATGCTTAAAAAACCAAAACGGTTAGGTTTGTCTTTAAACCTGGTTTGCTCAGAAAACAAATAGCTTCTGATAGACTGACGAAGATCTTTTTCAACATATTTATTTTGAATAGAATACTCTTCAACGTACCCTTCCTCGTCAATTTTAAAAAGTACTTTCACGATATCCTGATAACCATTCATTTCATCAAAATATGGGTAATGGAACTCAGGTGCTGGGTATTCTTTAAGAGCAATTTTAAGCTCAACCTTAACCTCAGCCATCAATGAATTATGAAAAAATGAGACAACGAATATAACCCCAAATACTAACCTCTTCAAAACCATCTCCTTTTTTACTTTTAAAATTTTTTTAATGACTTCTTTGTCGCACCGCCTCAAATAGGGTTACACCCGTGGCAACAGACACATTCAAACTGGAAACCTCTCCAGCCATGGGTATTTTAATCAGGTAGTCACAGTTTTCGCGTGTCAATCGACGCATACCTTCGCCTTCAGCACCCATGACAATGGCCAATGGGCCAGTTAGATTGGCCTGATAAATATCCTGCTCTGCTTCGCCTGCGGTTCCAGCGATCCAGACTCCGGCTTCCTGCAACTGCTTCATCGTTCGAACCAGATTAGTTACAGGAATAAATGGAACGGTTTCTGCCGCACCACAGGCAACTTTACGCACCACATCGGTAATGCTGGCGGCATTGTCTTTTGGTGCGATAACCATGTGCACACCGGCCGCATCGGCGCTTCGCAAACAGGCGCCCAGGTTATGTGGATCGGTCACGCCATCCAGGATCAGGATAAGTGGAGCTTCGTCAATTTGACTGAGCAGTTCTGGAATGTGCTTTTCATGAAAACTCTTCTTTTTCTCTGGACGACAAACCGCAATCACCCCCTGGTGACGTTGATCGGTCATTTCATCCAGCTCATCGCGGTCTTTTTGAATCACAGGAATGTTTTTATCCTGCGCCAGTTTTACCACTTTATGCGAACGCTGGTCATGACGATTGCTTTGAATATACAACCGCTCCACTCGTTCGCTACTACGTTTTAATAGGACTTCAACAGCATGAAGTCCATAGACTAGTTCTGACATGAGTAACTCTTTTAAATTAGATTAAAACTGCTATTTACTTTTTTTCTTACCATTCTTGCCGCGTTTTGGCTTGGTGTTTTTGGCACCTTTCTTGGCACTGCCAGAGCTTGGCTTACCACTTTTATCTGAGCCTTTTCTATAGTCGCGACGCTTTTTACCATCTTTGCCTTTTTTACCATCGCCACTTAGAGAACCGGACTTTTTAGCCTTGGCATAAAGTTTTTTACGCTCCTGACCTTTTGGTTCTTCACGCTTAACATGCTCACGTTCAAGCAGCGCAAAATCAATATTCCGTTGCTCCATATCCACGTTAGCCACTTTAATTTTAACGCGGTCACCAACACGATAGGACTGTCGTTTATGTTCACCAATAAGTCGCATCTTCAATGCATCGAAGTGATAGTAATCATCACCCAGCTCACTGATATGGATAAGTCCTTCAACGAACAATTCATCCAGCGCAACGAAGATTCCGAAGCTGGTTACACTGGAAATAGTGCCCCAATACTCTTCACCAACACGGGTCAACATGTACTCACACTTCAGCCAGTCGACAACATCACGTGTTGCCAGGTCGGCGCGGCGTTCGGTCATAGAGCTGTGCTCAGTAAAAGCTACCAGTTCTTTTTCCTCATACTCCAGGCCACCTTCGGTTCCAGCCATATCAAATTCTTTGGCTAGTGCTGCTTTAATAATTCGATGTACCAAAAGATCCGGATAACGTCGAATTGGCGAGGTGAAGTGTGTATAGGAATCAAAAGCCAGGCCAAAATGTCCCTGATTATCAGGGCTGTACACTGCCTGCATCATGGAGCGCAGCATCATAGTCTGAATCAGTTCCTGATCGGGACGCTGTGCGATAGCATCATGCAGCTCACGGTAATGACGAGGCTCTGGAGTGGATCCCCCAAACAGGAAAATACCTAGCTCACCTAAAAAGGCTCTAAACTTTTCCAGACGCTCTTCAGATGGCCCTTCGTGAATTCGAAAGACCCCAGGCTTTTCATGCTTCTCGATAAATTCTGCCGCTGCCACATTGGCACAGATCATGCACTCTTCAATAATCTTATGTGCATCATTTCTGACCCGGCCAACAATTTTTTCAATCTTTTTATTTTCATCAAAAATAATCTGGGTTTCAGTGGTTTCAAACTCAATCGCACCACGCGCTTCCTTTAACTTAAGTCGTGCCTTGAACAATTCGTGCAGTTCTTTCAGATCGCCAACCAGTGGCGCATACTCTTTTTGTAAAGCTTCGTCCCCACTTAATATGCCCCACACCTTGTCATAGGTGAAACGAGCATGGGAATGCATGACGGCAGGATAAAACTTTGATGCTGTGACCTGACCCGTTGCCGTTAATGACATCTCGGCCACCATACACAGACGATCCACTTTTGGTTTCAATGAGCAAAGACCGTTCGATAACAGCTCAGGCAGCATCGGCACCACAAACTCTGGGAAGTAAACTGAGTTACCACGCTCAAGTGCTTCCTGATCCAACGCCGAGCCAGGACGCACATAATGACTGACATCAGCAATGGCAACCCACAAGGTCCAACCGCCTTTTGATTTGCGGCGACAGTAAACTGCATCATCAAAGTCGCGGGCATCTTCACCATCAATGGTAACCAGCGGCAGCTGACGCAAATCCACGCGGCCCTGCCAGTCTTTTTCTGTGACCTCAACGGGTAGTTCGCCAACCTCAGATAGAACATCATCAGGCCATTCGTGTGGGATCTGATGATTTCGAATGGCGATCTCAATTTCCATACCCGCAGACAAGTAATCACCCAATACTTCAGTGATAATGCCCCGCGCATGCTGATTTCGTTTTGGTCTTTGAACAATTTGTGCAACAACCACCTGACCGATTTCTGCATTCATGCAATCATCAGGGGCAATAATCAAATCGTGTAAAATTCTGGGGTCTTCTGCGGTGACAAATTTGAGTCCATTTTCTTCTTGCAGGCGCCCCACGATGTGGCTGGTAGAACCATCTAGAATTTCAACAATGGCGCCCTCGGTGCGACCGCGTCGATCCACATTACGGACTCGCGCCAGCACCTTATCGCCATGAAATACGGTCTGCATTTCTCGTGGTGACAGATACCAGTCGTCGCCACCTTTTTCCAGCGCCAGATAGCCGTAGCCATCACGGTGTGCCAGAACTTTACCTCGCACCAGGTCGGTGGCATCCACCAGACAGTAGCGCCCCTTACGGTTACAAATTAATTGGCCGTCACGCTCCATAGCGTTTAAGCGTTTCTGCAACGCTTCGACCTGCTCAGGTTCCTTCATCTCCAATCGCTTGGCCAACTGGTCCAGCGACACCGGCTCTCCCGCCTCTTCTAACTGACGCAGAATAAACTGGCGGCTTGCAATGGGGTTCTGATAGCGCTGGGCTTCTAACTCAGCTTGAGGGTCCTGATTCTTTCTTTTTGACATATAGTATTCCTAGTTACAGAGCCATCAAATAATAGCTCTAAGCCATTGTAACGGTTATCCGTTACAAGGCCAATGTGTCCCGGCCAATATCTCCAGATAGTAAAAAGGCGACCAGAAGTCGCCTTTGACAATGACTCTTACCAACTAGCCCTTCTTAGACTCCGCAATGTAATAACGTGCCTTATCTGCATTACTGACGCATGAATCATAGGCTTCTACTGTCTGACTGGTTTTTGCCGCAGTAAGCAGACTGGCAGCCTTGGTGTAATTTACAGTTCCCGCAAACCCCTGACTTTCAGCAAAGTTCAGTTCTTGATAAGCAACATCAAGCGCCTTACGGCAAGTTTCTGCACTTTCGCTCTTTACCGCACCGGCACAAGCCGTTAAGCCAATAGATGCAACGCTCAATACTGCAAACAATTGATATCTTTTCATTCTAATTCTCCTGATTAGGAACGCAGTTTTACTATAATCCAGTCAATGATTACCGCTAGTACACCCTTCACAATTTTCCGATTAACTCTTACATGCCCGCCGACAAATGGGTATTATTACCGCAACATCAAGCAATGACTGGGTTTGCCCCTTGAAAGTAACGCTACCTGACTTTTCCAAAGCAAAGATTTTAGTAATTGGCGACATTATGCTGGATCGCTACTGGCATGGTGGCACATCGCGTATCTCACCAGAAGCCCCCGTACCGGTGGTCAATGTTCAGGAAACCGAAGACAGAGCTGGCGGTGCCAGTAATGTGGCGCTGAATATTTCAGCGCTGGGTAGCCGGGTGACTCTATGCGGCATCACGGGTCAGGATGAAGCAGCGGACAGCCTCAGCAAACTGCTTGATAGCCATAATATCCAATGCGCCTTTGATCAAAGAGCGCACCAGAACACCATCACTAAGCTGCGAATTATCAGCCGTCACCAGCAACTGATCCGTCTCGATTTCGAAAAAGACTTTTCATTGCAGTCAGGCGTGAACCTTGAGCTGGTTTCAGAGCTTGTAAGCCAGCACGATTTAGTGGTGTTATCCGATTACGGCAAAGGCACCCTGCAGGATCCACAATCCATTATTCAGGCCGCCAGAAAAGCAGGTAAACCGATTGTGGTTGATCCCAAAGGTTCCGACTTCAGTAAATATCAGAATGCCACCGTCATAACGCCGAATCAGTCTGAATTTGATTTGATTGCAGGTAGCAGCAGTAGCGAAGAAGAATTCCTCAGTAAAGGTCAGACGCAAAGAGAAACCTTGAAACTGGACGCCTTATTGGTAACTCGCAGCGAAAAAGGCATGGCACTATTTGAACATGACCATGAACCTTTCCTACAGCCGACTCAGGCGCGTGAAGTATTTGATGTGACAGGTGCAGGCGATACCGTAGTTGCAGCATTGGCGACAGGACTTGCCAGCGGACTGGATCTTAAAACCGCAACCCAGATTGCCAACCTGGCTGCCGGTATTGTCGTCGCCAAACTGGGAACAGCAACCGCCACTCGTCAGGAACTGCTCAATGTCATGTTGCAGCACCAGCCACTATCGCAAGGTGTGGTCACTGAAACAGAGTTGCTCGACCTGATTCAAAAATCCAAAGCCACCGGCGAAACCATCGTCATGACCAACGGCTGTTTCGACATACTACACGCAGGCCATGTCACCTATCTCAAACAGGCCGCTGCCCTCGGTGATCGATTGATTGTCGCAGTTAACAACGACGACTCAGTACGCAAGCTTAAAGGCGAAGGCAGACCTGTAAATCCAGTTGATCAGCGTATGGAAGTCCTCGCTGGACTCGCCAGCGTAGACTGGGTCGTAGAGTTCACAGAAGACACACCTGCTCGCTTAATTGGCGAATGTCTGCCTGATATTTTAGTCAAAGGCGGCGATTACAAACCAGAACAGATAGCCGGCGGCGACGCCGTTATGAACAACGGTGGCCAAGTGATTATTCTTGATTTCGTGGATGGGGTTTCAACTACGAAGATTATTGAAAAGGCACGAGGATAATTTACTAATAGCAGAGATTCTTTAAAGCAAATCCTCGAAGTGACTACTGTTCCTTTGAGGCTACAGTATCTATGGCTAGTTGTAGCTCAACTTAATTACAGTTAACATGATGAACAATTAAAAACATACCGTGGTCAGCTTCTACTGTTGGGTCAACCATCTCCTTGCCACTTGATATTTGACACTCTCTACCCAGTTTTTCCACGAACTTATTAACCAAGTCCATTCGTACAGTATCTGAATAATGCGGACTAACGGTGTTTAATTCAAAAACGCACAAATAGGTGTGAGCTTTATCATTTGCCCACTTGGGTTGAACGAAGCAACCAAAACCAATTCCACTTTCAAAGTTTACCTGCTTATTAGAACAAGCAAATAACAATAAACTAGCCAAAATAGCTAAACTTTTAATCTCACTCATATTTCCACTCTAACTTATGCCGTAGCGGCCTCGACGGTTATGACTAACGGTGCAGCCTTAACCAACAACACAAATGCGCTCCTGTGACCAAATGGTAGTATGGAACCACACATTACCTTCGCGTTTAAATTCATGACCACTAAAGCCGCAACCGTTTTTATCTCGAGTATATGCACAGGCACCAATGATGTCTTGACCGTTTTTATACCAGATAACTCCACTCGGCATCCCTTCGAAATGCACTGAATCGAACATCATTGCAGCTTCGAACGGAGGTGTAATTCTTTTCCAGCCCGCCCCCATGTACTCTTCACACATATTTAATTGCAGACTCTCTGGCTGACGGAAAAAGTTTGGTTTTGTTGCACATGATGCAACAAAAAATAAGATAAATATTGAGCTAATTATTCGCATAGGCATTAAGCATTATATTACAAGACATCCCTGATAACTATTTTTGCTTTTAATTCATTATGTTTAATATCCATTTACCCGTTAAATACAATATAAAAGAAGACATTTACGTAATTGTTAGCAATTTATAATAGACGCGTTCTTAGATATTGCAATCGCTTCTATGACTTGAGGGAGTTCTAAAGACACTGGATTGTCGGGTCAAGCCCGACAATGACGAAACTGAGGCACTCGTAGTGTACCCCTAGGGCAGTACTCGTAGGGTGCGTCATGACGCACCGACACAATGTCAGTCTCTTCTTCGGTTTAGAACAAATACTGATACTCTCAGGCTTGGGCTGCCACTCGTGTGCATCGCCAGGCTATTCTTTATAGAAAAGCAAAGAGCAGATTCCGCATCGGTGTGCGGAATGACAATCCTTTCACTTCAATGCAAATCATCCAACGAGATTAACTCTCTGGCTTTCTGCAAACAGTAAGCTTAATTGGCCACTGTACTTTTTTCATGTGGTTTGTATCACACCAAGCGAAGATGAGTTTTTGCGATAGTTGGCTGATGGGGTTTTTCTGTTCCTGCTGAATATAGTTCTGTGTTGCTGACCAGCTGTTGAGGTAGCCGATAACTTGGTCGAATGACCAGGTTTTTTCCACTTTAAAGTCTGGCGTAGGTATGGTCTGAAATGGGAATTGGTAATCGGCGAAGTGATTTTCCAGCGTTTCTCGCTGCATTGGCCAATAATTACCTAGGATGTGATCATAAAGATGTCTTATTACGGCATCCACTTCCAGATTGATTTGCAGTAGTTGGTAATTCCAGACGGCAAGGATGCCGCCGGGTTTGAGTATTCGTTTTGCTTCGGCAAAGAATTTATCGATATCAAACCAATGCAGTGCCTGGGCTACGGTGATGATGTCCATGCTTTCATCGGGGAATTTGCATTGCTCGGCTTTGCTGACGAAATATTTGATGTTTTTGCGCTGATGGGCATTTTCGAGCTGGCGAGTGCTAATATCAGAGGCATAGACTTTTGTAAAATGTTGAGCCAAGCCAATTGCAGCCTGACCATTTCCGGTTGCAACATCCCATGCATTCTCATGGCTATCGCTTGACATGGCCAGATAATGAAATAGTTGATCCGGGTAATCCGGACGGTAACGCCGATAATTTTCGGCATTTGTTGAGAAGTTAAATCCTTTATATACAGAATCCATCGTATGCCCCACTCCTGTTCCTCTGGAATTGTCGGCCATGGTTAGAATGACTGAGTGCCGACATGGCTTAGAATAGCGCGGAAGCTTGGGAATTTCAAAAGGAATTATGGTGGGGTTGTTTGCGGTTTGTGGTAGGGACAAGGGTCTGCCCCATTGGGTACTCATGAGTTGTCCGTACAAAGAGTTGCGGCAACATCAAAAAACCAAGAGCAGATTCCGCATCCGAGTACGGAATGACAAGACTGTTGGGTTCGTTAGGGGCGCACCTGTGTGCGCGCCGGAAGAGTACATAATATAATGGTGGGTCAAGGCCCACCCTAGGGCAGAATCAGCATTCAGTCTCTGTTTTGTCGTAGGGACAAGGGTCTGCCCCACTGGATACTCATGAATTGTCCGTACACTGTGTTGATTTTAGAAGCTGGTGTTGCCAGAGGGCCAGCTTTTGCCCTCTGATAGTGATTAACGGGTAAAGACGGGCCCCATGCCGTTAGCCCAGAAGATAACGCTGATGGCCAGGACCGCTACGGTCAGGACAAGGGCTACGGTTAAGATCGAGTTGGTGAATAAAATGCCACGATCTTTGTCGATCCCCATCATAATTGGGGTTCCAGCAAACAATATTCTTAATGCCAAAGCAACGGCAACAAGAGTCAGCAAGGTGTTGAGCCATAACAGTGGATAGGCGCTGGTAATGCTGATCAGGAATAGTGGCATGCAGGAATAGGCCACCAATACAAAAGCATCGCTGACGGTTGCATTTGAATCGTATGTTTGCGCCATCCAATGAACCAGACGGGCAAAAATGTAGAGGCCAACCAAGATGGCTAAATAGGCCGCAATTGAAATAACCAGCGCACTTTGCCAGGTGAGTTTAACCGGTTCTTCGTAACCGATACGCCACCCGCTGTATACTGCGCCAATAAAAGCGAAAACTGGTGGCAATAGCGCCATCCAGATCACCATCCGAATATAAGCCTGTTTTACAGAAAAATTTTCTTCTTTGAGTTGTTCCCAGGCTTTCGCTGGATTATATAGAACGTTAAAACGATTTTTCATTGCCCTGCCCCTTGTCCTTTCCGGTTTTTCTAGTCTATAGACTTTTAGTGGTGACACTTACTCCCGGCTAGAACGTTCAATTGATTGAAATCGGTAATCGTCACTTCTTTATCTTTTAT
>NZ_JABURJ010000018.1 GCF_014762745.1 Kangiella sp.
TTGGTTACAATTCAAGAAGATGATACGTGTTTTGTGTCAATTTTATGTAAATGTTGCTGTTTTTCTTCAAGCGAATCAATTAATTCAAAGACTTGCGCCACATTAAGGCGTGGATCGACCAGGCTGGTGTAGGCTTTATCCAGTTCCTGCTCGGTCACCCCATAAGTGCCGCCAACACACTCCATGACTGCTTCTGCGGTCATTTCCAGATGGACTCCGCCAAGATGGCTATTGTGCGCTTCGTGGATTTCGAAGGCTTGCTTCAGTTCGCTCTGGATATGCTGGAAATCGCGCGTCTTAATGCCCTGGGCGCTGACGCGAGTATTGCCATGCATGGGGTCACAGCTCCACAGCACATTTAAATTCGCCTCTTGTACCGCCTGAATCATGGCTGGCAGCACCTGAGCGATGGACTGGTGACCAAAGCGTTGAATCAGGGTTAAGCGTCCTGGCTCATTGCTAGGGTTAAGCACTTTACACAATTGGACCAAGGTTTCTGGTGACAGATCTTTGCCAACTTTGATAGCTATCGGGTTAGCGATGCCGCGCAGATATTCGATATGCGCGCTGTCCTGAATGGTGGTGCGCATACCAACCCACGGATAGTGAGTCGATAAATTATACCATTTGCCATTATTCGCTTTGCGGGTCAGTGCTTCTTCGTAATGCAGGTGCAGGGCTTCATGGCTGGTAAAGAACTCAAGCCAGTGGCGGCTGTTATGTTGCGGGCCATTGGCCTGATGAAACAGACGCATGGCTTCGCGGAACTGATCGAGACTGGTATGCAGCTTGGCGTTGGTTTTGAGCGACAGGAGGTTTTGTGATTCCTGCTCAAGCTGGAATAGGTCGCTGATATCCCCTTCAAGCAGCGAACGGATGTAATTAAGAGTTAATGAAGCATAGCTGTAACCCTGCAACATACGTGCCGGGTCAGGCATACGGGACGATTCACTAAAATGCACATGATTCACCAGATCACCGCGATAACTGGGCAAAGTGGTCTCATCCTGAGTTTCGGTTAGCTCAGAACGGGGCTTGGCATATTGACCAGCGATGCGGCCAATTCGAACAACAGGTTTTTGTGTCTGCTGGCTGACCAGCAAACTTAAACTCATTAACAGGCGAACCTTCTGCGAAATAGCTTCCGCATTACAGTCCGAAAAGGATTCGGCGCAATCGCCACCTTGCAGAATAAAAGCTTTTCCAGCCTGTGCATCCGCAATATGGCTTTTTAAGCTATCCACTTCGCTGGCCGAAACCAAAGGCGGTAACTGACGCAATTTATCAATAACCTGCGCCAAGGCCTCTGTATCGCCATATTTTATTTGCTGACTGACCGGTTTGCGCTTCCAGCTATCGGGCGCCCAGTCATCAGCGGATCTGTTGCTCATGATTAATATCAGAAATCTACTTCAATAAAGCTATTCTATCTCATAAGATAGGCGCTGGCGAATAGAAGCGTATTTCGAACATAAACTAGAAAAAAGCAATGATATACGACATTTTCTAACGCAATGATCGGCGAATATGTGGAAGTCAGTTATCGTGTTGAGCATTAGCTGGAAGCTATCAACCGATAACTGATTTATATAACAAAAGATATTTTCTGTCACTCCCGCGAAGGCGGGAGTCCATTCTTTTAAAACAATTCTTATGGATTCCCGCCTTCGCGGGAATGACAAGATGGATTGGGCAGGAATTACAAATTAATTAAGGTAACATTGGTTAGAAAAGTTGAGATAACGCTAATCAAGGCAAAACCCGACAAAACCGCGGAGCTGATGTAACATCATCAGTGAGCATATTGAGGACGGGTACAACCGACACATCAATAAGAAAACGGACTGAACAATTGTCTGACAAGGCAAGTCAGACTTACAAATTAACTAAGGTGACATTGGTAGAAAAGTTGAGATAACGCTGATCGAGGCAGAACCCGATGAAATAGCGGAGCTGATGTAACATCATTAGTGAGCATATTGAGGGCGGGTGCAACCGGCACATCAATAAGAAAACGGACTGAGCAATCGTCTGACGAGGCAGAATGGGCGTGTTTGAGGAAGTTTATAAACAATAAATGACCGAAAGCTAAGCTCATTCTAACAATGTCAGACAGACGATCAGGCCGTTTGAAAGTAAGGTAATTATGGGAAAAGTAAAAACGATATATGTTTGCCAGGAGTGCGGTTCTGAAACCCCACAATGGGCAGGCCAGTGTGGCGCCTGTAAAGCCTGGAATTCCATGGTTGAGCAGGTGGATGCTAAAAAAGTTAGTAGCGGTACTAAAAGCTCGCGCTTTACGGGCTATGCCGGGCAGGCAACCAAGGTGGTCAAGATGGACAAGGTGGACTTGTCTGAATTGCCACGCATGTCTTCAGGCCTGTCCGAACTTGATCGCGTTCTAGGTGGTGGTCTGGTTCCTGGCTCGGTAGTCTTGATGGGCGGTGATCCGGGGATTGGTAAATCAACTATTCTGTTGCAGAGCCTGTGCAAAATCAGCGAAACCGACTCGGTATTGTATGTCACTGGTGAGGAGTCGTTGCAGCAGGTGACCATGCGCGCGCAGCGTTTAGGTTTAGCTACTGGCGACTTTTCGTTACTGACCGAAACTCAGGTTGAGCAGATTACCACGCAGGCTTTGATGCAAAAGCCGAAAGTGATGGTGGTGGATTCGATTCAAACCATTTACACCGAAATGTTGCAGTCTGCACCGGGTGGTGTGGCACAGGTGCGAGAAAGTGCCGCTCAGCTGGTGCGCTTTGCCAAGCAGACGGGTATTACTTTGTTGGTAGTCGGCCATGTTACCAAAGATGGCGCTCTGGCGGGGCCGCGCGTGCTGGAACACATGGTCGATGCGGTTCTCTATTTTGAGGGTGAGCGTGACGGACGTTTGCGCCTGTTGCGGGCAGTCAAAAATCGTTTTGGTGCGGTTAATGAGCTCGGCGTGTTCGCCATGACGGATGAAGGCTTGAAGCAGGTGAAAAATCCATCAGCGATTTTCTTATCCAAATATCAGGATCCTGTAGCCGGCAGTGCAGTGATGGCAACCTGGGAAGGAACGCGTCCGATGCTGGTGGAAATTCAGGCGCTGGTAGATACCTCGCATGCTCCACAGCCTCGACGAATTGCGGTCGGTCTCGATCATCAGCGAATTGCCATGTTGTTGGCGGTGCTTAATCGTCATGCCGGAATCGCAACTTATGATCAGGATGTGTTTGCGAACGTGGTTGGTGGTGTTAGGGTTATGGAAACCAGTTCGGATCTGGCGCTTGTGGCATCCATTATTTCCAGCTTGCGTAATCGTCCGCTAGCTGAACATACGGTAATTTTCGGTGAGATTGGTCTTGCCGGTGAAATTCGACCTGTACCGAATGGTCAGGAGCGTTTGAAAGAAGCGGCCAAACATGGCTTTAAACGTGCCATTGTTCCGGAAGGAAACAAACCACCGAAACCAATGGAAGGATTAGAGGTAATTGGCGTCAGCCGTATGGATCAGTTTATTCAGTTAATTTAAACAATAAGAAGTATTATGAGCGAACCAACTATTGCATTGACCACAATTTCACCCGTTCAGATAGGCGTGGGTTTAAAACTAGGCGTTAATAACTCATCCTCTAAGTATCAGGCCTTTATTGATGCTGTCTGTGAATTAGAAGGCTGCACTAATGCTAGTACCCTCAAGAGCCAGAATCAGCAGTATTCCAAGCTAAATGATGATGTTAAGAATTTACGCCTCTTTATCTGGGAAGACACCCAAAATAAGGTCAAGCTGCATGTGTTCCCGAATAATATTGCCATTGCAGAAGTCGCTCTGCAATATTCTGAAGTATTAACCAGCGAGCAATTAGAAGCACTTTCGCAGGCCGATACGCGGAAAGCTATTCGGTTAGCATGGGGTGGTTTTATTGCCTTTGTCAATCAGGTTAGGCAGCTGAAGAATAGTGATATTCTTGACTACAACATAGAGCAGATGGCTAAACCAGATGTGCACTGGATATCTCGCGCCATATTACTGCGTGATCAGGATCTCAAAAAAAGCAATATTCAGAAATTGATCACTGAGTGGTTAAGTAATACTCGTGATCCACAGGATGCAGAAAAAATTATTGCCGGTGAATTACAGTATTCAATGACCTGGCTGAATTATGTTGTGGTTAACCCTGCACATTGTCAGGAAGGGACTTCGCTTGATTACCGTATTGATTCCATGATTCTGTCTCAGTATTTTTATACCGCACAGGAAAATTGCAACAAGCAGTTGATGGAAGCGATCGAACTGGCTTATGTCAGTAAGAACTTGCTCCAGGCTGAGAGTGAGCTGTCTATCAGTCGGGTGGCGGCACGTATGCATCTGATCAATTATCATGAGCATTTGAAATATTTAACCCGCGCCAAGCGAAAGCTGGTGGCGAATATTCTGGAGTGCTGGGAGTTTGATACACTGGTGCAGAACAGCAAGCGTATGGTTGAAGTCTGTAGCAGCCGTCTGGAAGAAGCCGATCATAAACGTCGCGAGCGAAGCACTGTATTAACAGATCTTTTACTTGTGACCTTAAGTTTCTTCGCTGTATTCGAGCTATCACTTTATCTGGTTGAGTTCAGTCGCGAAATGATGTCGCGTCCGGCACTTGATTATAATGATGAAAGCACTTCATTTTTCCTAAGTTTTATCGCCAATATTGATACCGACTATATGTTTGGTTTTGGAATTTTATTGACGGTTATTTTGATATTGATTTATCGAAAAATTAAAACACGCTAGTGAATAACAAGATGATGAGAAAACTATTTTTAGCACTATCAATATTTATGGCAACCCTGCTTACAGGGACGCCGTTAACTTTTGCTGCTACGGAATCGTCCGAGGTGGTTGAAGCTGACAATGAGCAGATACCAGTTAAGACAGCGATCACCATGACCACCGATGTATGGACGCCTTATATCAATCCGCAAGGTGAAACATTGGGTAGCGCAGCTCGCATGATTGAAATGATCGGGATTGCGCTGGGCAAGGATATCGAGTGGCAATATGCGCCTTATGACTTTGCTCAGGCAATGGTTGCCAGTAACAAGTTAGAAGCTTCTTTTCCATACTTCTACACCAGACAGCGCGCTGAAAAAGTTCTATTTTCTGAGCCGCTTTTTTATGCCACCAGCCGCATTTATTTCAATCGTCAGTATCTAAATCAGGCACAAGCAACAGAAGAGCTCAGCGTGCTGAAAATGGGACGTGTCTCTGGCTACAGCTATGGCGAGGATCTGGATAAGATAGTGAGTGGCGCAACTGTCTATGCTTCTGAGCAGCAGGCTTTATTGGCTTTGTTCAATAATGAGATTGATCTGCTGCCAATGACGGAAGGTGTCATGTATGCCACCTTATCAGAGTATTTTCCTGAGCGGCTGCAATTGATTCAGGCCATTCCTGATATCAGTGACCGATCGCCTTTGTATGTGATTGCGCCGAAAACTCAGCAGGGGCAAAAACTGATTGCTGATATTAATGCTGCCATTGCGATGCTGGAACAGTTGGATGTGTTAGGCAGTCAGCAGGCAGGTGAGTCTATCGCTCAGCAGGTAGACATGGCGCAGTTAGTAGCAGGCGAGGGCTATCCGGTCATTCTCGGCCAGTTCAAAGATGATTCAGGCAAGACTAAGTATCTGACTTTGCCACAGGGGACACGAGTGGTGGTGATTGAATGGAGCGATAAAATCATGCAGCCTAGCGACAACGATAGACTGTATAAAAACATGATGGACTTAAGCCGTGTGGTAATCGTTAACGGCCCACATATTGGTAAAGAACTGTTAGTTCGCAACCTTCATATTAATTTACTGTAATTATTGCTATGACTTTTTTAGATATTCTCGGCTGGGTCGGTATCGCTTTTTATTTGCTTGGCCATGCCTATATTTCCATTGTCAAAGACTGGAAGAAAGTAATTTATTACAGTGGTAATTTAATTGCCGCAGTATCACTGGTCATAACCTCGGCCGCTCTCGAATCCTGGCAGGCAGTTGTGATTAATGTGTTTTGGGCGATTGTCAGTATTTTATTGCTGGTTCGTTATGACTTGTCCAAAGTGCCATTTTCGATGTTGGCTTTTAAAATCATATTAGCAAGTATCTGGTTAGTGCTAATCGTGATGTCTATCATTAAGCAGTCGGTGCAGCTGGATATATTAGGTTGGAGTTCAGCTTTTGTATTTTGCGCGGGCTACCTACTATTCAGTGCTAACAAAATGTCAATTAACCTGTACTTTGTGTGTACTGCCTACGCAGCCAGTAGTTTGATGCCACAACTATGGCTCGATCAGAACTGGCCGGTTTTCACTCTGGAAGCCTGCTGGACGGTGATTTCAATCTATGGCCTGATCAGCAAATACAATGAGCCAAGGTTGATTGATTAGTTTTTCAATAGAGATAAAAAAAGGGTGATTAGCTATCACCCTTTTACTCATCCTTTCGCTATATTTCGGACGGTTATTCGCCAAAGTCTTCCTGTAGTTTCAGCCAGAACATACCGCGTAATTCACCTTCTTTAAAGCCCGTAGCTTTATCATTCGGATATTTATCATTGATGGCTGTTTGAACTTGAGGAGCAAGGTTCTCACCATGACAGGCTAAGCACATGGCTTGAGTATAAATCGGTTCTACATACAGCCACTCACCGCTTGGTAGCTGCGTAATCTGTCCACTTGTTTCGTTACCAAGACGCTCCATTTCAAGATAATAATCCAGCGGTGCCTGCAATAAATCAGTAGGTTCATTAGCAGGATTGCGTACCTTGTGGCTGGTTCGCCCAACTTCAACACCATCCGGTACTTTTTCGGTAATTTCGGGCGCCTCAAGGTTACAGTAATCAATCGCTTCTACCACACCTTGTTGCAAACCGTTCATTAAGGTTGCTTTAAATTGCAGCTTGATGGGCTTAAGAGTTTCTTCAGCCAGCTGCGCTTTTTCTTCCCACAGCCTGGTCTGAGCTTCCTGATATTGTTGCCAGCCATAATAACCAATGCCAGCAATCACTAATAATAAGAGTAGAATAACCAATACTTTTTTCATGGGGTTTCCTTTACCGTTTCTGATAACACTTTATACTACCCCTTCGAAAGCACTTGTTAAAGTTAATATCAGCGAATCTTAATATATTATGACGGATGTCAATTTACGCCAGTTCAAACCTGAGAAACTATTTGCTCCACGAGGGTTCACCAAGCCTGAAATTAAAGCACCGCAATATCTTGAGATTGGTGCTGGGCGAGGCAAGCATGCGTTAATGTTTGCTCAGGAAAATCCCGATAAGAATCTGATTGCGATTGAGCGTACGCGAAATAAGTTTAATGATTTTGCAGATAAGGCTGAACAATTGTCATTGCGTAATCTATTGGCGGTGCATGCAGATGCCATCCCTTGGGTGGTACATGCGTTACCACCTAAAAGTCTCGCTGGGGTGTTTTTGTTATACCCGAATCCGGAGCCCAAGAATCCAAGTCAGCGCTGGTTCAATATGCCGTTTTTCGAGTTCCTTCTATCCAGAATGCAGGACGGCGCCAAACTGACTCTGGCAACCAATATTCAAACCTATATCGAAGAAGCGGAGCAACAGTCGAAAGAACTGTGGCAATTATCACCAGCAGTGTTTGAAGTAGATAAAGGTTCTCAAAGAACACACTTTGAAGTTAAGTATCTGGCGAGAGGGGAAACCTGCTGGCAGATGGAGCTGGTTAAACCTGACGGCTATCAGACACGGTTTGATGAGTGGGGTGTTGATTAAGAAAAAACTAACTAGTTATCTTTTTCTTCAGGCTCTTTCTCTTCAAGCTTGGTTTTCCAGAGCGCATCCGACTCACGATGAATCTCATCAGGATCATCGTTATGCATACCGATGATGGTTCTAAGCTGCAGCATGCTATCAATATCTATTTCCAAAGTTCTTAAGCCATACTGTTGTTCCTGATGGTGAACAATTTCCGCCTTTAGATGAATGGCTGGAGAAAATTCATCAATGATGATTTGAATATCAACCGGTTGGTTTCTATCCAGTTTGGATTTTGAATCGATCAGAACACCATTCAATGACAGCTCAATGACAGAGCCCACAGACTTGTGCTCTCCCTGTTCAATGAGGACTTTGGCATTGTATTCAATGCGCGAAAAGTTTCGTCGTTCCTGTCCGGACACTCAGTGTTCCTGATTCAGTAATGTGTTGATATTTCTAAAGTAGCAGATGGCTTTTGGCTTGTCTAAAGGAATTTTAGGGTGAGCTTACATGGTAGGTAGAGATAGCTTTCTTTGTTTGTGGTGGGCCAAGGCCCACCCTACCCGAAATCAAGTCAACTTCAGCTTTGTGTAGGGCGGGCCTTGGCCCGCTACAAAATGTTCTAAGAGTGGTTTCTTATTTTGAGATCTTACGATATTTAATACGATGCGGCTGATCCGCTTCGGCGCCAAGACGACGTTTGCGGTCGGCTTCGTATTCTTGATAGTTTCCTTCGAACCATACGGTTTCACTGTCGCCTTCAAAAGCCAGAATATGAGTTGCAACACGGTCGAGGAACCAGCGGTCGTGCGAGATGACTACTGCACAACCTGGGAATGCTAATAGAGCATCTTCCAGTGCACGCAGTGTTTCCACATCGAGGTCGTTGGTTGGCTCATCCAGTAGCAATACGTTGCCGCCACTTTTCAGTAGCTTGGCCAGGTGAACACGGTTACGCTCACCGCCAGACAACTGGCCGATGCGTTTTTGTTGGTCAGTGCCTTTAAAGTTGAAGCGACCAACATAGGCACGGGATGGTGTGGTGTAGTTGCCGACGGTAATTAAGTCTAAACCGTCTGAGATTTCTTCCCAAACCGTTTTGCTGTCATCCAGCGAGTCACGGCTCTGATCAACGTAAGATAATTCAACGGTTTCACCTACAACCAGCTCGCCGGAATCAGGTTTTTCCTGGCCGGTAATTAACTTGAACATGGTTGATTTACCAGCACCATTCGGACCGATCACACCAACGATGCCACCTTGCGGTAAGTTGAAGGTGAGGTCGTTATAAAGCAGTTTGTCACCAAAGGCTTTAGTCAGCCCCTTAGCGGTTATCACCTGAGTACCCAGACGTGGACCTGGTGGAATATATAATTCTTTGGTTTCGTTACGCTGCTGATATTCTTTGCTGGATAGTTCTTCAAAGCGCGCCATACGGGCTTTTGACTTTGCCTGACGGCCTTTGGCATTGGAGCGAACCCACTCCAGCTCTTCCTTCATGGTTTTCTGGCGAGCCTGTTCCTGCTTTTCTTCAATTTCCAGACGAGCTGCTTTTTGCTCCAGCCATGAAGAGTAGTTGCCTTCCCATGGAATACCGTAACCGCGATCCAGCTCAAGAATCCAGCCAGCTGCATTATCGAGGAAGTAACGGTCGTGGGTAATGGCCACAACGGTGCCCTTGTAATCAACCAGGAAGCGCTCAAGCCATGCTACCGATTCAGCATCCAGGTGGTTGGTCGGCTCATCCAGCAATAACATGTCTGGATGTTCTAGCAATAAACGGCAGATGGCAACACGGCGGCGCTCACCACCAGACAAGTTCTTAACTTCCGCATCCCATGGCGGTAGGCGTAGTGCCTCTGCGGCACGCTCCAGGGCATTCTCAAGATTATGGCCGTCGGCTGCCTGAATAATAGCTTCCAGTTCGCCCTGACGCTTTGCCAACGCATCAAAGTCGACATCCGCATCGGCATAGGCTGCGTAAACCTGATCAAGCTCGGCCAAAGCATCTTTGACATGAGTGACGGCCTCTTCAACCACTTCACGAACGGTTTTGCTGTCATCAAGTTGCGGCTCCTGTGGCAGGTAACCAATTTTGATGCCCGGCTGTGGGCGCGCTTCACCTTCAATATCGCTGTCGACACCAGCCATGATTCGTAATAAAGTCGATTTACCCGCGCCATTAAGACCTAACACACCAATTTTGGCACCGGGGAAGAATGAAAGGGAAATATCTTTTAGAATAGTTTTATTCGGTGGGACAATTTTGCCCACACGATTCATCGTATAAATATATTGAGCCATTAAAATACAACAGGGTTGATCAAAGTTATGCGCATTTTACATTGCCTCACCAGACTAAGCCACCGTAGCAAGCCTGCAAAACCGCTAACACTCGCCTTTTTCACAGTGTTTCTGGCCAGTTGTAGCGCTTTAACTCCTAAAGCACCGCCCTGTGTCGAATCGTCGGTACTGTATCGACTGGCTGATATGCGCCAAATTAATGAGCCAGCATTCAGCAAGGCACTGGCCTGCGACAATCTTGAAACAGTGGAAGTAGCGCTGATTAGTCTCGGGCGGATCGGTGGACAGCAGGCAAGCGACCTGATTGTGCCATTGCTGACTCATTCTAATGCCAAGGTACGCGAAACAGCAGCCTTTGCTTTGGGCATCAGTCTGCACAAGCCTGCAACCGCTAGCTTAATCGAGCAACTGCAACAGGAGAAAAACAGTAAAGTTCGTGCCGCCATGGTGTTAGCGATTGGTAATTTAGGTGGCGAAGATTCAGTGTCCACCTTGGCACGCTTGATTGAGCAGACTGAAGATGCTCAAGTTGCCAATGCCGCCATGCAAGGCCTGGCTATCATGTCAGTGTTTCATCGTCACTTGTTAACTGGTGACACTGAAATTGAAGTAGCACGTGTCATAGACCGATTGCGCAACCAAGATACGGCGTTAAAGGCCAGTTTCTTATTAGCCAGAGTGCCATTGCTAAGAGATCCCCATGTTCCGGATGTGATCAGCATAGTGCGCGATAAGAGTGAGTCATTGGATAGCGCGACACAGGCTTTTATTATTCGTGCTTTATCAAAACTAGGGCATAAAGACATTACGCCGTTCTTGTGGGATAAATTCCGAAGCAAGAATGCCACCCTTCAACTAGCAGCTATTCAAGCATTAGGAATTCGTACACTGACTAGCACTGAGGATATACAGAGACTGAATCGTGTAGCCATATTTGACAACCCTGCCATGCAAGTGTCGGCCTTACAATCTGGCAGACGCTGGATGACACCGCAAACTCTGAAAGCTCTCCGAGACAGTGAGAATACATGGGTGCAGTCGGAAGCTTTCTTGGCGACCAATGACAAAGCGCAACCCGAAGTACAGAAGTTAGTAAAAGCCTGGTTAGAAAGCGATGATCCGAATCATCAGCGCGCAGTGATTCAATACTTTGTTGAACTGGATATGTCACCAGTGCTAAAGCAATTAACCGAGAGCGATAAAGCAATTATTCGTATCGGCGCACAGCGCGCTTTAAAAACGTATCAGGAGCCGAAGACCGAACCGATGGTGACACCTACGGAGATGCCAGGCTTACCAGTTAAGGTAAAACTTGAAACCACCAAAGGTGATATCGTTATCAGACTGTTTGAAGACACTCCTTATACATCGGCAAATTTTCTGCGCTTAGTAGAAAGCGGTTTTTATGAGAATACTTATTTCCATCGCGTGATTCCAAATTTTGTCGCGCAGGGTGGCAGCAAGTTGGGCGATGGTTCTGGAAGCGTCGGTTACAGTATTCGTGAAGAGCTTAATCAGCGCTCGCACAGCAAAGGAACCATTGGCATGGCAACCGCAGGCAAAGATACCGGCGGTGCACAGTTTTTCTTTAACCTGGCACCGAATCTACACCTTGATAGCAACTATACTGTTTTTGGTGAAGTCATCGAAGGGATGGACATTATGATGTCACTTGAGCAGAATGATCAAATCATCGCCGCACAAATTATCCAGTAATTAAATTAAAAGGGTTTACTTATGGAGTTATTTACAATCGAAAATCTATTAACACTGGGAATGCTGATTGTATTACAGGCAGTTCTTGGCTTCGACAATTTGCTCTACATCTCGTTGGAATCAAAACGCGCACCGCTGGAAAAGCAGAAACAGGTGCGTCGATTAGGTATTGGACTGGCGGTTGCTCTCAGAATCGTTTTACTGTTTGTCCTTATTGAACTCATCAAATATGTACAGGGTGAAATGTTTACGATTCCCTGGACCGGTGTTATCGAAGCCACTTTCACTTTTGAAAGTATTATTATCTTATTCGGTGGTGTTTTTATCATGTATACCGCGGTCAAAGAAATTTGGCACATGATGGCGTTGGAAATAGGCGAAGCCCATGAGCGCAAACCTCAGTCAGCAGCAAAAGTAATCGCTCTCATCGTGTTAATGAATCTGGTCTTTTCATTCGATTCAATTTTAAGTGCCATGGCATTAACCGATAACTTCTGGGTCATGGCTATTGCGATTATATTCAGTGGCGTTCTGATGATCTGGTTGGCAGATACGGTTTCAAGCTTCTTGCAAAAGAACCGTATGTTTGAAGTGTTGGGATTATTTATTCTACTGGTGGTCGGCATCATGTTGCTGGCAGATGGCGGCCATAAATCACACTTATTGTTGTTCGGTTACCCAATTGAACCGATGAACAAAGCAACCTTCTATTTCGTTATTGCGGTCATGGTTCTCAGTGATATTGTGCAGTCCAAATATCAAAAGAATTTAATGCGGAAAAAAGAAGCTGCCGCTCGCGCCAAATTAGAGCAGGAAGCGCAGGAAGAAATACTGTAAAACAATATTCATTCATGTATAGGCCCGCTTTGTGCGGGCTTTTTTGTGCGCAAGTTCTGATTCCTGTTAATAGTCATCATTCTGTCGTGATACAGTCATGAATTAGTCAATTGGTTGTCATAACTGCTTTGTAATGTTGTTTCTTTTCAATAACACCTAACAAAAGGGGTAAACAATGAAACGACACAACACCATATTAGCGATATTAATCGGCGCCAGTTTGTCGGCAGCCAGTCATGCGGAACTGATAATTTCAGAATATGTTGAAGGCAGCAGTTATAACAAAGCGATTGAGCTGTATAACTCAGGCTCTCAAAATATTGACTTGAGTACTTATGAGTTAAAGTTCTACTTCAATGGTAATACTGCACCAGGTAAGACGATAGCGCTATCTGGTTCGCTTATGGCTGGAGAAACTTATGTGGTAGCGCATAGCAGTTCAGATCCTGCTCTGGCTAACTTGGCGCAATTATTAAATGGCGGTAGCTGGTTTAATGGAGATGATGCGATCACTGTAGAGATGTCAGGAACTGTCGTGGATTCGCTGGGACAGATCGGAGTTGACCCAGGTAGCTACTGGGGAACCAGTTCTCTTAAAACGCAAGATATGTCTTTACGTCGTAACGGCTCAACGGCTGATGCAAATGCCTGGGATAGTTTTGATCCTGCATCTGGCTGGATTGGCTCTTCGGTTGATGATTTTTCTGATGTCGGTCTGTTTTCGGATGGAGGTTCACAGCCAGGTGGTATTGAGCTGGGTGCCTGTAACGACAGTGCTACTTTTATTCATACCATTCAGGGTAATGGAAACCAAAGCAGCCTACAGAATAGTCAGGTAGTGGTAGAAGCCATTGTCGTGGGAGATTTTCAGAGCTCTGAGCAATTAAACGGTTTCTTTATACAGGAAGAAAGCACAGACTATGATACAGATAGCAGTACTTCGGAAGGGCTATTCGTTTATGAAGGTGGCTTTGAAGTACCGCTAGCAGTGGGTGATAAAGTCCGTGTGGCTGGAACGGTACAGGAGTTTGGCGGTAAAACTCAGCTGACAAATATTACTGAGCTATTGGTTTGCGATTCAGGTATCAGTGTCCAGCCTCAAATTGTAAGCTTGCCGGTTGTCAACAATAGTGATTGGGAATCCTATGAAGGGATGCTCGTAAGCTTTAGTCATGAACTAATCGTTACTGAAAATTATAATCTGGCGAGATACGGTGAATTGGTTTTATCAGGAACGGAGCGTCTGTTTCAACCAACGCAGCTTTATCGTCCTGGCTCACAGGCGCAGCAACTAGGTGAGGAAAATGCACTCAATCGGATTATTATGGATGATGGGCAGACAGGGCAAAATCCTGCACAGGTAGTATATCCAACTGGTGGCTTGTCAGCTGACAACACGGTTCGTTCCGGCGATAAGGTTAACAGTTTGGTAGGAATTCTGGATGAAGCTTTTGCAGCCTATCGCATACAACCAACACAAGCTCCACTGTTCACCCACACCAACCAGCGAACACTGGAACCACAATTATCCGATCTGGGTGATTTGCGTTTAGCCAGTTTTAATGTGCTTAATTATTTCAATGGCGATGGGCAAGGTAGTGGCTTTCCTACATCGCGCGGCGCTGACAGCCTTGATGAATTTAACCGTCAACGCGACAAGATTATCAATGCCATTTTAGCCATGAATGCTGACATTATTGGAATCATGGAAATGGAAAATGATGGTTTCGGTGCAGACAGTGCAATTCAGGATCTTGTAAACGGCTTGAATACCAATTCAGGGGCTGGAGTGACATACAGTTTTGTAAACCCAGGTTTGAATCAGATTGGTACTGATGAAATCACAGTTGGACTGATTTATAGAAACGAAACCGTTGAAGAAACAGGTCAGGCCGTGACAACCAGTGCCTATCCCTTTGATGCAAAAAATAGACAGCCACTGGTTCAGACTTTCCGTCATCTTGCTAGTGGGGAAGAACTGACCATTTCTGTAAATCATTTTAAGTCAAAAGGCAGTTGTCCGACTGATGGTAGTCTTGATGAAGACCAGGGTGATTGGCAGGGTTGTTGGAATGCTCGTCGAACAGCTGCTGCGGAATATATGGAGCAATGGTTAGCAACTAACCCAACGGGTGTAGCAGATGAAGACATTGTAATAATGGGTGACTTAAATGCCTACGCAATGGAAGATCCAGTTTATGAACTGGAGCAGGCTGGTTACATCAATATCGCGCGTCAACTGAAAGGGAGTAAAGCTTATTCATATGTCTACACTGGTTTGGCCGGTAGTCTCGATCATGTGATGGTCAGTTCCTCTTTGGCGAATAAAATAATTGATGTGACCGATTGGCATATTAATGCAGATGAACCGCGTGCACTAGATTACAACGAAGAGTTTAAAACGCCTGAGCAAGTTAATAGTTTTTATTCTTCGGCTGCCTACCGGGCATCGGATCATGATCCCATCGTGGTAGAAATTGATGCAGATTCGCAACAAAATCAACCGGGCCAGACAGTTGTTTATGAAAACCTTTCAGGTGCTCGCAGAAGCTGGACAGACTTTCCTGTTGCAATTCCTGATAACACTGACTCATTACAAGTCACACTAACGGGTGGCTCTGGTGATGCTGATCTGTATGTTATGTTTGGTGCTTTGCCGGATAGAAGCAACTTCGACTGCCGTTCTTACAACAACAATAACGAGGAAGTCTGTACCATCACAAATCCGCAGACAGGCGACTGGTATGTCAGTTTGTATGGATTTAAAGACTACTCAAATGCAACTCTAACGATTAGTATTCAATAGTAGCTTTGAATACTATAAAGCCCGCTGATTAGCGGGCTTTTTTGCACTGTTTATTTAAGCATCGGTTTCAGATATTTTCCGGTATAAGACTGCTTGATTTTGGCGACATCTTCTGGTGTTCCGGTCGCGATAATCTGCCCACCTTTGCTGCCACCTTCGGGGCCAAGATCGACAATCCAGTCGGCGGTTTTGATGACGTCGAGGTTGTGTTCAATAACCACTACTGTGTTTCCATGATCGCGCAGGCGATGGAGTACTTTGAGCAGTTGGTTAACGTCGTGGAAGTGTAGGCCAGTGGTGGGTTCATCAAGGATGTAAAGTGTCTGCCCTGTGTCGCGCTTGGATAGTTCGCGTGATAGCTTCACACGCTGTGCTTCACCGCCTGAAAGTGTCGTTGCCGCTTGCCCAAGCGTGATGTAGGAAAGGCCTACGTCAATTAATGTTTGTAATTTGCGGGCAACTGCTGGAATGGCGTCAAAAAATTCACGGGCATCTTCAACGGTAAGGTTAAGCACTTCGTTGATGTTTTTGCCTTTGTATAAAATCTCCAGCGTTTCGCGGTTATAGCGTTTGCCTTTACACACATCACAGGCCACATAGACATCGGGCAGGAAGTGCATTTCTACTTTGATGACACCATCGCCCTGACAGGCTTCGCAGCGTCCGCCTTTTACATTGAAACTGAAACGCCCAGGCTTATAACCACGAGTGCGCGATTCCTGAGTGCCTGCAAAAAGCTCACGAATTGGTGTGAAAATTCCGGTGTAGGTTGCCGGGTTTGAGCGTGGTGTTCTCCCGATTGGACTTTGGTCAATATCGACCACTTTATCAATGTTATCGAGACCTTGTATCTCTTTATAAGGCTTTGGTTGCAGGCTCGAGCGATTAATGTCTCGTGCCACAATCGGATACAGAGTGTCATTTATCAGGGTGGATTTCCCTGAGCCGGAAACACCTGTGATGCAGGTTAACAGTCCCACCGGAATTTCCAAATCGACATTGTTGAGGTTGTTACCTGTGGCGCCAAGTACCTTAATGGTTTTCTTGGTATCAACAGCTGTGCGTTTTTCTGGCACTTCAATTTTAAGTTTGCCGGTCAGGTATTGAGCGGTTAAGGAGCCCTTGGTTTTTTTGATATCGGCTAAAGTACCTTTGGCAACGATCTCACCACCATGCACACCTGCGCCCGGGCCAATATCGACAATAAAGTCAGCGGCGCGAATCGCATCTTCATCATGCTCAACCACGATCACAGTGTTACCCAGATCGCGTAGATGAGTCAGGGTCTGTAATAGACGATCATTATCGCGTTGGTGTAGGCCAATGGATGGTTCATCCAGAATATACATAACGCCGACCAGCCCCGCCCCAATTTGGCTGGCTAGACGAATACGCTGAGCTTCTCCGCCAGAAAGTGTGTCCGCGCTTCGCTCAAGGGTTAGATAATCAAGCCCAACATTGACCAGGAAGCTCAGCCGCTCGCCAATTTCTTTGAGGACTTTCGAGGCAATCTCACCGCGCTTACCCGGCAAGTCTAGAGTACTGAAATAGTCATGTGCCTGTTCAATTGACCAGTGAGTGACCTGTGGCAATGAAGTGCCATCAATGAACACATTACGCGAATCTTCGTTGAGGCGTGTACCACCACAAGAGCTACAGGACTGTGTGGTCATGTATTTTTGCAACTCTTCGCGCACTGCACCGGATTCGGTTTCATGATAGCGACGCTGCATATTTGGAATAATGCCTTCGAAACGATGCTTGCGTTGGTATTTATCACCGCGGTCATTGCTGTATTCAAAATCGATCTGGGTTTTGCCACTGCCGTATAGCACCACATCCTGAATTTTTTTCGGTAAGCTGCTCCAGGGCGCTTCAACATCAAATTTGTAGTGCTTGGCCAATGATTGAAGCATGTGGAAATAATACACATTACGGCGATCCCAGCCACGAATGGCGCCACCAGCCAATGAAATGTCTTCGTTGGTAATGATTTTTTCCGGATCGAAAAATTGATCGATGCCAAGGCCATCACAGGTCGGGCAGGCGCCAGCCGGATTGTTGAACGAGAAGATGCGCGGCTCCAGTTCTGGGATTGAATGACCACAGGTTGGGCAGGCGTATTTGGCGGAGAAGACCATTTCTTCAATATCACTGTCGGCATCCATAGGCGCGACGCGTGCGATGCCGTCGGATAGCTCTAGCGCTGTCTCAAAGGACTCGGCCAGACGCTGCTGTAAATCAGACTTCACCTTGAAGCGATCAACGATGACTTCAATGGTGTGTTTTTTATGCAGCTCCATGGTCGGAGCATCGGACAGGTCATAGACCTCGCCATTGATGCGTGCGCGTACGAAGCCTTTGGCCTGTAGTTCCTGCAATAATTGAATATGCTCGCCTTTGCGGTTATTTATGACCGGCGCTAATAACATCAGTTTGCTGCCTTCCGGCTGAGCCAACACATGATCCACCATCTGGCTGATAGTCTGGGCTTCGAGCGGCAAATGGTGAGTGGGGCAATGTGGTGTGCCGACACGGGCAAACAGCAGGCGCAGGTAGTCGTAAATCTCGGTAATGGTACCCACAGTGGAACGAGGGTTATGCGAAGTGGATTTTTGCTCAATGGAAATTGCTGGCGACAAACCTTCGATGTGTTCTACATCGGGCTTTTCCATGAGCGACAGAAACTGACGTGCGTAGGCGGATAATGATTCCACATAACGTCGCTGGCCTTCGGCGTACAAAGTGTCGAATGCCAGTGAGGACTTACCCGAACCGGACAGGCCGGTAATCACGATCAGTTTGTCGCGTGGGAGAACCAGGTCAATGTTTTTCAGGTTGTGGGTCTTGGCACCGCGGATATCAATGTTGTCCATCAGTTTCCTATATGTCGTTTGTGAGCTGACTGAAGTAGTACCGCATTATGCACTTGGCTCGTGAATTTAATGCCAAAGTGTGATTAGCAAAAAGCTATCGGGCACTACTTTAAAATAAATTTGGGTTTTGCGGCCTAAAATGAGAAAATCGCAAACCGTTAACTATAACGTGAATTGCCTTGAACAGAAAAGGTTTGTTAGGGCTAATGGCCAATTACTTGTTGGTCAAAAAATAAACGAAAAGCCCTAACTCATTGGATTGTGTATGAAATCATCTTCACTGACCACGCTAGAAAAAAAATCCGCTATTTCACTGGCCAGCATCTTTGCCTTACGCATGTTTGGCCTTTTCATGCTGTTGCCGGTTATTCGAATCCTTGGTGAAGGTCTGGAAGGCGCAACTTTACCTTTACTGGGCCTGGCGATTGGCATTTATGGTCTGTCGCAAGCCATCCTGCAACTTCCATTAGGACTCCTTTCCGATAAGATTGGTCGTAAGCCTGTGATCTATGCCGGTTTGCTGGTGTTTATTGTTGGCAGTCTGGTTGCGGCTAATTCTGAGAGTGTCTGGGGATTGATTTTTGGACGTGCGTTACAGGGTGCCGGCGCGATTGCCAGTGCCGTGATGGCTTTGGCCGCTGATTTAAGTCGTCCGCATCAACGCTCCAAAGTCATGGCCATGATTGGCGGCAGTATTGGACTGGCTTTTGCCTTGTCATTAGTGCTTGGGCCCTTGCTATCAAATTGGCTCAACCTGCAAGGTTTATTCTATGTCATTGCAGTTCTGGCATTTGTTGCGCTATTGGTTGCCATCTTTGTGGTACCCAGTGTGCCTGCCATCGACATGCCGAAAATTGATCTGAGCTTCGCTGAGCGCTGGCGCTATGTCACCGCCAAGGGGCGTATTTTTGTATTGGCGCTGTCGGTATTTGTGATTCACTGGGCGCTGGTCGCGGTATTCCTGATCGTGCCGGATAAGCTGATTGCCAGTGGGTTCGAGCTGTCTCAGCATTCCTGGATCTATCTGGTGGTGTTGGCGCTATCGATCGCCATTATGTTACCCATGATGATTAAGGCTGAGAAAAAGGGCTGGCACCGTCAGGTGATGCAGTCGGCTTTCTTACTATTAGCGCTATCACTATTAACACTGCTGACCAGCTGGCAAAGCCTGTGGTTCTGGTTAGTGGTTCTGACCCTATTTTTCGCTGGCTTTAACCTATTGGAAGCCAAGCTACCTTCCACCGTATCTAATCTGTTTGGTGCCCAATATCGTGGTACCGCGTTGGGTATCTTCTCGACCAGTCAGTTTCTAGGTGCTTTCCTTGGCGGCAGCGTGACGGGATATTTGCTCCCTACACTCGGCTATACTGGCGTTATCTGGCTCAATATCGGTTTGATGGTGATTGCGGGGGTGGCGCTGGGCTGGTTGGGCAAGTTGCCTGAAGTAAAGCGCTGGGTACTGGAGCTGGATGAAGCTGATACGGCCAAAGCGGTGCAGGAATCCGCATTAAAATTGGCCGGAGTCATCGAGGCCATTGCGGACGACCATAAAGGCAAGGTATATTTGCGAGTGGACGACTCGACCATCGAGCGTAAAGAATTAGAAAAATTAGGCCGAATTCAAGCCTAATATATTGATAATTAAAGATTTTAGTAGATTAAAAGACAAAGACAGGAGTAATCAATGGCCAGTCGCGGCATTAACAAAGTTATCTTAGTAGGAAATTTAGGGAAGGATCCGGAAATTCGTTACACACCAGACGGTAGAGCGATTGCCAACATCACGTTAGCTACTTCTGAGACCTGGAAAGACAAGAACACCGGCCAGCAACAAGAAAAAACCGAATGGCACCGCATTGTCATCTTCGGCAAATTGGCTGAAATCGCTGGCGAATACCTAAAAAAAGGCTCGCAAGTTTACTTCGAAGGTAAACTTCAGACCCGCAAATGGACTGATCAGTCAGGTCAGGACCGCTACACCACTGAAGTGGTTGTTGATATTAATGGCCAGATGCAAATGCTTGGTGGTCGCAGCGGTGGCGAAGCTTCTTTCGGTGGTAACAATAATCAAAATAACCAAAAACAGAATCAAAACCCACAGCCAGCTCCGGCCATGGACGATGATTTTGATGACGACATTCCGTTTTAGTCAGAAAGCGGTTTTCGTTAAACAATCTAAAGCTTAAACAAAGGAGACATTGATGAGCTATCAACAAACAGAAGAACAAGTCGTTGTTCGTGGTGGATTAGGCGATCGCGCGAAGTTTATCACCAAAACCTACAACCATTTATTAGGCGCGATTTTTGCGTTTGTATTGATCAGCGTTGGTTTATACGAGTCAGGCGCTTCCGTAGCAATTTATAACTTTTTTGCTCAGTTAGGTTCGTTTGGCATGATTGGGATGATGCTGGCATTTGTCGGTACAGGCTGGTTTGCAGCGCATTTTGCTGATAGAGCTACATCGAAAGGTGTTCAATATTTGAACCTGGTTATCTTCACAGGGGCCTATGCAGTATTCTTCTCGCCACTATTATTGCTTGCAGCTACCAAAGCACCTGGTGTTATTCAAAGTGCCGCAGTAGTCACCTTAGTGGGCGCTGGTATTTTAACTGCTATCGTATTTTATACCCGTAAAGACTTTTCCTTCCTGCGTGGAATTGTAATGTGGGGCTTTGGATTAGGCTTGTTAGCTATTATGGGCGGCCTTATTTTTGGTTTCCATTTAGGAACCTGGTTTAGCGTAGCCATGATTGGTATTTCTGGTGCTGCTATTTTATATGATACTTCGAATATCCTGCATCATTACCCAGAAGACCGTTATGTAGGTGCAGCGATTTCTTTATTCTCAAGTATCGCTATGATGTTTATTTATGTTTTAAGGTTGTTCTTGGCATCTGAAGAATAGTCTTAACGAAAGATTAAAAAAGCGGCTTCGGCCGCTTTTTTTGTGGGTAACAAATAATGATATTGGTAGGGACAAGTCATGACTTGTCCGTACAGAAGACTTCTCCTATAGGTGAAGACATGCGTAGGTTTGCGATGCGCCCCTAGGGCAGGATCAGCGTAGCGAATCCGAGCGAAGCCTTCCCCTTGGGTGCAACAATTCTTAAAAGATGCCAATGCTGGGATTCGTTTCACTCATCACCAGCCTACGAATTTTGAGGCCCAAGGTTCACGCTACAAAATAACTAATCCTCGCCTTTACCTTCTTTATTCAACTCGGTTTCTTCAATGATCAATTGCTCTTTAAGCTGCTCAATCTTTTCTTTGGCCTTTTGTTGCTTGGCCTTGAGTTTGTCTTTCTGGTCGCTGTCGGATGACTCTTTGATCTCTTTATTCATCTCCTCAACGGAGTCTTCCATCTTTTCAATCTGCTGGCGAGTTTGATCGACCAACTCGGCTTTATTTGCTTTATCAAAAATAACTGACTCGGGTTCACCATTGCTGGATTTCTTGTTCTTGGTTGTTTTGGCTTTACTTGCTTTAGGAATATAGGTGACTTCATCCACCATGCGTTGGTTTCTAAATGAAGGAGAAACAATTTCAACACCGGCCTGATGTAGGCTATCAAGAACACAGGCGTTGAGTTTTGAGCGACTGGATAGCAGGGTGTTGATGTCAGTTGCCAGACCGTGAACTTTATAAACAATGGCGTGATCGAGCAGCTTCTCTATATATACAAAGGGCTTGTCCAGCTCTGCCTTCTCTGCCGCTTCAAGCAACAGCGGCTCAATGATTTTATGGTCAATGTCGTAACCTAGCGAAACTTCGGTAGAGATAATGGTGCCGTCGCTGTGCATGACAGTCACAGGATTGGTTGCTAGAAAAAGGTTGGGCAAAGTGATGAGATCGCGCTCGCGATCCTGTAGTTCAGTATGCAATAGTCCACGGCCGGATACTCTTCCAAACATTCCCTGTACTTCAATAAAATCACCGAGTCTGAAGTTTCTGACTGAGCGAAGCCAGATCCCGGCCATGATGTTGCCGAGGAATGTAGCAGAGCTCAAGGCAATTGAAGCTGACAGTACGATACCAATCAGGCCAATAATCTGATTCTTTAAGCTGTCTTTGATGGGCAACACCAGCACAAAGATAACGATCAGAAGCAACATAA
>NZ_JABURJ010000126.1 GCF_014762745.1 Kangiella sp.
AAATAGCTGTTCAGTTCTTACAATAAAATCAAGGAGTAGCTTTATGATAAAGTCCGTTCATGTCCGAGACTATATGACTTCGGCAATGATCACACTAAAACCACAAACAGATATAGTAGAAGCTGCTCAGACAATGCTGGAATACCGTCTAACTGGTGCACCAGTGTTGGATGACCATAATCGATTAGTGGGTTTTATTTCGGAAAAGGATTGTCTGCACACCGTTTTGAGTGCCATTTATCATGGCGATTTAGGTCACCGTGTAATGGATTTAATGACCAAAGAAGTTAAAACCGTGCATCCCGATGATAATATTGCTGATGTGGCGGAGAAATTTCTAAAGGATAACTGTCGTATGTATCCTGTAATGGAAAAGAGTCAGTTGGTAGGGATGATATCAAGACAAAGTATTTTAAAAGCCATCCAGTTTGTTGGCCGCAAAGACTAATTGAGTCCAATTAGTCTTCTAGAATTTCCACATTAAGGCGTCGCTCGTTGCGTAGACGGGCACGCTTTCTAGCGCAAGGTTTGTCGCAATCGCAAGCCTTTTCAATACCTAATGCATCCAGGCCACCACAGCTGCCGCTGATTCGCTTGTGCTGAACAAGATAACCTATCGCCATCACAATGATGACTGCAATAAATAAGAAAAAAGCGAGTAGAAAAGTACTAGTCACGATGGAATACCAATGATTACTAAAAACAATGCTATTTTAGCATAGGATGTTTATAAAATAAGCTATAAATTATCTATTCTGCAGTGGGTTGACTGGGATCAAGCACCAGTTCCTGAAACTGCTCGTTAGTGAAAGAGGTCAGCTTGCCGTCTTGCTTGGTTACCAGGAATATAGGTAGTTGATACTCTTTAGCAAACTCTTTACTTGCCTCAAAGCCCATAACGCTGAAAGCGGTAGCATAGGCATCTGCGTACATATTGCTGGGGTGGATCACTGATACAGAGGTTAGGTTATGAGTAATAGGGTAGCCGCTTGTGGGATCAATGGTGTGGGAAAAGCGCTGTCCATCAACTTCAAAGTAATTGCGATAGTCACCGGAAGTGGCAATGGAGGTCCCAGAGAGGGCAACGATAAGAAGTCCCTGCTGCTGGATTCCTGATGCAGGTTTTTCCACAGCTATGCGCCAAGGCAGACCGTGCACATTCACTCCCTGCCCTTTGGTCTCGCCACCAATTTCCACCAGATAGTTAGCAGCATTGTACTCTTCCATGATATGAGTCAGCTGATCGACTGCGTAGCCCTTGGCAATGGCTGAAAGGTTGATGGTTAGCTCTGGCACACTTTTGGATAGACATTGCTCGGCAAAATCGAACTTAAGTTTGTCAGTTCCAACAGCAAGTCTCAGACGCTCGACTTCCTGCCTGGAAGGGACCTTGTCGTCATATTCGGCCGCATCAAAGCCCCAGCGTTGAATAAGGGGACCTACGGTAATGTCGAAAGCACCGTTTGTCTGGTGATAAATGTCCCTTGCCGCCACCAATACGGTCCAGGTTGCATCAGAGAAGTGAAAGCACTGATCACTAGTCAGAGCGTTGAACTGATTGATTTCGCTATCAGGGATGTAGGTGGACATCAGCTGGTTGATAGTGTCCAGCTCTTTGTTAATGGATTCCTGTAATTGCTCCAGTGGGATGCCCTGCGACTCCAAGGTTATATTATAGGTTGTACCCATGGTGCTGCCGGTGAGTTTTGAATACTGAGGTTCAGACTGGCAGGCGGACAGGAGCAGGATAAAGCTTAATAAGCTGATTAAACGAGTCATAAAGGCATAAAAAAAGGCAGTCATAAGACTGCCTATTTTATAGAAGCTTCAGTTATAACCCAAGCGGATTAACCACCGAAGTCATCCAATAAGATGTTTTCGCGCTCAACACCCAAATCTTCAAGCATCTGGATACAGGCCGCATTCATCATTGGAGGTCCACACATATAGAACTCACAGTCTTCTGGAGCTGGGTGGTCTTTCAAGTAGTTCTCATAAAGAACGTTGTGAATGAAACCAGTGTAACCTTCCCAGTTATCTTCAGGCTGTGGATCAGATAGTGCAACATGCCATTCAAAGTTTGGATTTTCTTTGGCCAGCATATCGAAATCTTCGACATAGAACATTTCGCGTGAGCTACGGGCACCGTACCAGAAACTAATCTTACGGTCGGTTTTAATGCGACGTAACTGATCGAAGATGTGCGAACGCATTGGCGCCATACCAGCACCACCACCAATAAATACCATCTCTGCATCGGTATCTTTGGCGAAGAACTCACCATAAGGACCAGAAATCGTCACCTTATCGCCTGGCTTCAAGCTCCAGATATAAGAAGACATCTTGCCTGGTGGCAATGACATATCGCGTGGCGGAGGCGTGGCGATACGCACGTTCAACATGATAATGCCTTCTTCTTCCGGGTAGTTGGCCATCGAGTAAGCGCGGATAGTTTCTTCTTTAACTTCTGACTCAAGGTCAAATAGCTTAAAACGTTCCCAGTCTTCTCGGAATTTCGCAGGAACGTCGAAGTCGCTGAACTTAACCTTATGCGGCGGAGCTTCAATCTGAATATAACCACCAGCACGGAAAGGTACGCTTTCACCATTAGGAATTTTAAGTACTAACTCCTTAATGAAAGTTGCTTTATTATCGTTAGAGATAACTTCGCAGTCCCATTTTTTAGTACCAAAAACTTCTTCAGGCACTTCAATTTTCATGTCCTGCTTAACAGCAACCTGACATGACAAACGGTAGCCTTCTTTTGCTTCACGGCGTGTAATGTGACTTTCCTCAGTTGGCAGGATTGAACCACCGCCTTCAAGAACTTTACACACACACTGGCCGCAAGTACCACCGCCACCACAGGCTGACGATAGGAAAATGCCGCTGTCAGACAAAGCATTCAATAATTTGCTACCAGCCGGAACCGTTACAGCTTTATCAGCTTCGCCGTTGATATCAATATGAACATCACCTGTGCTTACGAGCTGCTTACGGGCGAATAGAATCACCAGTACAAGTGCAAAAATCACTACTGTAAACAGGGCAACGCCTAATACTATTTCACTCATTAGTTAACCTCTCTACTCGT
>NZ_JABURJ010000011.1 GCF_014762745.1 Kangiella sp.
CCGGCTCCGAGAATGATGATTTTCATAACGACAATTAAGATCCTTGCCTTATTATTCGCTTAACTTTGCCTATGCTAACGCTATAAGCATCTGATCTAAAGGGTTTTTTGCTTAATTATTAGCTTTTTCGAGCAGTGCGTAGTAAAAGCCATCCATCGATAACTGGCCTGGTATCAGCTGGCAGCCGATTTTTGAATGTGACAAATCCTGTATCTGTGTGCTCAAAGGTATCAGTTCGGCATCGGAATGGCGCTCCAGAAAAGCGGCAATCTGCTGTTCATTTTCCTGTGGCAGAATTGAGCAGGTGGCGTACAGCAGACGCCCGCCTGGTTTAAGTTTGTGCCATAGGTGTTCGATAATTTGCCGTTGTAATTCAACCAGTTGTTCGATATCACTGGCATGACGTAATAACTTAATGTCCGGATGACGGCGAATGACACCAGTAGCACTACAGGGAGCGTCCAGTAAAATCGCGTCGAAATGATGATCAGGAAAATTGCTGTCTGTTAAATCCTGACAATCTACTTTAGCTGATAGTTGCAGGCGAAGCAGGTTGTCTGAAATACGCTGACAGCGCTCATGGTCAATATCGCTGGCCGTCAGCTCAATGGAATCATACAGCTCCAGCAGGTGACAGCTTTTACCGCCCGGCGCTGCGCAGGCATCCAAAACAGTGCTATTAGGTGCTGGCGACAGAATCGCTGCGGCCAGTTGAGCCGCGGCATCCTGCACTGAAACATAGCCATCAGCAAAGTGTGGCAGCTGCTCAACACTAACAGGATGCTCTAACACCAGTGCGTTTGTAGCAATCGGATGCACCGTGGCGGACAGGCCCTGCTCCAGCAGTAATTCAAGGTATTGATCACGGCCAATCTTTTGCCGGTTAACCCTGAGCGTCATCGGTGCCTGTTGATTAATGGCTTCCATCAGCGCTTCCATCTGCCCTTTGTAATAAGGTTTAAGCATGCCAATCAACCAGTCGGGCATGGCAAATTTGGTATCCCAGTTAGCATCCATCTTGGTCAGTAATTCAGCTTTTTGACGCCCAAAATTCCGCAGGACGCCATTAACCAGCTTGGTAGCCCAGTTTTTTTTGAGCTGCTGGCAGACAGAAACGGTTTCGGAAATCGCTGCATGATCGGGTACGCGACTGTATTCGAGCTGATAGAGACCAATGATGATCAGGCACAGCAAATCGCGATCTTTGGGCTTGAAGGGTTTTTGCAGTAATTGATTGGCAATCTCTTGTAACCGAATAAAGTAACGACAACTACCCAACACCAGTACACGAAATAGACCATTATCAGAACCCTGCTCAAAATGGACGTTACTGAGAATGTCATTGGCCGAGCGACCCTCAAAGGCAATCGAATGTAATGCCAGGCAGGCCTGTTGGCGAAGCTGTTGATTAGTAAAGGTTTGTTGATTTGCTGTTGGTTGCACTAGCTGTCCTTAAGGGTGTTGCTGGCGTTCAGAATTGAATGCAAGTCATTACAGACTAGCAAACTGCTGGCCAGGCGCAAACAATTGTTGGTTTTTCGGGGCATTGAGCAAATCCTTGACCGACATGGATCGTGCGCCAGGCAGTTGTAGCTCGGTTAGCAATAATGAGCCTTGGCCGCAGGCGACCCGAATACCATCACTATTGGCTTGTAAGATGGTGCCCGGGGCTTCATTGGAATGAGTTTCAGTAACCTTTGCCTGCCAAATTCTGACCGTATTCTCATCGATTAGACTATAGGCAACCGGCCAGCTGTTAAAGGCTCGAATGGTACGCTCCAGCTGGTGCGCACTAAGTTGCCAGTCAAGTTGAGCTTCAGCCTTACTCAGTTTGTGTGCATAGGTGGCCTGGCTGTCATCTTGCGGCGTCGGGCTTAATTGATTCTCAGCGAGTTTATCCAGAGCTTTGACCAACAGTTGCGCGCCCTGCTCTGCTAATTTGTCGTGCAGGCTTGAGCCAGTGTCCTGCTCGGTAATGGGTAAAGAAGCGGTTAACAACATAGGACCTGTATCCAGACCTGCTTCCATCTGCATGATGGTAATCCCAGTTTCTTTATCACCGGCCTGAATGGCGCGTTGGATAGGAGCTGCGCCACGCCAACGCGGCAGTAATGAGCCATGAACATTGATACAGCCGAGTTTTGGTGTATCAAGCACTGATTGCGGAAGCAGCAGTCCATAAGCCACAACCACCATGACATCAGCCTTATAGCTGGCAAGCTGAGCCAATGATTCCTCTGATTTGAAATTAGTCGGTTGCTCAACTGGGATATTGTGTTCCAGAGCCAGCTCCTTGACTGGACTCATGCTGATTTTTTTGCCACGACCAGCTTTGCGGTCGGGCTGGGTGTAAACGGCAACCACCTGATGATGGCTATTAAGAACGGCCGCTAAAGAGCTGGCTGCAAAGTCTGGCGTACCGGCAAATATGACTTTCAGAGATTGTGGCATGTTAGTGCTTACTGTTGTTGTTTCTGCTGTTTTTCCAGCATTTTTCGAATTCGGTTACGCTTTAATGGCGATAAATAATCGACAAAGAGTTTGCCTTCGATATGATCGTTTTCGTGTTGGATACAGACGGCAAGTAATTCACCTGTGTCCATTTCAAAAGGTTTGCCGTGACGATCAAGCGCCTTGACTACAATCTCATTGGCGCGTTGAACCTTGGCGTAAATACCTGGAAAAGACAGGCATCCCTCTTCCATTTCTTCAACACCGCGCTTTTCAACGATTTCAGGATTGATAAAAACTAAAGGTTCGCTTTTATCCTCGGAAACGTCTATGACGAAAAATTGTTTGTGAATATTGACCTGGGTCGCTGCCAGACCAATACCGGGCGCGGCATACATGGTTTCGAACATGTCATCAATCTGCTGCTGCAGCTCGTTACCAAAGTCGGTTACCGGCTTGGCTTTGGTCCGTAAACGTGGGTCAGGAAACTCTAAAATCTCTAAAATAGCCATTGATTCTGTAAATCTGTGTCATCAGGGAGTCAGATCATAATAAATAACGACGACAAAGACCATTTTAAAGAGTAAATCAATGCGATAGTGCTTAAAATTATGA
>NZ_JABURJ010000026.1 GCF_014762745.1 Kangiella sp.
CCGGCGTGGGTTTGTAGCCCACCGTGGGTTCAAATCCCACCCTCTCCGCCATATCAGCTCTTCTAGAGCCCTTGAAAACCCGCACTTTAGCGGGTTTTTTTGTTTCTGACATATCTTCTTTGGGACGCTCTTGGGACTTAAAGTCCAAATTTCTAGCTTTTCAAAATTCTGTAAAAGAACTCAGACTTTAGTTATTCAGGCACTTTTGATCTAGCTTCTTTATATTGCCCAATTCTTTTTCTGTCTCATATTAAATAATTACTCAGGTTTGCCATAAATTTAATAGTAGATTCGCATATTGTCTGTGAGCAAACAAAACAGAGGAAATTGTGATGTGGGTGACTGCAAAGAAACTTTTTGAACTGACAGGTATTACTATTGATGCTAGCAACAAGAAAAGGCAGCGTGGTGTTTGGCCAGAGGGCCTAATTTGGCGTAGGGCTGAAGATGGACGGGTTTATTTTAATCTTGATAATGTCATGCAATGGATCTCTGGTGAGTTAGAAGCAGCTTGACATGAAAACCTGATTTGGGCTTTCAACCATTGAGTCGTATGTTAACTATCCCAAAACAACAAGCTTAAAAACATGACGAAGAAAAATATTAATGAATCCATCCAAAAAGCCCTGGCTAAAGCCGATGGTGTCAGCTTACATGGTCAAAAGATCAGGCTTAGCTTTATTTATAAAGGTATCCGCTGCCGACCAACTCTAAAACTGCCTATTACGGTTGCTAACATCCGTTATGCAGCCGATAAGATTGCCAGGATAAGGCAGGAAATTGAAAAGGGTACTTTTGACTACGCTAAAGAGTTCCCTAACTGCCCTAATGCTAAGAAGTTTGCATCTAAATCAAAGTCTGTATTATTTAAGGATTTAGCTGAACAATTTTTGAACATCAAAAAGGCTGAAATTGATCCAAATACATATAATGGCTATAAAAAAAATCTAAAGGTCATTAACGAAAAATTTGGTGACTGTAAGATTCAGGATATCACTGAGTCAGACATCCTTACTTGGCGCTCCTTGGAGCTTGCAGAGAATGCTAATAAATACATCAACAATATTTTTACTCCTTTAAGGGGAGTATTTGCATTAGCAAAATCAAAGAAATTGATTTTTGATAATCCTTTAACCAACATAAAGAACCTGAAATTACCGTCACGAGAACCAACTCCCCTTTCTAGAAGTGAGATCGAAACCTTAATTAATCATCCTACTGCCAAGGTTTCAGAAAGAAATATGATTCAATTTGCTTGCTGGAGTGGTATGCGAACTGAGGAAATCTTTGCTTTAGCCTGGGAAGACATTGATTTTGATAGAGGCTTTATATATGTGACACGGGCAATCGTTGATGGTTTATACAAGCGTACTAAAACTCGGAGAAATCGAAAAGTTGAACTTTTGAAGCCGGCAGTTGATGCTCTGAAAAAGCAAATGTCTATATCTTTCAATGATCCTAAGGAAGCCAAAGAAGTAATGGAAAACGACAATAAGACACGAACAAAGGAGAATATAAGAATTGTCTTTAAAAACTCCAACTCCGGACTCCCGTACAATGATGTTTCAGTTTATGGCAAGGTGTTTTGGGACAGACACCTCAAAAGCGCCGGTATTCAGCATCGGGGACCTAATCATTGCCGCCACACCTACGCTTCTCAATTAATCACCACTGGCCAGATCGAACTTGAGTGGATTGCCCAGCAAATGGGGACTTCGGTAAATATGCTGTATAAGCATTACGGTCGAATAATTGACCGAGATCGAAAGAGTAGGGCAGAGCATATCAATAAGCTCCTGAATTTCTAACCAACCGTTAAATTGCCTGATTGCAGGTTCATGAGATTCTGAGTACTCCAAAACACCAACCCGGAGTCCATATGGAAAGCAACATTGTTAAATTACCGATCGAATCCAACCTGGATTATAGTGAGCGTGCTGAGCTGGTCTGCCGTAATTTGGCTAACTATGTGTGCATAAAAATGTCGATTAACCCTGATGGCAATCAGCTAACGGGCTTGATCGGTGATATTATCAGCAAGACAAACCTTGAAGCGGTAAAAAGCTGGATTATGTCATCTATAAAGTTCTACCAAATTGACAAAAACAGTATCAAAGACCACACACTCAACGCTTTTATTGATAAGCTAAATAAACTTGGCCTGACGGCACATTAGCAGTAGTAAGCACAATGGTGGATATTCTTATCGCCATTGTGCTCCCCCAATTTACTGACTTTTAGGGAGAAGGTTCGTGACTGCACACGTTAATGAAGATAAGACAACTCACTATTGGAAAGTGATTAGCAAGCTACAAGCCTGGTTTCAGCTGGACTCTAAAGAAATGTGTGTCTTACTTGGCGGTATTCCAGAAGAGCGGTACACAAAAGGCATCCAGACTGGTTCTGAAGCTCTATCGGAAGATGAAGCAATCAGAGTTTCATGCCTTTTGGGGATACATAAAGGGCTAAACACAATCTTTTCCGATGAAAAGCAGGCACAAACCTGGATTTCACGCCCGAATGATTTAGAACCCTTTAATGGGAATGCGCCTAAGCACTATTTGCTGCAGGGAGAAACCCAAAATCTACTAAAAGCACGAAAGTTTATCGATTATTGGTCCACAAATTCATAAATAAACCTCCTTTCTTAACAAGACGTTATCCAGTCGCTCATAGACAGAGCAAGTCACGATTTTCAACTGTCATTCATTCCAGACAAGCTTGCCTATTTTTTAGTCTTTCCTTTCTAATTATTTAAAGCCACGATTAATGCATATTTGCATTGCTGCAAAAGTTGAACGCGGTCACATTACAGGCTAGTATCAATAGTTTGCTACAAACTGATACGAATAAATAAATCTAAAGAAAGTCTTTTATTTGTAGCGACTAAGTATAATTGGACTCTTTTCATATAACGATTAAAACGAAACCAACAATGACTGATAAAATCGACCAAAACGAAATCAATAAAACGCTGTGGAGTATCTGCGATACGTTCCGTGGCACTATCTCTGCTGATACCTATAAAGATTTCATCCTGACTATGCTGT
>NZ_JABURJ010000071.1 GCF_014762745.1 Kangiella sp.
ACATAATACTTTTCGTATTCTGTATTTGTTTGTTCACTCATCGTATGTCTCCGTTAAAGACCGTAGCGCTGACGTCTTAGTCAGCAGCCTGTGTTTGTTGTTCGGCAGGCGTTACATTATGTAGCGTATAAGCCAATGTAATGGTGTCATACTTTTCCGGCAAATCTTTGTCTACAAAGAAACGCATTGGCATTTCTTCAGTTGCCCCAGCAGCCAGTGTTTGCTGGTTAAAACAGAAGCATTCTGTTTTATTGAAATACTGACTTACCAGATTTGGCGAAAAACTTGGAATTGCTTGACCTACAATGGCTTTACCTGCGCGATTTTTAACTTTGAAAGAAACTTCATATTCCTTGCCAGGATAAACCTTAATCTGTGTTTCCACCGGCTCAAAATCCCAAGGCATGTCGTTCTTGGTGATTGTCATGAACTGCACGGTAATCTCACGGCTGGTATCCGGCTCCTGCTGTTCGTAAACAGCAAGACCATTTGATTTACCATTTAGGCCCGTGATTTCACAGAACACATCATATAAAGGAATCATGGCAAAACCAAAAGCCAACATAATCAAGGTGACCATGACCAATTTACGGGTCATGACCTTGTTTTTATCTTCTGTTGGCTGCTGGTTACTATTAGTCATAATCAGTTACTTCATCAGTTGAATTGTTTAGTCCACTTTAGGCGGTGTATCAAACGAGTGATACGGCGCTGGTGAAGGCAAGTGAGTAAACTCAAGACCTTCTGCACCTTCCCAAACCTGGTCAGTAGCTTTTTCACCTTTCTTCAACATGCAGGTTTTAACCAGGATCCACAGGAATAGGAACTGAGTTAAACCTAAGCCGAATGCACCAATACTTGACCACATATTGAAGTCAGAGAACATGATGTTGTAGTCAGGAACACGACGTTGCATACCCGCCAAACCTGAGAAGTGCATTGGGAAGAAGGTTAAGTTAACAAACACGATTGATAACCAGAAGTGAATTTTCGCTAACTTCTCGTCATACATACGGCCTGTCCACTTAGGCATCCAGTAATAAACTGCCGCCATGGTACCGAAAATCGCACCAGGGAATAGTACATAGTGGAAGTGGGCTACTACGAAGTAGGTATCATGATACTGCCAATCAACCGGAGTAAGCGCTAGCATCACACCAGAGAAACCACCGATTGTGAACAGGATTACGAAAGCAATCGCATACAACATAGGCGTTTCGTATGTAATTGAACCTTTCCACATGGTAGCGATCCAGTTAAAGACTTTCACACCCGTTGGAACCGCGATCAGCATGGTCGCAACCATGAAGAACAATTCACCTTTAACCGGCATACCTACGGTAAACATGTGGTGTGCCCATACGATGAATGACAGGAATGCGATCGATGCAGTTGCGTAAACCATTGAAGAGTAACCGAACAACTTCTTGCGAGAGAATGTTGGAATAATCGCAGAAGCGATACCAAACGCAGGAAGAATCATGATGTAAACTTCAGGGTGACCGAAGAACCAGAAGATGTGCTGGAACATGACCGGGTCACCACCACCAGCAGCATCAAAGAATGATGTGCCGAAGTGACGGTCAGTCAACATCATGGTTACCGCACCGGCAAGTACTGGCATAACCATAACCAGCAAGAAGGCTGTAATTAACCAGGTCCATACGAACAATGGCATTTTCATCAATGTCATGCCAGGAGCACGCATGTTGAATACAGTCACGATAACGTTGATAGCACCCATGATGGATGAGATACCCATCAAGTGAACACCAAAGATAAAGAAGTCAGTGGACGGCGGACCATAAGTGGTCGACAACGGCGCATAGAATGTCCAACCGAAGTTAGGCGCACCACCTTCCATAAACAATGATGACAACAACAGGGTAAAGGCTGCTGGAAGAATCCAGAAACTCCAGTTGTTCATACGTGGCAATGCCATATCAGGCGCACCGATCATCATAGGAATCAACCAGTTAGCAAGACCTACAGTAGCTGGCATCACGGCACCGAAGACCATGATCAAACCGTGCAGGGTGGTCATCTGGTTAAAGAAGTTAGGTTCAACAAACTGTAGACCTGGTTGGAAAAGCTCGGCACGGATAACCATTGCCATAGCACCACCAATCAGGAACATGATGAACGAGAACACTAGGTACATGGTACCGATGTCTTTGTGGTTGGTCGTAAACAACCAACGCGAAATACCTTTTGGTTTATGGTCAGCCATTATTACTCCCCTCCACCATTTTTAATATCGTAAATGTCTTGAGGCTGAACTTTATCGCCAGTGTCATTACCCCAGGCATTACGCTCGTAAGTAATAATCGCTGCAATTTCAGCTTCCGTTAACTGAGCACCAAATGCCTGCATCGCAGTGCCTGGTACGCCGTTCAATACGATATCAATGTGTTTATCAACGCTACCTTCACCAGTAACAACTTCTGTTCCAATCAATGATGGGAACGGACCGTTACCTTGACCGTTTGGCATGTGACACGCAGCGCAGTACTTGTTATAAGCTGCTTCACCTTCGGTCATAAGCTGAGCCATTGTACGCTCATTCAAGTCAGGACCTGACTTAGCGGCTTCAACCTGCTCTGCCAACCAGGCATCATATTCTGCCTGCTCAAGCACTTTAACCACGATTGGCATAAAGCCGTGGTCTTTACCACATAGCTCAGCACAAACACCACGGTAAATACCTGGCTCGTCAACTTTGGTCCAAACTTCGTTGATAAAGCCTGGAATTGCGTCTTTCTTTACAGAAAAGTCAGGTACCCAGAAAGAGTGGATAACGTCTTCAGCAGTAACCAGGAAGCGTACTTTCTGACCTGCTGGAATAACTAGAGGGTTATCAACTTCAAGAAGGTAGTTTTCGTCTTCAATCTTGGTGCCAGAGAAATATTTACCGGCATTTAGAGCTTGTTGACGCGAAGCATCGTCAAGGTTTGAGAAGAAGCTTACATCGTTGCTTGGATCATTATCGCCATCGATGTATTTATATTCCCATTTCCACTGCCAGCCTTTAACCATAACGGTCATATCTGGGTTGCTGGAATCTTCCATTTTAATCAGCAACTTAACAGCAGGAACTGCTAATGCGATAAGGATGATGAAAGGAATAACGGTCCAAATGATCTCAACGGTGGTGCTGTGAGAAAACTTGGCTGGATTTGGGTTTTTGCTCTTACGATGTGCAAACATCGAGTAAAACATTACGCCAAAGGTAAGGACACCGATCACTACACAGACCCAGATTACGATCATGTGCAGGCTGTAAACTTCTTTACTGATCTCAGTCACACCTTCACGCATGTTATACGCCTGTTCACTACAACCGGTTAGCACTAAAACAGCTAGCGCGGCTACAGCGAGAGCGACTTTGCGGAACAATGACATGCTCTTCTCTCCACTAACGTTAACCCGCAAAATGCGGAAATTGTTATAAATTAGAATCGTTAAAAATAAGCCATTCCTGTCTGCCCTAGCAGGAATTTGACCAATCAACCTTGATCCGAATCAAGATTTAAGGGCGGCCATTTTATCTGAGAAGATAGGGAAAAACTAGACGGATCTGTAATAAAACCTGACTAAACTAGGGATTCTCTTGCAGTTTTTGTAGGGTTTTTATGCGATTGAGCAGCTTTTCATCCACCTTATATTCGGGATAAGTGCGCTTGAACTGGCCCCATTCATCTAGGGCGCTTATCTCATCGCCTTCATCCAGAGCCTGCTCGATTTCCTCAACCCAAACCTCAGGCAAGGGGTAACCCAGCACAGCTTCATCCAATACGCCATGCTCATCAAAGCCGGCGGTTTGCTGAGTTTCTTCCGTGATCACTGTTACCGGCTCTGCTCCTTCCAGGTCTTCTGATCGTATGCGCGAACCTGTAACAACAATGCTTTCCTCAGCCATATCACTGACTTTTGGCGGCTCCAGTTCCAGCACCGGTTCCTGCGGCGCTGCCGGTGGTGCCATCATCTTTTGCTCAGCCAGACGTGCACGCGTTTCTGCCTCACGTTTACTCATAGCCTCCTGTCTGGCCAGATCGGCCTGCATATCAATGACATAACGTTGTTCCATCTGCTCTGAGCTGGCGACCTGCGCCATGCTATTCATATCTTCGCCACTTAGATTGACCATCAGACGGGCGATACCGAGGGTCACCACCAGCCCAGCAGCGACAGAAACCGGCACGCGCAGGCGATGCCACCAGCTACCGCCAGCGGCCTTGCGCTCCTTCTGTTTAAGGTGCTGTTCGGCCATGGCGAGAATATTCTGATCCAGTTCTGGATTGGTTTCTTCCTCACCCTGCCATTGATTTAATTGTTCTAACTCTTTGTCTTTACTCATAATTCCACCTCAAGCCTTGCTTTCTCGATCAACTGCTTGAGTTTCTGTACTGCATAACGCAGGCGGCTTTTCACCGCTTCCGCATTATCCTGTATGGTTTCTGCGATTTCCTGCACCGTCATGGCACTTTCAATTTTGAGCACCAACACTTCTCGTTGGGCTGGCGGTAATTGGTTCAATGCGTGCAAAAAATGCTGTTTCGATTGAGCCTCATTAAGCTGCTGCTCAGGCTCGCTGGCGGAACTCGCCACTGGCTGCATTTCGGTTTCATCATCGAGTGACAATTCTTCAGCTCTGCCTTGCTTTCGGTAATGATCAATCAGCTTGTTGCGGGCCATGTGATAAAGCCAGGTGGTAAATTTGGCGCTGACCTGATAACCATCACTGGCTTTAATAAGGCTCTGCCAGGTCTCCTGAAACAGTTCTTCGGCAGTCGTGCGGCTATCCACCTGACGTAAAAAATAGCGCAGCAGTGGATTCTTATGACGCAAATAGAGTTGTTCAAAAGCACGCATATTGCCTTTGGCATAGCCAACCATCAAAGCCTCATCGCTCAGCTCGGCTGATTGAGAGGCTTGGCGCTGTTGATTGCTGTCAAAGGTTTCGTTACTTCTGGTCACTCGTGATCTCTTGTGAAACACATCCCCAGCGCCATAATGGCTTGTTAGCTTCAGGCTTTCAAGCATATTGTTACCTGCTGAATGCTTATGTTTGTCACAAATTATTGGCTACTGACTTGCTCATCAGCCCGGTCATTCTGCTCATCTAAAAGCTGCGCCATCTTCATCAGCTGAATCATTTCACCGCGATAACCATCTTTGTCCGCTCCTTTACTGTTTTGCGCCAGCTCAATTGCCTGTTGCCAATCCCAACCATTCAAGTAGCGACCGCCACGCAATAGTTGTGCGAAACCTGCCACGCTGGCAGCAAACTGGCTATCCCCAGCAACCCTGTTGTCTTGAGTAAACTGGTTACGCTCAATGACATGGCTGATTAGTTTACTGTTATCTTCATCCGGCATCTTATAGCGCAGTTTTACCAGCGCGGCCTCATCAGCCAGCTTTTTCTGTTGCGCTTCTCGTTCACCATAACGTAACTCATCCACCCGGCGCCCCTCTGAACCAACTAGCACCACTTCATAGAGCGCGGTCACGGTATGTCCAGCACCGATTTCACCGGCATCTACCTTGTCGTTATTGAAATCTTCGCGGTTCAGGGCTCGATTCTCATAACCTAGCAACCGATACTCGGCAACCACCTGTGGATTAAATTCCACCTGAACTTTGACGTCCTTGGCAATGGTCATCAAAGTTCCGGCACGTTGCTCGACCAGTAACTTACGCGCTTCCTGCAAGCTATCAATGTAGCCATAATTGCCATTACCTTTATTGGCCAGCTGTTCCATCAGGTGTTCGTTGTAATTACCACTGCCAAAGCCCAGTGCGGTAAAGGAAATGCCGCTTTCGCGTTTACGCTCAACCAGGTCAATCAGTTGTTCGCGATTAACGGTGCCAACATTAAAGTCGCCATCGGTTGCCAGAATCACTCGATTAATGCCATCTTTGATAAAAGCCTGTTCGGCCAGCTTATAGGCCAGTTCAATGCCTGCACCACCATTAGTGGAACCGCCTGCACTTAGTCTATCCAATGCATGCTCAATCGCCATCCGGTCATTGCCCCTGGTTGGTTCAAGCACCACGCCACTGGCTCCGGCATAAACCACGATAGAAATCTTGTCCTGATCGCTGCTTTCCTGCGCTAAGAGTTTCAGTGACTTTTTAACCAGCCCAAGCTTGTCTTCGCTATTCATGGAGCCCGAGACATCGATCAGATACACCAGATTGGATGGCGGCAATTCCTGCTTTTCAGGTTCAAAACCTTTAATCCCAATCTGCATCAGATAGGCATTTGGATTCCAGGGCGCAGAAAATACCTGCGTATTCACGGCAAATGGCTGTTCAGTTGATTTAGGCCCCTGATAATCATAATTAAAATAATTCACAAACTCTTCCAAACGCACCGCATCATGTGGCGGTAAATATCCATCATTTAACATACGGCGTACGTTGGAATAGGAGCCAGTATCCACATCAATACTAAAGGTCGAAACCGGTTGTTCTTTGGCCAGAAAAATACCTGACTCATCAAAGTGCTGATACTGTTCGCGATTAACTTCTGGTTGTTGCCACATTGCCGGAGACTGTGGAGCTGGCATAGCTGCATCATAATAAGCCATTCTTTCCTTTGCCTCTGGCATGAGGCGCGATCCGGTCACTACAATCTTTTCCTGCTCCTGCCTTGCTCGCTTCAACTCTTCTGCTTTGGCAGCGGCCACCTGTTTATCACGTTCGGCCTGCTGGTTAGCTGTGTCAGTGTTCTGACAGCCGTTGATGGCCAAAGCGACCATCGTTGCCAGCACGCTGACTTTTAATGACTTTGTTACAGTGTTTGCTTTATTGATATTCATTTCCGTACTCCACTTAATTCTGTCTATTGGCATTAACAACACTGCTATAAACGCTGACCAGTTGGAAAAGGGTTAACTTTTTTTAAAATATTGTTAGAGTAGCCTCTAACTATCCGCAAACCTTTGTGTACTCATGGAAGCCACTGAACTGCAACAACTGCTGTATAAAGAAATACCCATCACCAAAGCCCTCCAAGTTCAGGTCGATAACCTGACCAGCAACAGTATTCAGTTGTCAGCTCCTTTTGAGGCCAATAAAAATATTCATAACACCGCATTTGCTGGCAGCATCTACACTACGGCTACCCTGGCGGGCTGGTCACTAGTCACCCATCTGGTGCAACAACATCAACGCCAGGGTTCGGTAGTATTGGCCAGTGCAACCATTCGCTACAGCAAGCCCATTGAGGGCGATATAGTGGCCAGTTGTCAGGTTTCAGATCCGGATGTTATTGAACACTTTCTCAAACGATTTGATTCAAGAGGTCGTGGCAAACTATCGCTGGAAATTGATGTGATTGAGGCAGGCGAAAGCAAAGCCACTATGCAGGCTGATTTTGCGGTCATTAAAAAAATATCGTAATTTTTGTCACAAAGGCTCCCTTCGTTATATTGCAATGTCATAAAACTGTCATTTTGCGCTCCCTGTTAGATCTTATAATCCTGCGGACTTATTACTAATCCGCTTGATTGACACTAACAGGAGTGATCATGACATCACTTGCGCGAAATTTAGCTAGCGCCTTATTAGTCTGCGCCCTATTCGCCCAGTCTATAACCGCTTTCGCTGAGGAAAACAGCTCCCAGAGCTTTTCTGCTGGAGATATCAGTAAAGCGACCATTCTGTTTGAAATGAAAGGCTCCAATACGATTGGCGAATCGCTGGCACCGGGCCTGGCAGAGGAGTTCTTGAAGGCCGAAGGCGCCACTCGCACTGGCATTGTTGAAACTCATGCGGTTGAAAAGACTGTACTGGGACAGTTTCCGGATGGCACTCTAAAAGGAGTGGACATCAAGGCACATGGCTCCAGCACCGGTTTTAAGGCATTAGCCGCCGAAGATACCGATATCGCCATGTCTTCTCGCCGTATTAAGGAAAAAGAACGTGAGCAAATGCGTAGCCTTTATGGTGATCTCAAGTCAGTTGACAGCGAGTTAACCATTGCGGTCGATGGTCTGGCAGTCATAGTTCATCCACAGCTTGAAATGAACACTCTGGACACCGAAACGCTGGCGCGAATTTTTGCTGGTGAGATTCGCAACTGGCAGGAAATAGGCGGGCCCAATCAAAAGATTAGCCTGTTCGCGCGTGATGATAATTCAGGAACATTCGATACTTTTAAATCACTGGTTCTAAAACGACACAAGTTATCACTTTCTGAATATGCCAAACGCTATGAATCATCGGGCGAACTATCCGATATGGTTTATAATACGCCTGGTGCGATTGGTTTTATCGGCCTTTCTTACGTTAATGATAACAAGCCATTAGCATTGTCAGAGTCTGGTGTCGCATTGTCTTTTAAACCTAATCTGTTCACGGTCAGCACCGAGGACTATGTATTAAGTCGTCGCCTCTATATGTATTACCCGAGTAACAACACTAATGTTCATGCTCGTCGCTTTATGCAGTTTGTGCAACAGGATCAAGCTCAAGCGGTGGTCGAAAAGACTGGGCTCATTTCATTGAAGGTGAACGATGCGACCATTCGCTTTAATCGGAATTACCCGCCACGTTATCTCAACATGATCACTGATTCAAAGCGCTTATCCATCACTTTCCATTTTGATGAGGGCACTGACGAACTAGACAACAAGGCCAAGCTGGATATACAGCGCCTGGTCAAATACGTTCAAACGCACCAGCTGGAAGATTTATTTCTATTCGGATTTAGTTATGAGTCCGGCAACGAAGAGAATGACAAGGACGACTCCAAACGACTGGCAAGAATTATTGCCGATGAGCTGGAGCAGGCAGGCGTCAAGCCTTTCTATGTTCAAGGCTATGGCAGCAAGGGAGCCATCGCCTCAAATAGCACAGAAAACGGTCGCAACAAAAATCGTCGCGTTGAAGTCTGGGTTGGGCGCTGATCATTTCGCCTTAAGCAAACTTTTCGTCAGGGCATGACATAAGGCGTCAAAGGCTTTGTTGTAATCCAGTGGCGTCATTGACTCAGCCAGTTGGTATTTAGCAATTAACGAATCAGTTTTATTATCACCAAGCTGGGTCAGCAGGGTTTGCAGCCGGGAGCTGTCAACCCTGCTCCGCCCAACAAAATCTTCAAACAGAATTAATGCATCCAGCAAAAACAGTACCGCCTGCTGGCTGAACTGAAAGTGGCAACTATTTTGATTGCTCAGCAACAGACTTTTGCAGATCAGATCAAATCGGCCATCCTTCTTTTGATACAAAATATCCGACAGCAGATTAAACTGATGACTATCAATCAGCCCATCAAAGGTACTATACACAGTACCGCCCAGAATGATCGGTAATGAAGCACCTTTGGCATTCTGGTAAAGATCAAACTCAGGAATGGTTTCACCACTTTGGCGATAATGGTCGGAAAGTTTCTGCTTAACGTCCTGGTGTAACTTTTGCGGTAACACCTGATAACTGGTCGAGACAAAGAAATGCTTATAAGGGAAAGGGTAAAGTTTAAGAAAACCTTTATCGTCATTGACTGACAACAGCATAGCCAACATAAACTTGAGGTCATGCGCCTGCGGATTATCCTTAAACGCCAGCGCAATAAAATCTTTTTCAACAATTAACTGACCCAGCGGTGAAGACAGGCTTTGTGCCGGATAGGCTCCCAGTGGTGAAAAAATTCGATAGGTATAATGTTGTACAGCAGACGCCGAAACATCCACCGCAGTTTTATCCTTATCACTGCGCATTCTCCCTCCTTTTTTTCTGGCTATCTTTTAATTCGCTACGCTTCCCCAAAAGCCCAGCTAACTACAGCTTACCGCTTATTCCTGATAATTGAAAATATCCGGCACCTGTTCTTTACCACTTATCGTCGCCTTCAAATCCGTGATCAAGCCATTTTCCAGACTGTAGCACCAGCCATGCACACTTAAATCCTGCCCACGATCCCAGGCATCCTGTACCGTAGTGGTGCGACAAACATTACTGACCTGCTCAATCACATTCAGCTCACACATCAGGTTGGAGCGCTCCAGCTCATCCTTTATTAGTGTAAACTTGGTTTCATGCTTCAGATAAACATCCTTGATATTACTCAGCCAGTTATCAATAAATCCATGCTTTTTAGTGGTCAAAGCCGCATTAACACCACCACAGCCGTAATGACCACAGACGATGACATGTTCAACTTTCAACACCTCAACGGCAAACTGCAGAACAGAAAGACAGTTGAAATCATTGTGAGATACCACGTTCGCCACATTGCGATGCACGAAAACTTCACCCGGCAATAAACCCGTAATCTGGTTCGCTGGAACACGGCTATCGGAACAACCAATCCACAGATACTTAGGCGACTGCTGCTCAGACAAGGTTTTAAAAAAGCCTGGACTCTCTTTCTCGACTCTCTCAGCCCATTCTTTATTATTCTTTAGTAATTCTTGAATATCACTCATTGAGGAAATAAACCCTGCTCAGAATCAGCAACTTATGATCGCGCATCATAACACGATTAATCCTGCCAGGTCTTCTGACCTCTAGCTTGCTTTCTCCGAACCCCTAACCCTCTGCAATATGGTTACAAATAACAAGTTGCCACTCGAATCTGATGAACTTGTGGTATGGGTACCAGTAAACTCCCACCAGGCCTGATTTCGCATCTGACCTGTGACCTCAGCCCATACGTCCCTTTCAGAAGGATGCTCTGTTCCTATGATTTCACACAGAGTACTTCTACACTCTACTTTATGAATAATGTATTGCCCATTATCCTTATAAGTCATAAGGAAGTGATTAATTTGTTGCTCCTTCATGGTAGCCCAACTGATATCTTCCTGCTCATTTACTAAGTCATCATGTAACTCATGAGTAGCTTTAGGCATCGATTCAGGACGAGTCAATAACGAATGGTGTGATTCAGGTATACCCTCAAATTTATTCTGATCACTTGGACTATCATTTGTATTGCTCTGATCTGCTGTTAAGCCATCAAGACTTGTACCATCTCCTTTCAAGATAGCAGTCAAGCGTTTGCTTTCTAGCTTTGATGCCTGCAACTCCTGATTTGTCACTTCCACTTGACGCTTCAACGACTCAAGTTCACTGGTTAAGCTTTCAATTTTCACTGATTCACTTTCATCCTGAGAATCAGCAAGTGTCTTGTTTTTATCAACAGCCTCATCCTCTTTTGCCAGCGTAGCTTGCTGGTTATATTCGCTATCCTGCCTGACCTTGTACTCATCCTCCATAAAGTATCGATCAAGAACCCAAAAGCCGACAACTCCAATGACCATTCCAGTTACAACTTTAATTATAGAACCCATTGCTCTTCCTCTATTTTTATTCAATTCCCACATTAACAATGCCAGCGTCCCTCAAAAGGCACAGATAACTTTAACTTCAATCATAATCTTCCGCCACCGGAAATATTTTCTAGCTATCCATTCCTGCTTAGCTCAATTATAGCGGGCAGACACACAGGTCTGCCCCTACCAATACGGTTTCAATAAAATCAAGTGTAGGCTTCGCTCATCACCAGCCTACGATATCTATTAGAATACAGAATAGGTGAGCTATTGATTGAGGCATAAAAAAAGCCCCGCATTCGCGAGGCCTTTCTAGTATGGTTTTAACGGAGGATTTTTGCTTCAGTTCGAGGCAGGTTAACTTTTTAAGCGCGGGAGTTGGCTACTAGCCAATGACCAAGCGTAAAAGTTAACCTAACAAAGAAATGCAGCAAAGAAAAAGCCCTACCAGTGGCAGGGCTTTTAAACTTAGGTGAGTATTTAACGCAGATGTTTTGCTTTGTAACGCGGCGCAGGTCGTAATGAGAAGCCCCTATTTTTAAAGAGCTGGACTAGAGGCCAATGAGCATCGCAATTAGTGCCAAAACAGAAAGACCCCGCTTTCGCGAGGCCTTTCTAGTATGGTTTTAACGGAGGATTTTTGCTTCAGTTCGAGGCAGGTTAACTTTTTAAGCGCGGGAGTTGGCTACTAGCCAATGACCAAGCGTAAAAGTTAACCTAACAAAGAAATGGAGCAAAAAGACCCGTTAAATTACATCATGCCAGGCATACCGCCCATACCACCCATACCACCCATATCAGGTGCACCACCTTCTTCCTTCGGTAGCTCAGTTACCATGGCTTCTGTGGTAATCATTAGAGCTGCGATTGAAGCGGCGTTTTGTAGGGCGCTACGAGTTACTTTGGCTGGGTCAAGGATACCCATTTCTACTACGTCACCGAATTCGCCAGTTGCTGCGTTGTAACCGAAGTTACCTTCACCGGCTTTGACTTTATCGACGATCACTGCTGGCTCGGCACCTGCGTTGGATACGATTTGACGTAGTGGTGATTCCATGGCACGTAGAGCAATTTTGATACCAACATTTTGCTCTTCGTTATCACCACGCAGGTCTACCAATTTAGACAGTACGCGTACTAATGCTGTACCACCACCTGCTACAACGCCTTCTTCTACGGCTGCGCGAGTCGCGTGTAGTGCATCGTCAACACGGTCTTTCTTTTCTTTCATTTCAACTTCTGTTGCTGCGCCAACTTTGATTACTGCAACACCGCCTGCCAATTTAGCAACGCGCTCTTGTAGTTTTTCACGGTCGTAGTCAGAAGAAGTTTCTTCGATTTGCGCACGAATTTGCTTAACGCGGCCTTCGATTTGCGCTTTGTCACCGGCACCATCAATGATGGTTGTGTTTTCTTTAGTGATTTGAACGCTTTTCGCTGTACCAAGTTGCTCAAGCGTTGTGTTCTCAAGACTCATGCCGATATCTTCAGAAATTACAGTTGCGCCAGTCAGGATCGCGATGTCTTCAAGCATGGCTTTACGACGATCACCGAAACCTGGAGCTTTAACGGCTGCAACTTTAACGATACCGCGCATGGTGTTCACAACTAGAGTAGCTAGCGCTTCGCCTTCAACATCTTCAGCGATGATCAATAATGGACGGCTGGCTTTAGCAACACCTTCCAATACAGGCAATAATTCACGGATGTTTGAGATTTTCTTGTCAACCAACAGGATGTATGGGTTTTCAAGTTCAGCCTGCATGCTTTCTGCGTTTGTCACGAAGTAAGGAGACAGGTAACCGCGGTCGAACTGCATACCTTCCACCACGTCCAGTTCGTTATGTAGACCTGAACCTTCTTCAACCGTGATAACACCTTCTTTACCAACCTTGGCCATTGCTTCAGCAATGATTTTACCAACGCTTTCGTCAGAGTTGGCTGAGATGGTACCGACCTGCGCGATGGCTTTTTGGTCTTCGCAAGGTACTGAAATGTTTTTCAATTCTTCAACGGCAGCGGTTACTGCTTTTTCGATACCGCGCTTAAGGTCCATTGGGTTCATGCCAGCAGCAACTGCTTTTAGACCTTCAGTAACGATTGACTGAGCCAATACGGTAGCTGTTGTTGTACCGTCACCAGCGATGTCGTTAGTTTGTGATGCCACTTCTTTAAGCATCTGCGCGCCCATGTTTTCGAACTTATCTTCAAGCTCGATTTCTTTAGCTACAGAAACACCATCTTTAGTGATGGTTGGTGCGCCGAATGATTTGTCTAGTACAACATTACGGCCTTTAGGACCAAGAGTTACGCGTACTGCGTTAGCTAGAGTATTAACGCCTTTTAGCATGCGTTTGCGGGCGTCATCTCCAAAACGTACGTCTTTTGCCATGATTATTTTCCTCTAAAATTAGTTGAATTTCGGTTAATTTCTATCAATTAGCCTTCAATTACGGCCATGATGTCGTCTTCACGCAAGACTAGAAGCTCTTCGCCATCGGCTTTGACTTCAGTACCGGCATATTTGCCGAACAATACTTTATCGCCAACCTTGACGTCGACAGCGCGGACTTCGCCAGAATCCAGCGGCTTACCATTACCAACGGCAAGGACTTCGCCACGGCTTGGCTTTTCTTTAGCGTTATCAGGAATCACGATACCGCCGGCTGAGGTTGTTTCTTCTTCTAAACGGCGCACAATGACGCGATCATGTAATGGACGTAAGTTCATGTTTTTCTCCTAGTATAGAAAGTAGTTAACTCACTATAGAAAGTTTGTTTTTAAGAAATAACCTAATAAAAATTAGTTGCGGCTTTATATGGGGGCTTTTTGCTAGCACTCAAGGGGGCTGAGTGCTAATTTTTTCACTTTTTTATAATTTTTATTGCTGACTTCTATAACCTATTGTTTTTCATCGTCTTTTCTTTCATATTCACCTTCGATTACGCGACTACCGCTGACTCTGGTGTGCTCCTCATGATGGCTTTCCTGCTCTGAGCTGGAACGCGTTTCACTCTGCTGGTGATATTCGTAATAAAAATTACCCTTTCCACTCATTTTCTGGAATTTGAACCAGCCGGCTTTGACCATGCCTCTGGCAAAAGCGCTGCGCGTAGCCGGGATAAGCCATAAAAAGCCAATGGTATCGGTAACAAATCCGGGAGTGATCAGGAAGGCTCCGGCGATGATTAATAGCACCCCTTCAATGATTTCCTGCGCGGGCGCCTGGCCCTGCTGCATCTTACTTTTGAAGCGCTCAAACACTGACAAGCCCTGATGTTTAAGCAAGGCTACACCGATAATACCGGTCAGCAAAATTAAGCCAATAGTCGCCGGGGCGCCAATCCAGTTACCCACTTCAATCAGCACATAGATTTCAAGGACGGCAAGAACGATGAACAGTAGAAAAAAAGATCGAAAAAACATAAGTGTGTCTTTGATAAAGGTTAGCTTTATAATGGGGACATTCGAGTAAATCACAAGTTCGACGGATATGACACGACTTTCTGAACAGGACGATTTTCAAATCGCTTTATGTACCGCGCCCGATCAGGACACTGCTGAGCGCCTGGCCGACCTGATGGTCAGCGACCAGCTGGCAGCCTGCGTCAATATAGTACCTAACATCACTAGCATTTACCGCTGGCACGATGCCTCAGGTCGTTCAGCCGTGGAAAAGGATGCGGAGGTTCTGATGATCATTAAGACCCATGCCGAGTTGATGGCGGAGCTCGGTGATCTGCTGGAAAAGGAGCATCCTTATGATGTTTTTGAGCTGATCAGCTGCAATATTGAGCAGGCCTCTTCGGCCTATCTGCAATGGCTCGAAAACAGTTTGCGGTTTTAATGACTTAACTTTCATCAATTTTGCCAAACAGCTCTCAATTACTCTATCTTACTGAAAATACAGTAATTTTATATTAGAGCTTTCCTATAATAGACATTTGTCCCCTGCCTTTTTCGCTTCTCTAAAGAGCGAACGCGCATTTGTTCGTTGCTCCTGATCAACTCTGCACGCATATTAGCCAACATTAATATGACAGAGTTAGGCTTGTATCATGCGACTTCATTTTTCTCAGCTTTTTCAAGGCTTGCTGCTGCTGGCCGTTAGTTCACTCGGCTCACCTATTGCCACAGCCAATGATTATAAGCAAAGCAGTGATTTATTAAAGCAACTTAATCTTGAGCAATATCAGGGCAAAGTGGTTTATGTGGACTTCTGGGCTTCCTGGTGTGGCCCATGCCGCCAATCATTTCCAGTCATGAATGAACTCCAGCAAACCTATGGTGAGGATAACTTTGTCATTATCGCCATCAATGAGGATTCCGAGCCGGGTGCCGCAGAGCAGTTTTTAGCTCAATACCCAGCCAATTTCACCATCTTTTATGATCAGAATGGCGAATTAGCCAAATACTTTAAGGTTGACGCCATGCCGACCAGCTACCTGCTGGATCAGACTGGCGCAGCCAAATACCGTCATCGTGGCTTCCGCCAGAAAGACGTCAGCAAAATCAACGATCAGATTCAATCTTTACGCGCTACAACGGCTCAACAGTCCACCAGTTTGAGCAACACAGGAGATTCAGAATGAAACACAAGTCACTACTGTTAGTCGTCACCCTCGGTTTCAGTTTACTGAGCGGCTGCTCGACCATGGGCGTCAACGCCTGGGAAAAGGATTTATTGGCTAAGCCTGAAATGGCACTTGATGAGCAGCCTCTGACCGATGCCCTTGATGATCACATTTACTTCAGTAAGGAAGCTTCCAGTGGCGGTCGCGCTTATGCCGGCGGCGGCTGCGGCTGTAATTAATTGCAAGATAAGAACACTATAGTGAGTACTCACATATGAAGAAGAATGTATTACTGAAATCGGCTCTGGCTACCGCAACACTGACCCTTATTACGGGTAATGCCCATGCTGAAGAAGAGCAGGATAAAAGCGCACCAGCCAGCACAGAGCAGGCTATTGGTGACTGGAAATTCGACGCTGCCTTTTTGTTTTACTCAGAAAGTGACAGTCGTGTTTCTGCTATAGAGCCCGTTTTCAATGCCAATAAACGATTAGATGAAGAAGAATATTTGAATCTCAAGCTGACTGTTGACTCTTTGACCGGTGCATCACCCAGCGGGGCAGTAGCCAGCGACCAGCCGTTAACTTTTACCCGCCCTTCGGGTAATGCCAGCTATACGGTTAATGCTAATGAATATCCTCTTGATGATACCTTCAAAGATACTCGTGCGGCGCTTGCAGCCAACTGGACTTTCCCGGTTTCTGATATGACCAAAGCGGGTCTTGGCGCCAACATTTCTAAAGAATACGATTATCTGTCGGCTTCGATAAACGGCAATATCAGTTACGACTTTAATAATCGCAACAGCACTTTATTTGCAGGCATATCCTATGCTTTCGACTCGATTGATCCGGTTGGCGGAGCGCCGATCGCTTTAGCGCGGATGCAGCCAGTGGGCGATCCGCAGAACAAGCTTAGCGGCAGCCAGGACAAGGATACGCTAGACTTATTGCTGGGTATTACGCAGGTTATTGACCGCGAAAGTCTGTTCCAGATTAATTATTCCTACAGCATGTCGGACGGTTATCACAATGACCCTTATAAGGTGCTGAGTGTACTGGATGATCAGGGCAACTATTTTGATGATGGTATTCCGGTCGCGAATGTCCTGTTTGAAAGCCGCCCTGACGAGCGTACCAAGCATGGTCTGTTTGGCCGTTATAAGCGTTATATTGACGGTGATATTCTCGACGTTTCCTACCGTTATATGACCGATGACTGGGAAATCGACTCACATACCGTCGACCTCAAGTATCGCTTTGCCCTGGATAATGGCGACTACTGGCAACCGCATGTCCGTTATTACACACAAACTCAGGCCGATTTTTACCAGCCTTATTTACGCCAGGATCAGCCTCTGCCACAGTTTGCTTCGGCAGACTATCGACTGGCTGAGTATGATGCGATCACGGTTGGTTTGGAATATGGCATGAAGACAGCGGCAGGCAATCAATGGCGCTTCTCGCTGGAGATGTATAACCAGACGCCAACCGAGCCGGAAAAATACGGTGCGCTACAGCAGCAAACCTTGTTACCGGATTGGAATGCCGTTATGTTAAGGGTCAATTACTCCTTCTAACGACATTCACACTGATGAACGAGGCATTGCACTCTATTGCCTATAAAGACTCGCAGGGTTTCATTACTGGCCACTTTACGGCCATGGCTGGACCTTGCGAAGTCATTATAGAAACCTCGGACCATGCGCTGGCAGAGCAAGTCACCCAAGCCGTTGCCAACGAAGCCTGGCGTATCGAAAGCACCTTTAGCCGCTACCGTACTGACAATATCATTTACTACATCAATAACGCGGACGGAAAGCCCGTTGAGGTCGATGCGGAAACGGCGCGCCTGCTGGACTTTGCGGATCTGTGCTTTGAGGTGAGTGATGGCATGTTTGATATTACCTCAGGCGTACTCGGCAAGATCTGGAAGTTTGATGGCAGTTCCAATGTTCCGGCGCTGAAAGAAATTAACAAATTGTTGCCCAAAATTGGCTGGAATAAAGTCTCCTGGGCAAATCCGAAACTACAGATGCCAGCGGGTATGGCGCTTGACTTCGGTGGTATCGGCAAAGAGTACGCTGTGGATTCCGCCGCTACGCTGGCGCGGGCAATAACCGACTGTCCTGTGTTGATTAATTTCGGCGGCGATATTGTGGCAACCGCACCACCCGTAAGCCGTGAACATTGGCTGATCGGAATCGAACCATTGGCGCTTGGGCAAAATAAAATCCCCCCGAAAGTTGCGTTAAAACACGGCGGGGTCGCAACCAGCGGTGACAGCAAACGCTTCCTGCAGTACAAGGGTAAAGTGTTAAGTCATGTACTTAACCCAAAAACCGGCTGGCCAGTTACCGATGCACCGGCATCAGTAACGGTGCTGGCCAATAACTGCACTCAGGCCGGAATGCTTTCCACTCTGGCCATGCTACAAGGACAGGGTGCCGAAGAGTTTCTAGAGTCACAACAAGTTGAGCATTGGATACAGCGCCGATAAGCGCATAAAACATAAATTTACGCGCATTTAGCGGATTATTTACAGAAAGCTGACACTGGCTTTCATGAATTTACATACAGTTCACCTGGCTTTGCGTAAAATAACGTCTTTCCTTAGTGGTTGAACTGCGGTTAATCATCATCAACAGGTCATTTTTTACATGAACATTGGCATGAAAACATCAATTCACAGCTTTTTCTTAGCTTTTCTTAGTTTTGTCGTCATAGGCATTAGCACTACTACCTCACAGGCGGCTCAGATCGATCTCAACAGCCTACTTGGCGAAGAAGAAGAGTTGCTACGAGTCGATGATGCTTTCGTGCTGCAGGCTGAAATTCTCGACAACACGGTTCTGGTTAAATTTGAAATCGCCGAAGGCTATTACATGTATCGCGAACGCTTCGGCTTCAAAAGCGATAATGCAACTCTTGGCGAGCCGTTGATTCCGGATGGTAAGGAAAAAGATGATCCTTACTTAGGCCTGACCGAGGTTTACTATAATTTCATAGAAATCGCTGTACCTTTTTCTGACTCCAGCAACCCAATGACCCTAAGCATTGACTTTCAGGGTTGCGCCGAAGATCGCCTGTGTTACCCGCCAACCACCCGCGAGGTAGTGCTTGAAGTTCCCGCTTCTACATTGGCTTTAGCTAATAGTAGTGGTGAGAGTGCTACTGGTGAAAAGGACGCAAGCAACAAAAAATCTTTCGTCAGCGAGCAACAAAGCCTGATGGATGACCTCGAGCAAAAAGGCGTTTTCTGGAACTTCTTCAAGTTTATTCTGATCGGTCTTGGTCTAACTTTTACCCCCTGTGTTTTCCCAATGATTCCTATTATTTCAGGCATTATCGCAGGCCAGGGTAAAGATATCACCACTCGCAAAGCCTTTGGACTCGCCTTGAGTTACACCCAGGCCATGGCCATTGTCTATACCATTTTCGGTGTACTGGTTGCGTTAGCTGGTCAATCACTTTCCGGTTACCTGCAAAGCCCGGCTTTTGTGATTGGTGCAGCGATTGTTTTCGTGTTGCTATCACTCTCCATGTTCGGATTTTATGAATTACAACTGCCTGCAGGCCTGCAAGCCAAACTGGCAGAAAAAAGTAACAGCCAAAAAACCGGTAGTTATATTGGTAGTGCGATTATGGGCGCCATATCGGCATTAATCGTTTCCCCCTGCGTTACGGTGCCACTGATTGCCATCCTGTTGATTATTGCGCAAACCGGTGACATTCTGTTGGGTGCCGTTTCCCTGTATGGGCTCGGTATCGGAATGGGTATTCCGCTGATCATTATCGCCGTTACCGAGGGACGCTTCCTGCCTAAGGCCGGCAATTGGATGAATGCCATTAAAGCCGCCTTCGGTGTCGCCATGCTGGCCGTTGCGCTCTATCTAATCAAACACCTGCTGCCAAACAGCATCTACATGTACGGCTGGGCGTTACTGGCACTCATTCCAGGCTATTATTTATTCAGAAACCAGCAGCCAAATCTTGGCTGGAGAAACCTATTCGCTGGTTTAGGATTAGTTCTAATGATTTACGGTGCGTTACTTGTTATTGGCGGCGCACAAGGCAACCGCAACCTGCTGCAACCGCTTGGCCAGTCCTACTCCATGATGACCACCGAATACTCGCAGGATGCAGAAGGTCCAGCCCAGGCGAAACCTCAGAGCACCCTGACCGGTAGCTCTAAACCTCATCTTCAATTTGAGCGCATAAAAACACTATCTCAACTCGAACAACGTGTTGCCGAAGCCAACGCGCAAGGCAAAACCGTCATGCTCGACTTCTTCGCCGAATGGTGCGCTTCCTGCTACGAATTTGAAGCCCTCGTTTTCACAGATCCAGCTGTACATGCTGCGCTAAACAATACAGTGTTACTGCAAGCCGACGTCACCGCCTATGACCCACAGGACGTCGAACTGATGAATGCCTTCAAAGTACTCGGTTTACCCAGTATTCTATTCTTTGATCTAGAAGGTAATGAGTTGACCCAATATCGTGCCAATGGCTTTGAAAAAGCGGAAGTGTTTAAGCGGAGAATTGAGGCAGCGTTTGGTTTGTAGGTTTTATTTTTCGTCATTCCCACGAAAGTGGGAATCCATGCTCTTATAAACTCCATTCCTTAAATTATGGTTTCGCTACTCAGCGAATTACTTTCTCTTGAGTGGCCAAGAGAAAGTAATCAAAGAGAAGGCCACCCCGATATTGAGGCCACGCTCCGCGTGACTGCCTGCGCCACTCCCAAAATACTTAACGCACCAGAATTTACATCACATCCTTGTGCTGAAAATTCTTATCAAAATCATCCACGATTTTGATTACTATATTTTGTACGTGGCTTAGCTCAATATAAGGGGCCCATTGGAGCAAGCCTGATAGCTTATAATCCATCTGACTAGACTATTTCAGAAGCCATCTTATAATCATAAACTGAATGCATGCCACTCAATACTCAAACCGTACTTTTGTGTGACTTAAGGATTAGTATGAATCTTGGACTATTTAATTTTAAGAATGATGACGCGTTATTACTGTCAGGGAGCTCACGTGAATTAAATGATCTAGCTGATAAAATTGAAACTATCTTAGACACACCTCGATTAAGTCTTAACATTCATCACCTATGTAAAGTTTCTACTAAACATCCTGTTAAGCTTTATGCTTCAGCCATTTTAAACTCAAGTAAAACTGTTAATGAATTTTGGTGGAAATGCACCCTTATTTCGGTTGACCTAATAAGGCAAGCATCAGACAAAGATAAAGAAATCTCTTTCGAAACAAATCGCGTTCCACTACTGATTACTACTTCACGCCACTATAATTCGGATTGGTGGGAACAATTTAGCTAATTTTTCGTTATTTTCAAAAAAAAAAGCCGGCTTGCGCCGGCTTTCTCCTTGGCTTAACACACACTAAGGGGTTTCTACTAAGCCAAAACTTTTACGAATTTTCTGCTTTGCTTTATGGCGCAAAGATCTGGTGACCATTTCCTGTTCGATGAAGACTGTTTTCTGGCGTGGTTTGGTTTGTGACCAGATGACGCCGAATAGGACCAGTCCTGCCGCCACATACTGCATGTTATTTAATGTTTCACCTAACAACGCCCAACCAAAGAACATTGTGCCAAGGGGCAGTAAGTTCATTAAGCTTCCGACCTGACTGGCTGGCATGGTTTTGAAGGCGAAGTTGTAGCAGGTAAAGGCAAAGATGTTTACGCCGAAGGCGAGGAACATGATGGCCAATACTGCTTCCGCAGATACATCAAAACTGATAGGGGCACCCTGCACAAATATTAGCGGCAGGAAGAAGATACTACCCATGACAGTTTGCAGTAATGTTAAGAATACTGGCGAATA
>NZ_JABURJ010000087.1 GCF_014762745.1 Kangiella sp.
ATCAATTAAAACAATGGGTTAAAGACGAAATGGGCTAGTTATCTGGATCAGCCCCTTCCTTTATTACCCTTTTTCGCTGCACGGCGAGTTACTTTTCTTGAGTGGTCAAGAAAAGTAACCAAAAGAAGACCACCCCGATATTGAGGCCACGCTACGCGTGACTTCCTGCGACACTCCCAAAATACTTAACGCACCAGAATTTACATCACATCCTTGTGCTGAAAATTCTTATCAAAATCATCTCCCTAAAGGGATTCCCTTTGGTCACAGATTTTGATTGCTATATTTTGTACGTGTCTTAGCTCAATATAAGGGGAGTTTGAGCTCCAATGTTGGATAGTTGTAGGGCTAGAAAGTTGATTTGAATCTAGAGCAAATGCAGTAAAGAAAAGGCCTCTTGCGAGGCCTTTTTTATGGTTAGACGTTATTGCTTATTGTACAAAATCATCAGCAAGGATGACGTTAAGTGGTGCTCCACCGCCTGCATTATCGCGGGCAATGATGGTGTAGATGCCACCGTTAGACAGGGTAACGGCTGCTGGGCCAATGGCTGCGGTTTTGCTACCGGTTGGGGTAACGACGACGTCATAATCACCTCCCGCAATTGACAGGTAACCTGTTTCAGCTTTGAATGGGACATTGCTTAGAGCTGGCTCAACGTCATTAATATCAGTACCAGGAGCGACCAGATAAATATCAACGGCACCAGCAGCAGGTGAACCATGGACAATCCTCAGCTGTGCTTCAGTCGAAATAGCACGACGTGTATCAGCCAATACCAAAGGTTCAATATTGGCTAGGTCATTGACTGCCAGTACCGAATAGGAAGCACCAGCTTCTAAAGCTAAATCAGCATCAATAACTACGGGAGTATCGGCACCGGTAGGTACAACCTTGGCGTTGTATGTATCTGCAGGCACTGACAGGTAATCCGTAAAGTCAGGGAAGGCTAAATCGGTAACCACTGGATTTGCAAAGTCATCATTAACCACCACATCGACATTGGGTGCATCCGCTGAAACATGGAATACGCGGAAATCAGCTGGTGTGTTAACGTCCAGAATTTCAGTTGCACCATCATCGGTAATGGCCAATAGGCTGATGGGGCTATCACCGGTTGTGGTGTTAGTCACCGCTGCAACATTTAGCAGTACGCCAGCCGGCAAACTTACTGTACCGCTATCGAAGACCACAGTACTTTCACCAGTCGGTGTAACGCGTATCTGATAGTCGCCAGCAGGAATATCAGTAGCAGCCAGAGAATCTTTAAAACTTAAGGTGGTAGTAGGGGCAACGCCTGAGATGTCAGCACCGGGCGCGGTAAGATAAACATCAACGGTTGGAGCATTGGAGGCAGCATGAATGATCTGTACTGTTAGCTCGCCATCAGCTGGTGTAAAGTCAGACTGACTGATAACCAGTGGTTCAATTGAAGCGGTTTCATTCACAGCCAGCACGGTGTATAACTGGTCAGGAGCGAAACTGACATCAACAGGTCCAATGACGGTTGCATCGCCGCCCGGGGTGATACCATCAACTTGCAAACTGTAGGTGCCTTCGTCTAGAGTTAAACGACTGGATGCAGCTTTGTAGGCAACATCGGAAAGGGTTTCCGAGCCGTTTACCAGGACATTAACATTGGGTGAATCTTGTGATGCGTGAACAACCTGAACTTTGAAACTCTGAGGCATCATCTCCTCAATCGGATCATTGTCGTCATCGTCGTCACAAGCAATTAAAGGTAGTACTAAAAAGGGTATGAGTAGGTGTTTCAACTTCATGGCAATCTCTCCTGTTAGCATCATGAAGATAAGAAAATAGACCTGAGGTTGTGAAAAATTTGTCGATAGAAATTTGTTTTTCACGGACCCTTCACACGGAGTTAACAATAATTCAAAAATGAACAAAATTAAGATCGCCATAAGCTCGTGTCTGCTCGGAAATAAGGTTCGTTTCGACGGTGGCCACAAGCAGTCTAAATACTGTCTCAACGTTCTAAGCGACTGGTTTGAGTACACGCCTGTTTGTCCGGAAATGGGTATTGGTCTGCCAACCCCTCGTCCACCGATTCATCTTGTTCGCGTCGGTGACGATATTCGTGTCAAAAAAGTAGATGATCATGGTCTGGATGTGACCGATGAGTTGCGTGATTATGCCCACAAGACCATGCCAAGAATTCATGACGCCTGCGGCTATATAGTGATCCGCAATTCACCGAGTTGTGGTATGGAGAGAGTTAAGGTCTATCATGAAAATGGTAATCCAGCGGGCGAGTCATTTCGTGGTGTCTATATTGATGAAATCATGAAACTGCATCCTAACCTGCCAGTAGAGGAAGAAGGGCGTTTGCAGGATCCAAAGTTGCGTGAGAACTTTATCACTCGCGTGTTTGCCTATAACGACTGGAAGCGGTCAGTTATGAGCGAGCCAAGTATGAAGAAGCTGATAGATTTTCATAGTCGCTATAAATATCTGGTGATGGCCCATAGCTATCAGGCCTATAAAGAACTGGGGCGATTGGTTGCCAATGCAGAGCAAAAAGAGTTAACGGAACTTCTCGGGGAGTATGAAGATAAGCTGATGCAGACTCTGAAAAAGATTGCTTCAAGCAAGTCGCACACTAATGTGCTTTACCACATCCTCGGCTATCTGAAACGAGACCTGACATCGGCGGCTAAGCAGGAGCTGGTGAAAGTGATCGAGCAGTATCGAAAAGGAATCGTGACATTAGTGGTTCCTGTAACCTTGATTAACCATTATCTAACTCAGTTTGGTTCAGATTATATTAAACAACAGGCTTATCTTGATCCGCATCCTTTAGAACTGGGGTTACGAAATTATCTTTAATGGTAAAGCCTAAAATAAGTGGATATATGAGCAAAGAAATTAATCTTGTCTGGTTTCGAAATGATTTAAGAGTAGGCGATAACCCTGCTCTTTTTTATGCAGCCGAACAGGGTACTGTCATCGGTATTTATCTGGAAGCTGTGGAGCAACGAAAGCTGCATGATGATGCAGCCTGCAAGATTGGCTTTATAAATGATTCGGTCAAAGAGCTGCGAAAAGAGCTTAATCAGCTTAATATTCCCTTGCATAGCTTTAAGGTGGAAGACTATCAGCAGTCCGCTAAAAAGATTGAGCAACTGGTCAAAGAGTATCAGGCCAACGGCGTTTTTTTTAATAACGAATATCCGCTTAATGAAAAAGAGAGGGATGAGGCGTTAGAAAAAATATTGCTGAAACAAGGCATCTCAGTAAACCGATATGATGGTGACCTCATAATCCCCCCCGGCAGTGTATCTACTGGCAAAGGAGAGCCCTATAAGGTTTTTACACCTTATAAGAAAGCCTGGATTGAGCATCATAAAATGCAGGGAGCTTCGCCTCTTCCAAGGCCCAACAAGCAGAGTTATAAAGTTGATAAGCAAAGTGATTATGATTTTTCGCATGAATACCGCCAGGATCTTTGGCCTGCAGGTGAACGGGCAGCACAGGAAAGACTAAAGGAGTTTTTACCCAAAGCGGGCTACTATAAGGAACGTAGAGATATTCCATCAGTTAAGGGTACCAGTATGCTTTCGCCCTATCTGGCGGCGGGGTCGATTTCAGCCAGGCAATGCATAGAAGCTTTACTGGATTGGCATGATGGCGACGAGGATGCATTCTACAAAGACACCTGGTTGTCAGAGATCATCTGGCGCGAATTTTATCGCCAGATCATCATTGATAATCCAGAAATCAGTAAACATAAAGTATTTAAAAGTGATGCCAAAGAAGTTTGGAATGGGCAGCAGGATTTATTCGAAAAATGGTGCCAAGGTAAAACCGGTTTTCCACTGATTGATGCGGCAATGCGACAGTTGCTGCAAACAGGCTGGATGCACAATCGATTGCGTATGAATGTAGCCATGTTTTTAAACAAGCTGTGCTTAATTGACTGGCGTCAGGGAGAAGACTTCTTTATGCGTCACTTAATAGACGGAGATTTTGCATCAAACAATGGCGGCTGGCAGTGGTGCTCTTCGACGGGAGCAGACGGTGCGCCTTACTTCAGAATCATGAGCCCAATCACTCAATCACAGCGATTTGATCCTGAAGGGAAATTTATTCGCAAGCTAGTGCCGGAGCTGGCCAGTTTGAGCGACAAAGATATTCATTTTCCAAGTAGTGAACAAAGAGAAGAACTGGGATATCCTCAACCTATCATTGACTATAAGGAAGCGAGGAAAAGGGCGTTGGAGTTACTCAGCTAACCAGCGCCATAAGGTCTAGCGAAAGCGATCAGTTCAGTGCTTTAATCTGGTCGCGCAGTTCTTCGAAGTCACTGTCCATAGACTCTTCACCAAACCAGATATTGAGATAAGGCAAGGCGCAACCAGAGTTGTCTGATTGAGCGAGCTGCTGATTATTGAGATACAAATCAAGGCCCTGCTCAGGGAGTACAAAAAGATCGTAATAATCACCATCGGTGACGTCTTTATAGACAGTGTTAAACTCATTGAAATAAGTCAGGCACTTGTCTTTTTCCTGTGGTGGAAGGTTGTCTCGTAAAAAGTCGTCAGCACCTTCAGTAAATTGGTCACCAGTCACATCACGTAAATATGAAAACCTTAGCAACTTTGGCTGATCATCAAATATGTCAGCCGCCTGTTTGCAGTCAGCATAGTAGACGCCAACATCAACTACATCAAAAAGCAGGGCTTTGGTGACGCGCTGTTTAGCGCACAGTTGATACTCTGTTTGCTGATAGCTGACACTTGGTTCAAGTTTAGCTGCAACCGGCCCAGAAATGACAAGTAGGCTCAAAACTACCAGCGGCAAACTAAGATGGATAAGCTGCTTGTTGAGAGACAGCGTTTTAGAGGCGATCTTGCACATAATTGACAAAGAATCCTACGATGGGTAAACGTGAATAAAAGCCTTCGGCACCGTCCCAGTAATCCTGATGAAGAATGATCTTGCCTTCTTCATTAAAGCGAAGCTGGGTCATGCCAATGGACTTGGAGTCAATCTTTCTGCCTGCGGCTGAGAATTTCATGTGCATAACCCAACGCAGATAGTAATCAGTGTCTGATTTAGCTACATCAATGATTTCGACAGTGGTAAGCTCGGTAGCTTCGGCAGTTTCGGGCATATACTTCAAGAGTTCGTCGATATGACCGAAGGTTTTAAAGGTGTCATTGAAGTAGAACTGCTCGGCATAAAGCTGGCGTATAACTTCTTCCCTGGTACCGGCTTTGAAATCACCAAACAGGGTAAGGAAAGCTTTGTCCGGAGACTCCACCGTTGCAGTGGCAGGCATTTGTTGAGCAACCTGCAAAAAATTTTCTACGCGCTGATTATTCATCTCGCTCCTCGAATGGCTACAGCCAGAAAAAGTTAAGGCCATTGCAAAATATAATAAATAACGGGAAATCATCATAAAGCACTGCTAGAGTAGGATACATGATGGCACTGTAGCTCCTGCCCCGTAAAGATAATGTGAAGAGGGCAGTGAGCTAGTTGGCATATTTGGGGGCTTGGCCGTCTATAAGACTTCACAAGGATTTCACAGGGCTGACCATAGGATGATGCAAAATGCCAGGCAACTTACATTATGAAAATGAAACAGTGGTTTGATAATAGTCAAATCAATACTGATGCCAATCAGCCCGAGCAGTTAGAAGGTGTTGATTGGCCACGAGTGATTCCCTATATCGGTTTGCACCTAGTCTGCCTATTTGCTTTTGTTACCGGCGTATCCTGGGCGGCTGTCATCATCTGTATTGCAGCTTATTTGATCCGAATGTTTGCGATTACTGCTTTTTATCATCGTTATTTTTCGCACAAAAGTTTTAAGACCTACCGTTGGGTGCAGGCTTTATTCGGCTTTCTGGGCGCTTCGGCTACTCAGCGTGGGCCGCTCTGGTGGGCTGCACATCACAGGCATCACCACATTCATGCTGATACCGATGAAGATGCACATTCACCAAGAAATGGCTTCTTAAAAAGCCACATGCTGTGGTTCTTAAACAAGAAGAATTTTCCGACCCAGGAACAACGAGTCAAGGATCTTGCCAAGTATCCGGAGCTACGCTGGCTGGATCGATTTGATATTTTCCCGCCAATCATTTTTGCCGCGCTAATCTTTGGTCTAGGCATTTATCTGGAGAGTTTCCATCCGGAGCTGGGCGCGGATCGCTGGCAGGTTTTAATCTGGGGCTTTTTCATTTCTACCATTTTGCTGTCGCATGTGACCTATTGTATTAATTCTTTAGCGCATCGCTGGGGCAGTCGCCGTTTTGAGACCAACGATGATAGCCGTAATAACTTTTTACTGGCGCTACTAACCTTGGGAGAAGGTTGGCATAACAACCATCACTTCAGTCCAGGCTCTGTCAAGCAAGGCTTTTATTGGTGGGAAATTGATTTGAGTTTTTATATTTTAAAGGCAATGGAAAAAATCGGCCTGGTGTGGGATTTGAAATATCCAAATAAAGAAGCAATAACACTGAAGGCTAAGTCATGAAAGTAGCAGTGATTGGGGGAGGTATTTCTGGTATCACAGCTGCTGAGCGGTTGGCGTCACAGGCAGAAGTCACCCTATTTGAATCAGCCAGTAAATTGGGCGGTCATGCTGATACACACAAGATCGAAGTTGATGCCAACGATGGAGGAAAAAAATCCATTGCAGTTGATACGGGTTTTATCGTATTTAACCCAGAAAACTACCCAACCTTTTATGGTCTGTTGCAAAAGTATCAGGTGCCCTACAAAGACAGTGATATGAGCTTTGCCGTGTCGAACAGATTAACGGGGCTGGAGTATAACGCTGGAACCCTCAATGGTCTCTTTAGCCAACGCAAAAACATTGTCAGCCCGAAATTTTATCGAATGTTACGAAACATCTTCCGGTTTTATCGCGAAGCAGGTGAGTTACTGGATGGTGATAGTAACGAAACGCTAGGTGATTATCTTAAGCGAAATAACTACAGCCAACAATTTATTGATGAACACATATTGCCGATGGCCTGCGCTTTATGGTCAGGAGACAGTGAGCTGATATTGGATTTCCCGGCCCGCTACCTGGTTGCCTTTATGAACAACCATCAGATGATGCAGGCATTTAATCGACCCATTTGGAAGACCATTGAGGGCGGATCAAAAACCTATGTAAATGCAATCGCCAAAAGTGCAGGCTTTCAAGTGAAACTGGACTGTCCAATCAATAAAGTGATAAGAAACCATGCATCAGTCTGGCTTCATACTGCCGAGGGCAAACAGGAGTTCGATTATGTGATCTTTGCCTGCCATAGCGATCAGGCGCTAACAATGATTGAAGGTGCCAGCGACGAAGAGCATAAAATTCTGGGTGCCATTAAATACCAGGAAAATCAGATTAGCTTGCATTCTGATGTTAGCCTATTACCGAGTAAAAGACGTGCCTGGGCCAGCTGGAATGTGATAATAGATGAAAAAACTCGTCAGCAGTGTACAGTTAGTTATTACATGAATTTATTGCAGTCGCTTGATACCAACACGCCAGTAATTGTCAGTTTGAATATGGCGGAAAGGGTCAATCCAGAATTGGTGTGGAAACAGCTGACCTATCATCATCCGGTCTATACTCAGGCAACGATAGATGCCCAACAGAATAAGCATCAGATTCAGGGGCAGCGCAGGAGTTATTTTTGCGGTGCTTACTGGGGCTGGGGATTCCATGAAGATGGTGCACGAAGTGGATTGGAGGCTGCGGAACAACTTCTGAAGGATGCAGGCTATGCTTAAGCAGGGATTTTTTGTGGGATCGATACGCCATCGTCGCTATCGACCCAGGCCACATGAGTTTACTTATGAGATGTACTGGAGCTTACTGGACCTGGATAAGCTCGAGAGTACTTTTGCTCAAAGCAAGTTGTGGTCGCTAGAGAGATGGAACCTGATTTCATTCCGCAACAAAGATTTTCACCAGAGCTTTGATATACAAGAAGCCAATCTCTTTGAAGCCAGTGCCCCCAAAAAAAATACCCCAGAAACAAATAAAACCAGCATAAACAAACAGGCGATCCTTGAAACCATTCGTCAGCGGACTGGCGAAAGCTTTTCAGGACAGGTTTTTATGCTGTCTCACCTGAGATACCTGGGGTTTAATTTTAACTCTGTCTGTTTTTACTTTTGTTTTGAAAACGAGAACCTCAAGTATATTGTTTCTGAAATCACAAACACTCCCTGGGGAGAGCGGCATAGCTATCTGCATGATTGCAAGGAAGGTCAGAAACAGGGCAATGTGTATCAATTTGAATTTGATAAAGAATTTCATGTTTCACCATTTCTGACAATGGATATGCACTATCAGTGGCTGTTTAAGGTTGAGCAGGAGGAGCTGCGAATCCACATGGTGGTCAATCAAAAAGAAAGCGGGCAGAAATTCTTTGACGCCACCTTCACAGCCGACTTCGTACCATTCACTCAAAGTAGTATGAGAAAGCTTGTCCTGACAAGACCGTTGCAGCCTCTGAAAATGGTGGCTGCCATATACTGGCAAGCGTTCAAATTATGGTTAAAAAAGATTCCCTTTGTAGCGCACCCTAAGTTGACGAAAGATTCGCAAAGCGGTGAAGCAAAGGATGAAACAGGCAAGAGGGCCCAGGGTCGTGAATGATTTTACTGAAAAACAGGCGATAGGAAGCAAGCAGCAGAAACGGACAGAGTCTGTTGAGCTGGCTTTGCCTGCAAATACCAAAGTGTCTGGCTTTGAACGTTTGATCAGAACTCAGGTTTTAAAAACCTTAAGTCGAATCAAAGGTGGCCAGATTATTATCAGTGATCCGATAGGTAAGCAATTTTGTGGAACTGCAAACAAGAAATCAGACCTGTGTGTGTCGATAAATATTAGTCAGCTGGACTTCTATCGTCAGGTAGCAATGCACGGTAGTATTGGTGCAGCCGAGTCTTACATGAAAGAACAGTGGTCAACCGATGATCTTACCGGGCTGGTTCGCCTGCTGGTGATTAACAGGGACATACTGGATGAGATGGAAGGCGGCCTGGCCTGGCTAAAGAATAGTGTACTCAAACTATGGCATTTCTTTAATCGTAATAGCGTCGAAGGTAGTCGAAAAAATATCTCCGCACATTACGATCTGGGTAATGACTTTTTTAAGTTGTTTCTCGACAAACACCTGATGTATTCCTCTGCTATTTTTACTGACAAAGCAGACACGCTGGAAGCCGCTTCCGAATTAAAACTGAAAACCATTTGCGAAAAACTGGATCTTAATGCCAATGATCGTCTGGTTGAAATTGGTACCGGATGGGGCGGATTTGCAATTTATGCTGCCAAGAACTACGGCTGTCATGTGACGACAACGACGATCTCCGAGCAGCAATACCAGCACGCTAAACAAAGAGTCAAAGAAGAGGGGCTGGAAAGTAAAGTTACAATTCTTAAAGAAGACTATCGTAATTTGAAAGGCCAGTTCGACAAGCTGGTTTCAATCGAAATGATTGAGGCGGTGGGTCATCAATATCTGGATACCTACATTAAGCAATGCAGCGACCTGCTAAAACCGGATGGTATGGCGCTGATTCAGGCCATTACCATTGAAGACTCGCGCTACAAGCAGGCACTAAAGTCAGTCGACTTTATTAAGCGCTATATTTTCCCGGGTAGCTTTATTCCTTGCGTTTCTGTCATTGTGGATTCAGCCAGAAAGTCATCCGACTTACGGTTGATCAATCTGGAAGATTTTGGTGACAGTTATGCCAGAACTCTGCACGAATGGCGCAAGCGCTTCTTTAAACATATTGACCAGGTGAAGGCCCAGGGCTTTGACCAGTCCTTTATCCAGATGTGGGACTTTTACCTGTGTTATTGCGAAGGTGGTTTTATCGAAAAAGCCATCAGTGATGTTCATTTACTGTTTGCCAAACCGGGCAACAAGAGGCAGCAATGGTTAGCCTTGCAAAGCTAAATAAAATCCTAAATTTCATACTGCTGCAAACGGTCTGGTTTGCGCTGGTAGTTGGCGTAGTGTATCAGCACATCTGGCTCGGCTTAGGCTTCTTTGTGGCCTTTGTGGTCTGGCAGTTACATCCGGTTAATCGCAGTCAATCAGATATTCGACTGGCATTAACATTGGCTGTTCTGGGGCTGGCTCTTGATAGTCTATGGCTACAGCTTGGTTTGATCAGTTATGAAATGCAGTGGCCCTATTCTTTTGTGGCACCTGTCTGGATTCTGATGCTATGGATTGCCTTTGGTCTAACTGTTAATCACTCGCTGGCCTGGATTTTTGAATATAAAACCATGGGCGTATTAATGGGAGCGATTGGCGGGCCTCTATCTTATGTTGCTGCTCAGAAATTCGGAGCTGTAACTCTGAATGAGCCCGTTGTGGCATTAACTGCTTTAGCCATCGGCTGGACTCTGGTCATGTTATTGATCATTTCACTATTTTCGACGGCGGCCGATCATCAACGTAAACTGTCGCGCAGCAGAGAAGCTTCATGGAATTAGACATTGCTATTGTTGCCGCGGTGCTGTTGTGTGTAGCGGGGCAATTTATTGCCTGGTCGTGGCAGGCTCATACGAAAAACACGGATATTGTCGATATAACCTGGGCGCTGCTGATTGTAATTTGCGGATTGGTTTATGTTGGTCTGGCGGAAGGCAGCGGCTTTCATCGTTACATAGTTTTATTGATTCCGATTGGCTGGTATGCACGACTGGCCTGGCATCTAATCGATCGTTATCAGGTTGAACATGAGGATGGCCGCTATCAACAGCTAAGGGCTCATTGGTCGGACAATACTCAGGCAAAGCTGTTTGGATTCTTCATGTTTCAGGCGTTGCTGGCTTTTGCATTCAGTTACCCTGTTTCTATTATTGTATCGACCAGTCACAGCTTCGATATGTTTGACGGGGTTGGCATTGCCATCGCCATATTGTCTTTTATCGGTGTAACCTTATCAGATTATCAGTTACGCCAGTTTAAGCGTAGAAAAGATTCAAAAGGCAAGGTCTGTAATATCGGTTTGTGGCGTTACTCGCGTCATCCCAATTATTTTTTTGAATGGACACACTGGTTTGCCTATCCGTTAATTGGCTGGCACGCCGAACAGGGATGGTTGTTATTTATTTACCCGATTTTGATGTTGCTGTTTCTTTTGAAATTAACCGGTATCCCTTTTAACGAAGAGCAAAATATTCGGAGTAAAGGCGATGCATACCGTGAATATCAGAAACAGACCAATAAATTTTTCCTGGGTCAAAAAAAATCCAGTAACAGCTAATTGTGGAGAGCTAAATGATTGCACAAGCTATTAACTTAATTGAAAAAGGATTACTGCCAGACCGTCTAGTGCGGCTAGGTATCCGAAAGCTCTGCGAGCAGCGATTGGCTGAAGAATCAGCTTTTGACTGTGAAGCTCAGGGTGAGCGCTATCACCAGTTTTTGCAGGAACTAAAGTTGTCCGAAGTGGCGATTAAAACGGACAAGGCCAATGAACAGCATTACGAAGTGCCAGCGCAATTCTATCATTATGCGCTGGGAAAGAATTTGAAATATAGCAGTGCCTACTGGCCTGATGGTATTAATAATCTTGATGCTGCCGAGCAGGCGATGTTAGAGCTGTATGCGCAGCGTGGTGAATTTGTTGATGGACAGGATATTCTGGAACTGGGATGTGGCTGGGGTTCCTTAACTTTATTTCTTGCAGCCAAGTATCCGAATAGCACTATCACAGGTGTGTCCAATTCCAACTCGCAGCGCGAGCATATTGAGCAACAGGCCAGAGAACGTGGTTTAACTAATATCACTATCATCACACAGGATATTAATCAGTTTGATCCGGGCCGAACATTTGACCGAATTATTTCGATAGAAATGTTTGAGCATGTCAGAAATTATCAGGTGCTGTTTGAGCGGGTCAGCCAATGGCTCAAAGATGACGGTAAGGTATTTTTGCATGTATTCTGTCATCGCTACCTGATGTACCCGTTTTTAGAAGAGGGTGATGATAACTGGATGGGGCGTTACTTTTTCAGTGGTGGCCAGATGCCGGCTGCTGACACCTTCCTTAATTTTCAGCAGCATTTGCAGCTGGACAGGCGTTGGCTGGTGAATGGTCAGCATTATGAAAAAACGTCAAATGCCTGGCTTGAAAACATGGATAAACATCAAAAAGAAATCATGCCATTGTTTGAAAAAGTTTACGGTAAGGACTTCGCCAAAATCTGGTTCCAACGTTGGCGCATTTTCTTTATGGCATGTGCTGAGCTATTTGGTTATGCTGACGGAAATGAGTGGATGGTCGCGCACTATCTTTTCGTAAAGCGATAACCGTTAGTGTCTGGCTTAAAAAGCCTGCATTAAGATTAGGGATAGCGAATGACTCAAAAGCGTCGTGGCATACATTATAAAATCATCAAGGCAATGGCTATCCAGTTATTGCTGATTAGTGCTGTGACTTTATTGGGTGTTTATGGCGCTGCCAAAGTCGTAGAGAATGTTTTGATTAAACAGGCGCTGGAGGGCGAAGCTGAATTCTTTTGGCAGAATTACCAGCAGAACCCTGAGTTTAATTTACCCAGTACATTGAATCTGACCGGTTATATGTCATCTTCCAGTCCTTCTGATGCTGTTCCTGATTACCTGGAAAGTCTGCAAACAGGTTATCAAAGAGTGGATTTTAATGATCGGCAGCCGCTGGTACACATCTCTGAAAAATACGGCAAGCGTCTGTACCTTGTTTTTGAAGAAGGACAGGTTGCGCGGCTGTCGTTTTATTTTGGTATCGCACCACTCGCCTTTGTCCTGTTAATCATCTACCTACCCGCCTGGATTACCTACATGCTGTCACGGCGAGCCATTTCGCCAGTAGTTAAGCTGTCGCGACTGATGGATAGTGTCGAAGTTTCCGAGCGGGCGGATCTGAAAATGGATTTTTCTGATATTGAGAAAAATGCAGATGCAGAAGTTATGACTCTGTTGCAGGCGTTCGACCAGTATGCCGAGCGAGTGAATGAGTATGTGACTCGTGAAAAGAACTTTACCCGCTATGCCAGTCATGAACTAAGAACACCGTTGGCTGTGTTAAAAGGCTCAATTTCCCTTCTGGAAAAACAGCAGCTCAACGAGCCCCAACAAAAAATTGTCTCGCGCATGAAGCCGATGGTTAAAGAAATGGAAGACCTGCTGGAGGCTCTGTTTCTGCTCTCAAGAAACCAGGAGCCGGACGTTTCAGAAGAGCCGGTAAATGTTAATGCTATCGTTAAGCAGCAGCTTGGTGCGATTGAGCGGCTTTATCCCGACAAGCATCTGAAAACCAGCCTGCACAGTAATGTTAAGCTACAGATGCGAATTTCCGAGCGACTGCTGGTCATCTGTCTCAACAATATTATTCTGAACGCATTTAACTATACCGAGAAAGGCTCGATTCAGGTGCTTATAGGTCGTAACTTTGTGCGTGTTTCGGATACTGGTATCGGTATGGATCAGAAAAGCCTGCAGCGTATATTTGAGCCCTTTTACCGAGCTAATCGTGAACAGGATCAGGTTAAGGGTTTTGGACTTGGCATGGCGATTGTCAAACGCATCTGTGATCAGATGGGTTGGCACATCTCTATTGATAGTGAGTTAGGCAAAGGCACCCAGATTCAGCTGACGCTAAAAGAACAGACCAGCTAAAAACTTAAACTATTCTTCCGGCTCAGTGATTTTGATGCCAAGACCTGGAACCGTTTGTAACAGGTGTTCCGAAAAAGGTTTATCGATGACTTTACGCAGGTTATACAGATGACTTCTCAGTACATCACTGTTTGGCACCAGATCACCCCATAATTCACGCTCAAGCTCTTCGCGAGTAACCACTTCCGGTGATTTGCGCATTAGCAGTTTGAGGATGTGCAGGCCAGTTGGTGAAAGTTTTAATTTCTTGCCTTGACGCTTTACCTGTAGAGTTTTCGGATCAAGTTCCAGATCATGAATGACCAGAGGTTTCGAATCCAGTTCGCCTTTGTGGCGGCGAATAATGGCATTTAGGCGAGCATCCAGCTCTTCAAAATCAAACGGCTTAATCAAGTAGTCATCGGCGCCGGCATCAAAACCATCCAGCTTATCTTTTAACTGGTCGCGGGCGGTCAGCATCAGCACAGGAATATCGGACTGGGCTTCCTGGCGTATGCGCTGGCAGATGGTAAAACCGTCCATGCCGGGAAGCATCACATCAAGAATCAGAGCATCGTACTGGTTGCTCTTGGCCAGATTAAGACCGGATATGCCATCCATTGCATAATCAACAATGTAGCCACAGGCCTCAAGGTATTCGCCAGTGGTTGCGGCTAATTCTTTATGATCTTCGACCAGTAAAATGCTGTAAGCCATAATAATCCTTAATGATTAGTAGCGATCCATACGTTAGCGGAAATTGGCTATTTAGGCAAAATGATTTTTGGGTTGGCAGATTTGCGATAAATTGACAGATTGTGGCCAATAACCTGAATTTTTGCTGCCTTGGTTTGCTGGCAGATATAGTCAATCATTTCCTGTTTGTCTTCGCGCTCTTCTGCCCGAACCTTAATCTTAATCAGCTCATGATGATTGAGCGCATTGTTGATTTCTTCAAGCACGTTTTCGGTGACGCCATTAGCGCCGACCATGACCACTGGTTTGAGGCTGTGTGCCTTGCCGCGTAAGAATTTTACCTGGTTGTTACTTAATTGATTCATTACATCTTTCTGATAGTGATTATTAGCGGTCATTTTACCTGAAAAAAGGTACAATAGAGACTTATTTGAAGAAAAAACACCCATATTCTTTATGTCACGAAGTAAAAGCAGCCACCGCTGGATGAAAGAGCATTTTGACGACCCTTATGTGAAAAAATCGCAAAAGGACGGCTATCGTTCGCGAGCGGTCTATAAACTGGAAGAGCTTGACCAAAAGTACAAGCTACTGGGCAAAGGGGTGACCGTGGTTGATCTGGGTGCTGCGCCTGGTGGCTGGTCGCAGTATGTCGCCTATAAGATGGGCAGTCAGGGCAAAATTTTTGCTCTCGATATTCTGGAAATGGATCCTTTGCCCGATGTTGATTTTATTCAGGGGGATTTTCGCGAAGAAGCGGTGTTGAATCAGCTATTAGATAAGATTGGTGAGCGCAAGGCAGACCTTGTTTTATCGGATATGGCCCCCAATATGAGTGGAGTAGATGCGGTGGATCAACCGCGCGCCATGTATTTGTGTGAATTGGCGCTAGAACTGGCGCAGACGGTATTGGCCAAGGGCGGTAACTATGTGGTTAAAGTCTTCCAGGGCGAAGGCTTTGATGAGTATATCCGTCAGTGTCGTCAGCTGTTCGAAAAGGTATTAATCCGTAAACCTGATGCATCCCGGGGACGTTCACGCGAAGTTTATGTGGTGGGTTTAGGATATAAGGGTTAGTTATTGGCTGTTGCTACAAAAAGCAGTTAACCAAATAGCCATGATTGTTACGTTTTGTTAAGCTTCAGGGCTTTCGTAAGTGACAAAGCATGGCATAATGTGTGGTCATTATTAAAGGCAAAGCGTTGCCAAGATTGAGGTTCAGGTTTTGAACGATTTAGTAAAAAACATTCTATTTTGGGCCGTAGCTGCGGTCATCTTGTTCATTGTCATTGACGCCATTCAGGAGCGTCAGACAGACAATAGTCAGGTCACATTCTCCGAGTTTGTGAGCCGTATCGAAGCTAAGGAAGTGGACGATGTGGTGATCAATCCAAACAATAACCTTGTGACTGGTAAAGATTTGAACACCAATAGTGATATTAATGCTGAGATTCCTGCTGGCGGTCATGAGAAATTGAATGATTTGTTGCTAGCTAACGATATCAATTATTCGGGTAAAAAGCGTGAGGGCGGTGGTTTTGGCACCTTTCTGTTGAGCTTTGGCCCAATTCTGTTGTTGATCGCGGTCTGGATTTACTTCATGCGCCAAATGCAGGGCGGGGGTAAAGGTGGCGGTGCGCTATCCTTTGGTAAAAGTAAGGCCCGCATGCTTAGCGAAGATCAGGTTAAAACAACATTTGCCGATGTTGCTGGTGTTGAAGAAGCCAAGGAAGAAGTGGGTGAACTGGTTGATTTCTTACGTGACCCACGAAAATTCCAGCGTCTGGGCGGTAAAATTCCTCGCGGTGTTTTAATGGTCGGCCCTCCTGGTACCGGTAAAACTCTATTGGCGCGTGCCATTGCAGGCGAAGCCAAAGTGCCTTTCTTTACTATTTCTGGTTCTGATTTCGTAGAAATGTTCGTCGGTGTCGGTGCTTCACGTGTTCGTGATATGTTCGAACAGGCCAAAAAACATGCGCCTTGTATTATCTTTATTGATGAGATCGATGCGGTCGGCCGTCATCGTGGTGCTGGTTTAGGCGGTGGTCACGATGAGCGTGAGCAAACCTTAAACCAGTTACTGGTCGAGATGGATGGCTTTGAAGGCGGTGAAGGCGTGATCGTAATTGCCGCGACTAACCGTCCTGACGTGCTTGACCCGGCCTTATTGCGTCCGGGCCGATTTGACCGTCAGGTTGTGGTTGGTTTGCCAGATATTAAAGGTCGTGAGCAAATCCTTAAAGTACACATGCGTAAAGTACCACTCGGTGATGATGTTGAGCCAGGCGTTATTGCCCGTGGTACGCCAGGCTTTTCTGGCGCTGATTTGGCCAACCTGGTCAACGAAGCTGCCTTGTTTGCCGCTCGCGATAATCAACGTACTGTTGGTATGGAGCAGTTTGAGAAAGCCAAAGACAAGATCCTGATGGGTACTGAGCGTCGTTCAATGGTGATGACTGAAGAAGAAAAGCTCAATACCGCATATCACGAAGCAGGTCATGCGATAGTGGGCTTAAAAGTGCCTAGCCATGATCCCGTCTATAAGGTGAGCATTATTCCACGTGGCCGTGCTTTGGGTGTGACTATGTACTTGCCAGAACAGGATAAGTACTCACTATCTAAAGAAGCATTGGAAAGTCAGTTGTCTTCATTGTTCGGTGGTCGTATTGCGGAAGAAATTCTTAATGGCCCTGACAAGGTTACGACGGGTGCCTCCAATGATATCGAACGTGCTACCAGCTTGGCGCGTAATATGGTAACCAAGTGGGGCTTGTCGGATAAATTGGGCCCATTGTCCTATGCTGAAGATGAGGGCGAGGTATTCCTTGGCCGTTCCGTTACTCAGCATAAGAATATTTCTGACGAAACTGCTCGTGCCATTGATGCAGAAATTCGTGACATCATTGATCGCAACTATAATCGTGCGAAAAAGATACTGCAGGATAATATGGATAAGTTGCATGCCATGGCTGATGCGCTGATGAAGTATGAAACCATTGATGCGAATCAGATTAAACAGATTATGGATGGCGACGAGCCAAGTCCTCCGGCAAACTGGTCGGATAAAAAAGGGCCGGGCGGTAATGGTGGGTCAGGTCCTCAACCCGAAGCGCCTAAAGATTCGCCAGTAACAGAACCTTCTGTTGATTAATATAAAGGGCCTTTTGGCCCTTTTTCCGTTTTAGCGACAGATATTGAGCATGAAAGAATTACTCCAATCGAAATCTCCCTTGGTGATGGGCATTTTAAATACTACCCCTGACTCTTTTTCTGATGGTGGCAGTTACGTGCGTAAGGATATTGCCTTGCGGCGTATCGAAACCATGATTGAGGAAGGTGTGGACATCATTGATGTTGGTGGTGAGTCAACCAGACCGGGTGCTCAGGCCGTTTCTGAAAGTGAAGAACTGGTCAGGGTTATTCCGATGGTGGAAGCCGTTGTCGCAGCCGGTAAACCAGTTTCCATTGATACCAGCAAGGCGTTAGTGATGCAGGAAGCCATTAGAGCGGGTGCAAGCATGATTAATGATGTTCGTGCCTTGCAGGAGGAAGGAGCATTGGATGCAGTTGCTGCAAGCGATGAGGTGCTGATCTGCCTGATGCACATGCAGGGCCAACCAAGAAGTATGCAGCACAATCCGCATTATGATGATGTAGTGACGGAGGTAAAGTCCTTTCTGCAACAAAGAGTGGAGGTCTGCCAAAAAGTAGGCATCAACTCGGATCGAATTTGTCTTGACCCCGGCTTTGGTTTTGGAAAGACTTTGCAGCATAACTGTGAACTGATGAAGCATTTAGACAGTTTTAAAGAACTTAATTTACCGTTACTAGTCGGTGTATCGAGAAAGACAATGATTGGCAATATACTTGATGCTGATGTGAACAATAGAACTAATGGCAGCGTTGTTGCGGCCATGTATGCCTTAACCAAAGGAGCGAAAATTGTTCGCGTACACGATATCAAACCTACAGTTGAAGCAGTGAAATTATTTTGTGCATTTGAGCAAGCCAAATAAACAACAATAAGGAACTTATTTAGAATGAGCGAGAGAAAATATTTTGGAACTGACGGTATCCGCGGCACAGTGGGTCAGTTTCCCATTACCCCTGAGTTTGTTTTAAAACTTGGTTGGGCGGCCGGTAAGGTGCTTGGCAAGAAAGGTAAAATTGTTATTGGTAAGGACACCAGAATTTCAGGCTATATGTTTGAATCGGTACTTGAGGCTGGATTAACTGCAGCAGGCGTTAATAGTTTTCTGGTAGGGCCTATGCCGACGCCAGCTATTGCTTACCTGACTCGTACTTTCAGAGCAGATGCCGGCATCGTGATCAGTGCTTCGCATAACCCATTTCAGGATAACGGTATTAAATTCTTCTCGGCTGAAGGCACCAAACTTCCAGACTCGGTTGAGCTGGAAATAGAGTCCTTACTGGAGCAGGAAATGACCTCATTGCCTTCCGAGCAATTAGGTAAGGCTTATAGAATTGAAGATGCCGCAGCGCGTTACATTGAGTTTTGTAAAGCGAGTGTGCCGAATGACTTTAATCTTGAGGGCATGAAAATTGTTCTGGATTGCGCGAATGGTGCGACCTATCACATAGCGCCTTATGTGTTTAAAGAACTTGGTGCAAAGGTCATTAAAACCGCGGTAGAACCGGACGGGTTAAACATCAATCGCGAATGTGGTGCAACACATCTTGAACCATTGGCGAAAGCGGTAATGGACCATCAGGCAGACATCGGTATCGCATTCGATGGTGATGGTGATCGTCTGATGATGGTGGATGCAGAAGGGAATGTGATTAATGGTGATCAGCTGATGTTTATGATGGCTTATCACTTGCAGCAAAAAGGAACACTGAAGGGTGGAGTTGTTGGGACCTTGATGACCAATATGGCGATTGAAAATGCCTTAAAAGAATTCGATATTCCATTTGAGCGAAGCAAGGTTGGTGATCGTTATGTTATGGAAAGTTTAAAAAAGAATAGCTGGCTGATTGGGGGTGAGTCTTCTGGCCACCTGATTCACCTGGATTACAACTCAACCGGTGATGGAATTATTGCAGCGCTTCAAGTACTAAGAGTGGTAAAAGAGCAGCAACAGACGATTGGAAAATTAGCACAGCAATTTCCCTTATTCCCGCAAACAATGATTAATGTCCGCGTCACGGATGCGAAAGCAATTATGGGAAATGAAGAGCTGCAGAAGATTGCGCAGGAAGTTGATGAGGAGTTAGCTGAACAGGGGCGAGTTTTATTGCGAGCATCTGGCACAGAGCCACTGATCCGAGTGATGGTTGAAGCCAATGATGCAAATATGGCAATAAAAATGGCCGAAAAGTTGGCACAAAAAGTGCGAGATCTTGCCCAGAAAATGTAAAATTATGGCAAAACGAGCTTATGTTTTGTATCTAACTTATTGTTTCCGCTATAATGCAAAGCACCATGGAACATAAATGGATAACTTAAGAGGGTAATACAATGAAGAAGAAAATGTTAACCGCAGCTTGCTTGTTGGCATTAAGCTCAACTGCATTTGCTGCAGAAGAAGTGCAAGACCGCAGTGGTTTTTATGGCCATGTCGGTTGGTATGACATCGAGTTAGACTCACATTGGAACTCGGGTGATACTCAGTCAGGTGGTTTAGGTCTAGGCTGGTTCTTTAACAAGAATGTTGCTTTAGAAGTTGAGTATAACTACTTCGACGAAATTCCTAACTTTGCAATTGGTGCTCGTACTGACGTTGAAAATACAGCGCTGAATTTGCTATTAAACGACACTAGCTGGATGGGCAGTGCAACAACTCACCCTTTCATCAAATTAGGCTATGGTGAATTAAGCGATAAATATGGCGTTTATCATCCTGACTTGGAAGACGGCTACTATAAAGTAGGTGTTGGTCTTGAGCACTTTGCTTCCGACAATGTCTTCCTACGTGCCGGTTATGACTGGTTAGATTCAGGTGAGCGTGGCGATCATCAAGTGTGGTATATCAGCTACGGCTTCTTCTTTGGTGATACTGTGAAGTCGGGCGCTGCTCCTGCTCCTAAGCCTGTAGAGAAAGCAAAAGACTCGGACGGTGATGGCGTATTAGACGCTAACGACCAATGTCCGGGTACTCCTGCTGGTGCAGCAGTAGACACTAACGGTTGTCCTTTAGATAGTGACAATGATGGCGTTTATGATTATCAAGATGCATGTCCTGGCACAGCTCCTGGCGTACAGGTAGATGAGAAAGGTTGTGAAGTGAAAGTGGCAGAAGAAGTTGTTGTTGATATGCGCTTAAACTTCGATACCAACAAGTACGAAATCAAACCAGAAATGGTTGCTGAAATTGCTAAGGTTGCTGAATTCTTACGTCAATATCCTGATGTGAATGCTGAAATTCAAGGCCACACAGATAGCGTAGGTTCAAGTGCTTACAACCAAGGTCTTTCAGAGCGTCGTGCTAACTCAGTAAAAGACTACTTGGTAAGCAACTTCGGTATTGATGCTTCTCGCTTGAGTGCAAAAGGTTATGGTGAAGAAGAGCCGATTGCTGATAACTCAACTGAAGAAGGTCGCGCTCTTAACCGTCGTGCCGAAGCACACGCAGAGACAATGACTACTAAATAATATTTTTAGATAGTTTGACCTCTATCAAAGCCCAGCAATCGCTGGGCTTTGTTTTTTCAGGCAAATAAGCTACTATCAAATTGAAAGACAAGCAAAATAGCTGTTCAGTTCTTACAATAAAATCAAGGAGTAGCTTTATGATAAAGTCC
>NZ_JABURJ010000020.1 GCF_014762745.1 Kangiella sp.
CATCCGCCTGCACCCAGACCTGGCGCACTTTACCGTTGTCAATATAGTCATTGACATAGGATGAGCCCAGCGCAATCTGTAATGTACTATTCAGCGTCGGGATATCGATACCCATTGCACGCGCCTTAACCCGATCCACGTCCAGAGTCAGCATCGGTGCCGCTGGTAAGGTATCCGGACGAACCTCGGCAAATTTGCCAGTCTGTTGTGCAGCTCCAATCATCTGGAATGCTGCTGCAAACAAGGCATCCTGACCGCCGCTGCCACGGTTTTGTAACTGGAAGTCAAAACCACTGCTGTTACCAAGACCGGGAATTGGCGGCATGTTAAAGGCAAAAGTATTACCTTCCGAGAATTTCTGGAATTCAGCACTGGCCGCAGCCGCAAACTCATCGGCATTACGCATGCCTTCGCGCTCACTCCATGGCTTGAAGTTGACGAAGGTGATGGCGGTATTCTGGCCACTACCGAAGAAACTGAAACCGGCAACCGTGATTACACGAACCACTTCCGGCTGCTCTAAAAACCAGGCATCGGTTTTTTGAGTCAGCTCAAGTGTACGTTCGCGAGTCGCTCCTGGCGGTAATAAGGTATTGGAAACAATAAAGCCCTGATCTTCGGAAGGTACAAAAGCGGTTGGCATATAAATAAAGCGGGTTACCACATAACCGCACAGCAGCACGAACACAATCATGGCCGCGACCATGCCTTTTTTGCTGAAGAGCTTTTGCACAGAGTTCATGTAGAAGTTTCTAAAGGCGTCAAAGCCGCGGTTGAACCAGCGGAAGAAAGCCCACTCCTTTTTCACCTTGTTGCCTTCGGCATCGCGCTTTTCGAGTTTCAATAAGCCCTGTGCAATTGCTGGACTTAAGGACAGTGACAGGAAAGCGGAGATGGCTACCGAGATAACAATGGTCAATGAGAACTGCTGATAAATTCGGCCGACAGAACCCGGGAAGAAGGCCATGGGAATGAATACCGCAATCAATACTGCAGTGGTACCAATAATGGCGCCCGAAATCTGTTTCATGGCTTTTTTCGTTGCCTGATAAGGTTTCAGACCTTCTTCATCCATCACCCGCTTGACGTTTTCGACCACGATAATGGCATCGTCCACCACAATACCAATCGCCAACACCATCGCAAACATGGTCAGCATATTGATCGAGAAACCGAATAGTTGCAGACCGATACCCGCGCCAATCAGAGAAACCGGCACAACAATCAACGGAATCAAGGTGGCGCGCCAGCTTTGCAGGAACAGGAACATCACGACAGTTACCAGTACTACCGCTTCAAGCAATGTTTTGACGACTTCACTGATCGACTCATCAACGAATATCGATGCATCGAAAGGCACAACCCAGGCCATGTCATCCGGGAAGAACTGTTCCAGCTCCTTCATCTTGGCTTTGACCGCATCGGCTGTTTCCAAGGCATTACCGGTGTTGCTTAATTTAATCGCAAAGGCGGCTGCATCCTGGCCACTCAAAAAGGCCTGTGAGCCATAACTGTTAGCGCCACGTTCAATGGTCGCCACGTCTTTCAGCCTGACAATCGCACCCTCAGCAGAGGAGCGCAGAATAATATTGCCGAACTCTTCCACGGTTGATAACTGCGCCGGAACCAGCACGGTAGCATTTACCTGTTGATTGCCGGGCGAGGGCAGAGAGCCCAGCTCACCGGTTGCCAGCTGAGCATTCTGGCTGCTGACCGCTGCATTCACTTCGGCGGGTGAAATACCATAGGCCGCCATCTGTTTCGGATCGAGCCACACGCGCATGGCGTAACGCGAACCAAACTGCTGGGCACTACCGACGCCATCGATTCGACGTACATCGCTAAGAATGGCGCGATCCAGATAGTCGCCAAGGTCGGTACTGTTAAAAGTACCATTGGGTGAATAAAGCGAAACCACCATCAGGAAGTCTCTACGCGCCTTGTCCACGGCAACACCTTGAGTGCGCACTGAGGAAGGCAGGCGAGCCTCAACCCGCTTGAGCCGGTTTTGCACCTCAACTCCGGCAATATCGATATCGGTACCCGTATCAAAAGTCAGATTGATGGTGCCAGAGCCGGTACGCGAGCTTTCCGAGCGAATGTATTTTAGGCCTTCAATACCATTCATCTCTTCTTCGATGATGGTGGTGACCGTATCTTCGATTACCTGCGCAGAAGCGCCAGGATAAGTAGCGGTTACCGAAATCTGTGGCGGCGAAATGTCTGGGTAAGACATGACCGGAAGTTGTTGGATGGCGAGTGTGCCACCCAGCAAAATCAATAATGAGATAACCCAGGCAAAAATCGGGCGGTTAATAAAAAACTGAGCCATGAATTACTCCTGAGTCTGCTTCTGATCGGCGCCAGAGGCTTTGTTCATCGGGGTGACAGGCATCCCTGGTTGCAGGAACTGGGTATTGCTGATAATGACCTGATCGCCACGCTGGACACCACTTTTAACGACCCAGTTGGAACCCACCATTGGCCCTAGCTCCACCGGTTGAACCGCTAATTTGCCGTCTTTAATCAGTTTCACGGTAGCGCCATTAGCTGACATGATAACGGCCTTCTGTGGTACCTGAAGCAGGCTGTCTGATTCTCCAACCGGTAATTTCACGCGTACAAACATACCCGGCAATAATAGGTGGTCTGGGTTATCAACAACGGCTCTTAATTGAACCGAGCCAGTGTCAGGCTCGACCGACCAGCTGGAAAACTCAAGTTTGCCGGAGCCGGGATATTGAGTGCCGTCATTATAGAAAATCTGTACTGTTGAAGAACTGGCGTTAGAGGCCTGATCCGACTCGAACAATTGACGCAGCTGCATCATCTCGGAACTTGAGCGGGTGAAATCCACATAAACCTGATCAAGTTGTTCGATGGTAGCCAGATGGGTTGATTCTGCTGCACGAACCAGCGCGCCTTCGGTAACCATGGCGCGACCAATACGGCCTGAGATCGGCGCCGTTACGGTTGCATACTCAAGCTGGATCTGAGCATTTCTAAGGTTTGCGCGTGCCTGCTCAACGCGAGCCTTGGCCTGTTCATTCTGTGCTGAAAAAGTATCAAACTCCTGCTGACTGACGGCGCCCAGTTCGAGCAGTTTGGTGTAGCGCTCCAAGGTTTGCTGATTCAATTTTTGTTGGGCGATAGCGTCGTTTAAGTTAGCTTTAGCGGCCTGAACATCAGCCTGTAGCTGGCGCTTATCAATCTGAAACAGCACATCACCCTGTTTCACCATGTCCCCCTCTTTAAAGACGCGCTTTTCGAGAATGCCATCAACGCGAGCGCGCACCTGAGCGGTGCGAATTGCGTTAACGCGGCCCGGCAAGTCCTGAGTAAAGGTGGTGATCTCTTCAGCAACGGTGCTGACTTCAACCGGAACCGGTTGGCCTCCCTGCTCAGCAGCATAGCCATTAACAGCCAGGGTTGATGCCAATAAACCAAGCAGAGTGGTTTTAAGGAGGCTCTTGTGTTTCGTATTAATCGTTTTCATGGAATTATTTTTCATAAAATAGTCCTAAGAGGTTGTGGTGGGACTTTTGATTGCAGCCCAGGCAAAATCGACCATTTGTTCAATAAGGTGCTCATCCACTGTGTTGTGGTTAACGAACTGCCAGTGGATGAAGTAACTGAAACCACCGTAAATCTGGATATTAACGTCGGGTATGCGAATTTCTCGTAAAACTCCCGCATTTTTTGCGTCCTGATAGAGTTTTATGAAAGGCTCGAATACGATGTGTAGCTTTTCGCGGGTCTGATCTTCGATGGCAGATGAAAATCCATAGAGATGACTGAAGCGAAAATACAGACAATTATCCAGCATAAAGCGGATACCGGCCCGTAAAAGAGCCTTGATTGCCTCTTCGTAACTGCTGTCGGGTCGGTGATTTTCAAGCAAAAAATCAGCTTCTTTTTGTTTTACATACAAAAAGATTTCATTAATCAGCTGTTCTTTACTTTCAAAGTAGTTGTAGACACTGCCCGTTGCCACATTAGCTTCTTTAGCAAGTAACGACATGGAAGTGCCCTGCAGGCCTCGCTCAACAAATAAACGAATCCCTGCCTCAAGGATTTGAGCTCTTTTAGGCATGGAGATAATTTTGAAATGAATGTTCATTCATTTTACTTGATTATGTTGTCCAGGTACAAGCTCCAACCAGTAAAACAAATGTAAAAAGATGTTTATGGGATCTTTGAGTAGTGCTTAATCTGCCAGAAAAACCTTGTTTCCTTGCTGGTTCTTCGCAACATACATCGCCTGATCGGCGGTCTGGATTAGCTCCAGTACCGTGTTGCCGTGATCCGGGTATAAGGCGATACCGATACTGCAGGAGATATGAATATTGATACTATTGATACGGTACGGGCTGGAAATGGCGTCCAATAATTTCTCCGCAATATGGCTACTATCGCTACCGGACTCGATGTGGGGCAGCAGAACTAGAAACTCATCGCCACCAATCCGGCCGATGGTATCGGATTCGCGCAGACAATCGCGCATCCGCTGAGCAACCTGCTGTAGCAGGATATCGCCGATACCATGACCATAGGTGTCATTAACGGGCTTGAATTTGTCCAAATCTACGAATAGAACCGCAAGTTTTTCCTGTTGACGATGGGCTAGCCTGATGGCCTGCTCCAGACGATCCGAGAATAAGGCTCGATTAGGCAAGTCGGTTAATGAATCGTAGTGGGCCTGGTGTTCAATCTGTTGTTCAATAAATTTACGCTCGGTAATATCGCGGGCGATACCGACAGTGGAGGTAACCTGCCCCTCTTCATCTAAAATAGGCGACGCATTGGTGGTGTGCCAGCACCAGTAATTATGTTTATGCCGAACCCGGTATTCAAGACCGCTTTTCTTGGTGCCATCCTGATATAGCTGAATCAGAAACTGAGTGCAGCGTTCAACATCATCGGGATGAACAAAGTGCGCAAAGTGTTGGCCTAGAACCTCGGAAACATCATGCCCAAGTTTATCGGTCCAATTGGGTGACACATAAGTAAAGCAGCCGTCGGAAGACACGCTATAAATTATATCATTAGCGGTTTCCACAAAAGCCCGGAATTTAGCTTCACTGTCTTCCAGAGCCTTATGCAGATCTTTATGTTCGGTATTATCAATAACATAGCCGGTCCAGATAATAGAACCATCTTCATACACCTGTGGCCGATCATAGGTCGCAACCCAGATGGTGCGTCCATCCTTGAGACACATTCTGAACTCACCATGCCAGACTACGCCGTGCTGTGCAGTTTCCAGACTTTCATGAATGACCCGGTCATAATCATCGGGATGAATCAGGGAAAAAATGGCATTAATGTCGCTGACGGCCTGCTCAGGAGTGACACCACATAACTGCTCAATGCCGTCGCTGAAATAGAGAAAACGAAATTCATCGTCCTTATATTCGAGTCGATAGACGGCGCCGGGTAATGTTGCAATAAGCTCTGCTGCCAGGTCATTGTTGACAAAAGGTAGATTCATTAAGCCCTTCCCCAGATGTGAGATACGACACAAAATGTGAATTGCGTCATATTTTATGCTAGCGTATTTTTTGAACAATTCCTAAGACTTTTATCAAGAAATACTGAATCCGCATTGGCAAATGCCGACTAGTGTTGGCTGTATAAATCACTTCTTGAAAGAATCAACATTGTGGTACGGTTGTAGGCTTTGGATATTATTGCAGGCGAATCATTCTCTGGGGGAATAAATGAACATAGTTGCGCGCTTGTTGCTGGCTGTAACCCTGTTGTCCGTTAACAACATTGCTCAGACGAAAAATTTTGAGCAGGGTCTTAATGGGATTAAGGTGCCACAGGTGTTGGCTCATAAAGATCGTGCTGAGCCAATCAATCAAATGTTAAAACATCGGCTGGACGAACTTTTGCCTCAATTGATGGCGGAGTCTGGGCTGGATATGTGGCTTGTGATTAACCGTGAATATGGCGAAGATGCACTGTTTTATACCCTGGTGCCTGAGCCCACCTTTGCCGCCCGTCGAACTACGTTACTGGTCTTTGTCAGAAATGAAGAGGCTGTTGAACGGTTTAGTGTTAGCCGCTATCCGATTGCTGGATTTTATGAAAGCCGTTGGCAGGGTGGCACGGGTCAGCAGCAGTGGCAGCGTCTTGCGGAGATTATCAAGGATTATGACCCACAAAAAATCGGCATTAACGTCAGTGAGGAGTGGGCTGTTGCCGACGGTTTGTCGCAAGGGTTGTATTCCACTTTGATGAGCAACTTGCCAAAGGAATACCAGAAGCGGGTGGTCAGTTCCGAAGAGCTAGTTATTCGTTGGTTTGAAACGCGCACCGAGCCTGAAAAAGAGGTCTATCCACAGATAGTGGCCATTGCCCGTGGTGTGATTGGCGAAGCTTTCTCAAGCAAGGTCATTACGCCAGGAGTGACAACCGATAAGGATGTGGCCTGGTATATTCGAGAGCGTTTTGAGGAGCTAGGAGTTAAGCCCTGGTTCCAGCCTTATGTGACCGTACAGCGCAAGGGTGATCAGAATGAGCCTGACTCGCCCTTCTTCGGCAGGGCCGATCGCGTGATCATGCCGGGTGATATCATCCATACCGATGTTGGTCTATGCTATCTAAAGCTTTGCACCGATACCCAGGAAATGGGCTATGTAGCTAAGTTTGGTGAATATGATGTGCCAAAAGGGCTCAAACAGGCGCTGGCCCAGGGTAATCATTGGCAGGATATTCTAACTGCGCAGTTTAAAACCGGTCGCACCGGTAATGAGATTCTGAAAGCAACTCAGACTGTTGCAAAGAAACAAAAACTAAATTCCAGTACCTATACCCATCCTTTAGGTTTTGTTGGTCATGCGGTAGGGCCTACTATTGGTATGTGGGACAACCAGGGGCCAACGCCGATTAAAGGCGATCGCAAACTCTATCCGAACACTGCCTACGCCATTGAAGGTAATGTTAAAGTGAAGTTGCCGGAATGGGATAATCAACTGGTGCAGATCATGCTGGAGCAGTCGGCCCTGTTTGATGGTGAAAAAGTTATCTATCTGGCCGGCAGACAAACCGAGTGGCACTTTATTCGATAATGGCTAAATATTGAAAAGCCGGCTGTAAAAGAGTCGGCTTTTTTATTTGGCTGATTCTTTTCTGGCGATATGTATGGTCTTCCAGACTTTGGCAATGAGCTGGCCATCTTCGTCGTGGATATCCACTTCAAAAACAGGCTCGATAACATCCTGCTCCTTGAGCTGCAGATTAATATCCAGCAGATCCTGTTCGCTTAATTTGAATTCTGCATAGACATCTTTTCGGCCGGGTTTGATGAATTTGATCTCTGCCTTTTTATCCCACACCACATAATCGCGTCCAAGTTTATGCAGTAGCAATAGCATATAGAAAGGATCGGTCATTGAGAAAAGCGCACCGCCATAGTGGGTATTGACATAGTTGCGATTAAACCAGTATTTGCGCAGGCGGATTTTGGCGTACTGCCAGTTTTCATCCAGTTCGAGAACCTTGATACCTGAACCCCAGAAGGGAGGCCACAGGTTCATCAGTAATTTCAATTTTCTGGCGTTTAAATGTTTCATGGGTTAAGACTTTAAGAATTGGAATCGTCAGCGGTTTCCTGCTCATCAGTCTGTGCAGTCGTCTCAGAAGACTTAGGCGCATAGACTCTGGCAAAAATTAACCCCAATTCAAACAGAATCCACATTGGGATACCAAGCAATACTTGTGAGATAACATCCGGGGGTGTCAACAACATGGCAAAGATAAAAATGCCTACAACGATATAGGGGCGCTTATCGGCCAAGGATTGATGGCTGGTCATTCCTGACCAGATCAGCAGCATAGTGGCAATGGGAATCTCAAAAGCCAGTCCAAACGCAAAGAACAGTTTAAGTGCTATCGACAAGACACTGTTGATATCCGGCAGATAATTAACGCCCTCCGGGCCAATGCCAGACAGGAAGCCAAAAATAATCGGGAAAATTAAATAGTAAGCAAAAGAAATACCAGCATAAAACAGAATAATGCTGGATAATAATAACGGTATGGCAAAGCGTTTCTCATGCTGATAAAGACCGGGTGAAATGAACATCCAGATTTGATGCAGCACATAGGGCATGGCAATAAAAAAAGCAGCAACAAAAGCCAGCTTAAAGGGGGCAAATAAAGGCGATGTTACATCGGTCGCAATTAAACTGGAGCCATAGGGTAATTGTTCGATCAAGGGCTTGGCCAGCCATAGATAAAGCTCATTGGCGACAAAAGCCAGTCCAATGAATAGGACAACTACGACCAGCACAATACGCAGCAGGCGATTGCGCAGTTCCAACAGGTGGGAAATCAAGGGTTGTTCTGAATCTTGGCTCATCAGGATGACTTGTCTGGATTAGCTGTGGATGATTTCAGTTTTTGTTGCTCATTGGCCAGAACCTGCTCGCTCTGTTTCAAGGCCTGCTCAGCTTTGGCAATGGTAGCCTGGGCTTCTTCGCGCAGACGTTTGAGCTCTTCGTCGGACTCAGCCTGCTCCATGATCATTTTCTCATGTTCGGCTATACGCTTTTTCATTTCTTCAAGCTCAAGCTCACGCGTGACCTGCTGATTAAACTGGCTGAAACCTCGTTTAGCCTTACCAACCCAGCGGCCAACCGTCTGCATAGCTTTAGGCAGGCGCTCAGGCCCCAACACCACCAGGGCTATGACCACGATTAGCAATAGCTCGAAGAAACCAATATCAAAAGGCATAGTAACTTAAGTATGGAGGGCTATTTTTTTGAGTCTGTTGTTTCAGAATTTTGCTCTGAGTTTTGCTTTTTGTCATTGCCATCAAAGTCAGCATCTTTAGACTGATCTTCGACCTGCTTGCCGTCTTCGTCCTTAACTGCTTTTTTGAAGTTTTTGAATGCTGAACCAATGTCACCACCGGCATTGCGCAATTTTTTGGTGCCAAATAGCAACAAAATAATGACTAATAGTATGAGTAATTCCCAAAGACCAGGTTTCATGCTTTTACCTCAGCGTTGATGCTTATGCAAATGGCAGGCGGCCACCGCCACCTAAAATGTGAATATGGATATGATACACTTCCTGACCGCCATCATCACCTGTATTTATGATGGTTCTGAAGCCGCCGCTTAACCCTGCGTTTTTGGTAAGTTGCGGAACTTTAGTCATCATATAGCCCATAATATCAGCGTCTTGCTCACTTACTTCCGCTAAACTGGCAATATGCTGCTTAGGAATCATCAATAGATGAGTCGGTGCTTTTGGTGCAATATCCTTAAAAACCAGAATCTTATCGTCTTCATAAACTTTGTCACTGGGAATATCACCAGCGATAATTTTGCAAAAAATACAGTCGCTCATAAGATCTCCTTGAGTTACAAATGAGTAATGCCGGATTATTTTGTTGGCCAGAGACTTTTAATCATAAACCAGGCTGCGCCGGCGCCCAGTATGGCGGCTGGCCACCAGTTATTCGGCACAGCAAGATAACTAATGCCGCTTAAAATAGCCAGCGAACCGCCAATAAAGGCGTGCTTCAAGGCATACTGCTGCTCAAGCTTATGCCGCTCCAGCTCAGTGAACTGGCTTTTCAGTTGCTCAAACTGGTTGAGACCGTGGCCAATACGGTGCAGATTATCAAATAACAGGCCAGGCAGCTTGGGCGCTTTGTTCAGCCAGTCGGGGAACTGTCGCTTAACATCCTCAAACATGGCTTTGGGGCCAATTTGATCGCGGACCCACTGTTTAAGATAGGGCTGTGCCGTTTGCCATAAATCCAGTTGAGGATAGAGCTGGCGGCCAAGGCCTTCGATATAAAGCAGGGTCTTTTGCAAAAGAACTAATTGAGGCTGCACTTGCATGTTAAAGCGACGCGCGGTCTGGAATAATTGAATCAGGAAGTGACCAAATGAAATCTCTGCCAGCGACTTGCCAAAAATTGGCTCACAGGCAGCACGAATTGCCGACTCAAACTCGGGAATCGAAACATCGGCATCAATCCAGCCGGACTCGACGTGCAGCTCAGCAATTCTGCGGTAATCGCGATCAAAAAAGGCCAGAAAATTGTCAGCCAGATAACGTTTATCCTTTTCGTCCAACGTACCCATAATGCCGCAGTCGATAGCAATATATTGAGGCGCCTGAGGATTGGTAACATTAACGAAGATATTGCCCGGGTGCATATCGGCGTGGAAAAAACTGTCGCGGAAAACCTGAGTAAAGAAAATCTCGACACCTCGATCAGCCAATGCCTTCATATCAACGCCACTGGCACGAAGAGCCTCGATATTGCCAATAGGGATGCCAGAAATTTTTTCCATCACCAGCATTTTTACTCGGGTGTAATCCCAGTAAATTTTCGGGACATAGAGTAAGTCTGAATCGGCAAAGTTATGACGCAGATGCGAGGTATTGGCGGCTTCAATGCGCAGATCAATTTCACGGGCCAACGTGCTGTCATATTCCTTAACCACTTCGATAACTCGCAAGCGACGTGCTTCGCTGGAATACTTTTCTGCCCAGCGTGCCATCGAGTGCATCATCTGCATGTCGCGCATGATCTTTTGACGAATGCCTGGACGTAAAATTTTAACTACCACTTCTTCGCCACTGTTTAAAGTGGCTTCATGTACCTGCGCGATTGAAGCTGAGGCGAGCGGCGTGTCATTGAAGTTGGCAAAAAGCTGGTCAATAGGAGTATCTAATTGTTTCTCAACGATTGAGCGTGCAATGTTTGAATCAAAAGGTGGCACCTGATCCTGCAACTTGGCAAGTTCGTCGGCAATATCTGGCGGAACCAGGTCGCGGCGAGTGGAAAGCATTTGGCCAAGCTTAACGTAAATCGGTCCAAGCTCGGTTAAGGCTAGACGTAACCGTTCGCCACGAGATTTATCTTTTGCTTTGCGGCGCAAGCTTAAGGAAAACAGTTTAGCCAGCGGGCGGAAACGTGCCAGCGGCGTTGGAGCCAGGAACTCATCCAAGCCATAGTGAACCAGTGTACGGTTAATTTTAAGTGCATGGTGTAATTGTCTAATGGCATTCATGCTGTGTCTCGTTATTCGATTCCTGGCTAGTGAGGCTTTTGTTCTCTATTGGCTAACTTTTGCGAAAGACGCTCAACTTTTTGTTTCAGTCGTTCGCTATCGGATTTTAAATCAGCTATCGCATCATAAAAGTTTTCAAGCTCAATAGATGCAGGTGATAACTTTGCTTCGAAGCGAATATATTCACTGAGGTTTTGTTGTGCACTTGTGACTGTTTTTTGCAGCCAGCCAGTGACGGTTTTGCTGCCGCTTATTAGCTGATGAGCGACGATATCACCAGTATATTTTGCTAAGTGTTCTTCCCAGTCGATATCAAGTTGCTTGAAAAAATTCTGGAAGTTTTGCGCAGTGCCAATTTCACCGGCAAAGTGAACCTCACCTTTAAAAATTGAGTCCGAACCTTTTTCATTTAAGGCAAGGTTAAAGAAACTACTGGAAGAGCCGGTTAATTCTGCGTTGGCCTGCTTATCCAGTTCCGCTTTAACCAAAATCAGACTATCTTCAATCACAATATAAAAACTGGCATTGAGATCGGTCAGCGTGACTTTAATGATTTTCCCTTCCAGCGATGCAAGACGGGACTGAGCATCAGGATCGAGTTTCACCGCCTGATTGATGATCATTTCGATGGCTGGAGTAAATAGCGATAACATCATGAGTCAGTTCGGTTTAATGATGCAATTTAAAATTTCTTACCAATATGCAGAGCTACAATGCCACCAGTCAAATTGGTGTACTCCACCTCATCAAAACCAGCATCGGACATCATCTGCTTCAGAGTTTCCTGATCGGGGTGCATACGAATCGACTCGGCTAAATATTTATAGCTTTCCGAATCATTGGCAACCACCTTGCCCATCGCTGGCAATAATGAGAAAGAATAAACATCATAGACTTTGGATAGAGCAGGTAGTGCTGGCTTGGAAAATTCAAGCACCAACAATTTGCCGCCTGGTTTTAGAATGCGATACATCGACTCCAGTGCTTTTTCTTTTTCGGTAACATTGCGTAAACCAAAAGCAATGGTAATTCGGTCAAAGTAGTTATCAGGGAAAGGCAAACACTCGGCATTGGCCTGTGCATATTCAACATTACCAACAATACCTCTATCTACCAGTTTATTGCGACCAACTTTGAGCATGGACTCGTTAATATCGGCTAACACCACTTTGCCGGTTGGGCCGACAATTTTGGAGAACTTTGCGGTTAGGTCGCCGGTTCCACCTGCGATATCCAGAATGGTCTGGCCGGGGCGGGCAGCAGCACGCTCTATGGTGTAGCGCTTCCAGATTCTGTGCACACCGAAAGACATGAGATCATTCATCACATCATATTTGGCGGCTACCGAATGGAACACTTCGGCAACTTTGGCCGCTTTTTGACTCTTTTCTACGGTCTGATAACCAAAGTGAGTGGTGTCTGCTGATGTTTTTTTGTCATGCTCTGTCATAGTATTGGGCTTCGCTGATTAATCACTGTACTTAGGATTGAAAGTTTTAACCGCAGTATCACTGCTACGAGTCAGTCCGGCTGCTTCGAGTCGATGCAGATATTGTTGCCAGTTTGATGAGTAGTTCTGGCCAAGTTCTAATAAGGTTTGCCAAGTATACAGACCACTGTCATGTCCGTCATCAAAGGTCAGCTTAATGGCGTATCGACCCACTGCCTCAATATTGGTTATCTGAACATTTTTCTTACCGCCGATTAAAGTCATTTGCTGATTGCCATGCCCTCTGACTTCTGCCGAGGGCGAAAATACACGAAGGTACTCATAGGGCAATAAGTATGTGTTGCCTGGGAAGGCGACTTCTAATTGTTGGCTTTTTTGATGCAGCTTAATCGCTGTTGGTATTGGAGAACCTGTTTGCGGCATGTCGCATAAGCTTTATGGGCTAAATTGACTAGATTGTAACAGAAATATCGAGATGGGTTGTAAGGATAAATAGGGTTTTGATGTCATCAGAATCAAGTGGTCTTGATAAAAAACACTCAACCATAAAAAAAGCTGACCCGAAGGTCAGCTTTCTCAGTTATCACCTAAGTGATAATTATTGCCAGTCAACCTGTAGAGTTACACCTGAGTAAGAAGAGTAACCACGGATGCTGATGTACCAACGATCTTGAGCTGGGTTGGAGAATGAGCAGCTCTCGTTGTTGCCATACTTATATGGGCGGCAATCGTAGCTTGAAGTCGTTGGTTGAGCACCGCGACGAACATACAAGTCAGCATCACCTGAACCACCGCTCATTTGAACATCCAGGCTGCTCATGCCAGCAGGGATATCAATGTAGTAGTGAGCCCAGCTACCTGAAGCACCAGAAAGGTTTTCAAGAGTTGCACTACCGCCTTCTGGTGGTGGTTCTGTGCTACCGCCGCCATCATGCGTTGCTACCAGGTTAACGTTAGAGTAGCTAGTGTAACCACGCACCATTACATAGTAAGTACCAGTCTGTGCTGAAAAGTCACAAGACTCAGTATTACCGTTACGGTATGGGCGACAGTCATAGCTTGAAGTTGTTGGTGCGCTACCGAACTTAACGTATAGGTCAGCATCACCAGAACCGCCAGACATATCGAAGCTTACGTTAGAGGCATCAGAAGGAACTTCGAAAGTGAAGTCAGTTTCCGAGCCTGAAGCTCCCGAGAAGGTTACTGATACGCCATTCTCAAGAACATTGCCTGGCTCTGGCTCTGGATCAGGGCTTGAACCATCAAACAAGCTGTACAATAACAAGTTTGGAGAACCTGTTTTTGCATCTGATACAACGCCTGAAGTTGCAGCATTTTCGATAGCTGCTTCAACTTGGCTAGGTGTAGCGTTAGGGTTGTCTGCTAAGTATAGAGCAGCAACACCGGCTACGTGTGGAGAAGCCATTGAAGTACCACTGATAGTATTAGTACCACCGTTTGACCATGCTGAAGTGATGCTAGAACCTGGAGCATAGATATCCAAGCAAGAACCGTAGTTCGAGAAGCTAGAACGAGAGTCGTTAGATGCTGTAGAACCTACAGTGATCGCGCTTGGCTCACGAGCTGGTGAGTAGTTACAGGCATTGCTGTTGTCGTTACCAGCTGCAACTGCAACCGTTACACCTGAAGCAACAAGGTTGGCAACAGCGTTATCGATAGTTGATGAAGCACCTCCACCTAAACTCATGTTAGCAACAGCAGGTTTAACGTGGTTGTTAGTAACCCAGTCAATACCAGCGATTACGCCAGAGTTAGTACCGCTACCGTCACAGCCTAGAACTTTCAAGCCATAAAGCTTTACGCCTTTGGCAACACCATAAGTAGAACCACCTACAGTACCGGCAACGTGTGTACCGTGACCATTACAGTCATTTGGAGTGCTATCATTATCAACAAAGTCGTAACCACCAACAACGCGACCACCAAACTCACTATGCGAGCTTAGGATACCAGTATCGATGATGTATGCGTTAACGTTGCTTGCAGTAGTGTTGTAAGTGTAAGAGCCACTTAATGGAAGGTTGCGCTGATCAATGCGGTCAAGGCCCCAAGTGGCATTGTTTTGAGTTGCATTGATGCTAATGATTTGGTCTTCCTCAACGATAAGAACATTAGGATCTTGAGCTAGCTTTTGTGCAGCTTTCTCAGACATGTTGAATACGCCACCTTTAACAGCTTTAGTAAAGGTACGTTGAACTTGAGCTTGATATTTACGGCTCAAGTTGTCGCTCACCATAGCAATAGCTTGTTCATTAGCATTGCTTGAGAATAATCCCATATTAGCAGCCACTGCATCGTCCTTGAGGACAACAATGTATTGTCCCTTGATGGCTTTTTCAGGTTGAGCTGCAGCTTTGAACTCACCAGCATATGCACCGGTTACGCCCGTCGCTAGCAGAACACCTGCGACTACTTGGTTTAGTTTCATGTTAAAACACCCCTTAGTGTTGTTTATTTTATGTTCCTCGAAAATCGAGGTCTTAGGACTCTACTAAAATTCCCTTGTTCGGAACAATAAAATTTATGCATTTAGGGTGATCTAATAAGTATTTTTAGACAAAAGTCTAATTTGTACAGACCGTTACAAAACAATTACAAATGACAATGTTAGTGCTTACTATCGCTTAAATCTTTTATTTAAAGGCTTTTATGCTTTTTCTTTAAGTTAAATTTGCCCTGAAGTCAAATTGTAGAATCTTTCTGTATTTATCTTAGATAAAGTCTATTGTTCTTTTTTTTGCACTTAAAAATCTAATGCAAATGAAATGCTTTGAGAATCAATATGTTGAGTAGGGCTGGTGGGTGTTTAAATAGGAAAAAGCCCGAAAAAGTTCGGGCTTGCTGCGATAGAAAATATTGATTGTTAAAGAATGAAGCGGCTGAGATCTTCGTCATCCGCCAGCTCGGACAGTTGCTTGGTAACGTAAGCCTCATCAATGACCAGGGTTTCCGAATCTTCGCTGGCATCAAAGGAAACCTCATCAAGCAAACGCTCCATCACTGTATGCAGACGGCGTGCTCCGATGTTTTCGGTGGTTTCATTGACCTGGAAGGCGTATTCGGCAATTTTAGCGATACCGCTCTCTGCAAACTCTATTTTCTTGCCTTCAGTTTCCAGTAGCGCCTGATACTGTTTGGTTAGCGCTGCATCCGGTTCAGTCAGGATACGTTTGAAGTCATCCGGGGTTAAAGCGCGTAACTCAACACGGATCGGTAAACGACCCTGCAACTCAGGAATTAGATCAGATGGTTTTGAAAGATGAAAAGCACCTGAAGCAATAAAGAGTATGTGGTCAGTTTTTAACATCCCATACTTGGTATTAACGGTGCAGCCCTCGACTAATGGCAGGAGGTCGCGCTGGACGCCTTCGCGTGATACGCCACCATCATTATGTTCGCCGCGCTTGGCCACTTTATCAATTTCATCAAGGAACACGATGCCATGCTGTTCCACCGCTTCAACCGCCTTGATCTTGAGTTCTTCCTGATCAATCAGTTTGGCAGCTTCTTCTTCGGTCAGCATTTTCAGCGCATCTTTAACTTTCAGTTTGCGCTTCTTGCTTTTACTGGGGGCCATGTTTTGGAACATGGATTGCAACTGGCTGGTCATATCCTCCATGCCGGGAGGTGCCATAATGTCGATGCCGACCGCCATTTGCGCCACATCAATCTCAATATCCTTGTCGTCCAGCTCACCTTGACGCAGTTTCTTGCGGAAAATCTGACGAGCAGAAGAGTCTTGTGATTCAGCAGGTTGATCCCACTCGCTGTCACTGGATTTACGCGGTGGTGGCAGCAGTGCATCAAGGACTTTTTCCTCAGCGGCATCTTGTGCACGATTTTGGACTTTAGCCATTTCCTGCTCACGCAGCATTTTAAAGGCTGCGTCTACCAGATCGCGGATGATGGATTCAACGTCGCGACCCACATAACCTACTTCAGTGAACTTGGTGGCTTCGACCTTAATAAAGGGTGCATTGGCCAGTTTCGCCAGGCGGCGGGCAATTTCAGTTTTTCCGACGCCAGTAGGGCCAATCATCAGGATGTTCTTTGGGGTGATTTCGTTACGCAGTTCTTCGTTGACCTGCATTCTGCGCCAGCGATTACGCAAGGCAATGGCCACTGATCGCTTGGCGTCTTTCTGGCCAATGATGTGCTTATCCAGTTCATGGACAATTTCACGAGGTGTCATAGACATAATGTAATACTCTTTATTGAAATGCTTTGATTCGGCTTAAGTTGGTACTTACTTCAAGGCATAGCCTTTAATAGCTAAGCTCTTCTATGGTCTGGTTATGATTGGTGTAAATACAGACATCACCGGCAATAGTTAAGCCTGTTTCAACAATCTCACGTGCACTCAAATCAGTTTTCTGTAACAGGGCCTTGGCCGCAGATTGTGCAAATGGGCCACCGGAACCAATAGCGATTAGATCGTCTTCAGGCTGAATCACATCACCATTACCGGTAATGATCAGTGAATTTTCCTTATCAGCGACAGCTAGCAAGGCTTCGAGGCGACGCAGGGCTCGATCGGTGCGCCAGTCTTTGGCCAGCTCAACCGCTGCGCGCATCAATTTACCACCGTGTGCTTCCAGTTTTTTCTCGAAACGCTCAAAGAGAGTGAAGGCATCAGCTGTACCGCCTGCAAATCCGGCAATCACCTGATCGTTATATAAACGACGTACCTTGCGGGCGTTACCTTTCATGATGGTGTTGCCCAGCGACACCTGGCCATCGCCACCGATCACAACAGTGCCATTACGGCGTACTGATAAAATAGTTGTTCCACGATATTGTTCCAAAATATTCTCCGGAGTCAGTCTTATTCTTTGCAATAACGGCTAGATGGGGGCTGGGGCAGTAAATTCAAGGAGCAATCGGTGGGAGTTAAATCTAAATTTGTAATGAGGATTATGGAAGTTTTCGTTAAGTTGTTACTTTTTAGGCTTGCTCCAATTCTCCCCTTAGATTGAGCTGAGAAGTAGTAAAGACATAGCTATTCAAATCTGTGACTGAAAGGAATCCCTTTAGGGAGATGGAACGTATTTTGCGGTACCCAAGGGGGCAGACCCTGCGTTAAGTGGCTTGACTATTGTGAGGGAAGTAGAGCGAAGCGAAACCTCAATCATCGGGTGGCCTTCCTTTATGAAGTACGTCCTGTACTTCACCCTGCGGGCTAGCTTCGCTATTCAAAATCGTTCCTGACGATTTTGTGATTACTTGGAGCAAGACAAATTTGTAAGGAACAAATTTGAACAGCGGAGTAAAGCGACGCTGGCTTTAGCGGAATACAGGGAAGTATTCCGTAAAAAGGAACTCGCCGAGGGGCGAAACATATATAACAGCATTGCCCATTCAATATTCAAAATCGAATAAATAATCGCACATAACTTAGAAACTGAAGTTAATAGTAAACTTAGTTGATTACCAAATCCGACAATCCTGATAATCATTATCCTGTAATTTATGGCGATCACTTTCTGCGGCACGCTTTGAGTTGTAAGGGCCAAGTCGCACCCGATACCAGCCATCTTTTTCTTCAACGTTGGCCTGGAAGCCGATAAATGCCATTTCAACTTTCATGGCCTCGGCATCTTCCTGTTTTCTGAATGCACCACATTGCATAACATAGGAGACATTGCTATTGGTCGTTGTTGTGACTTGAGTAGCATCTACCTTAATTTCCTTATTGGTTAAGGTTTCATGATAAGTGTACTCAGGCTCGGTACTGGTCTCTTCCTGCTCCTTGTCTGGGTGTTTCTCACTGCTCGTGACAGTTTGCTCCGGCTCTTTGACCGGGATAACTTCCTTGATCATTTCCGGCTTTTTGACCAGTAGCCACAGGAATATCGCAAACAAGGTAATGAGGACACCGCCAATAAATACCAGAACAGGCGATATAGGTTTACGAGGTGCTGGCTTTTGACGTGGGCTGCGCTTATTGCTTTTGCGCGCTGTTTTACGTTTCTTGGCGTAATCCTTGGTCATTCTTATACTCTTAAAAAATACGGCTAAAAGATATCAATGCAAAAGGCCCATTGGGCAATGGCTTATTGTATGTGCTATTAACGGGTTAGCCAACTGACAAAAGGAATAAAGTGTGAGGCGGGGACGGTATCGGCTCACATTAAAAGGGATCTTGTGGATCGATATCGATTGACCAACGAACTTTGCGCGCACTGGGCAATTGCTCAATTTGCGATATTGCCGGTTTTAAAGCTCGCTGGATCAGGCCGCGCTGTTGCGCCTGGCATAAAAGTTGCGCTCGCATCTTGCCCGCCCGCTTGGCCATCGGCGCCGGGAAGGGACCGAAACAATCCATACCGGTTATATGGCTCAGGGACTGGCTGACTTCCTTAAGAAACTCCATCGGATATTGCAAGCTACTTGCTTCTGCGCGAAACAGCGCCATTGAGGAGTAGGGCGGCAATAGTCCAGCTTCCCGCTCTGCCAGTATCTGTTGGCTTAGTGACTGGTAGTCTTGGGTAAAAAGGTTAAGCAGTAGTGGGTGCTCTGGATGATGGGTCTGAATCACCACTTCACCGGGTTGATCAGCGCGGCCGGCACGTCCTGCAACCTGAGTCAGTAGTTGAGCAGTTCTTTCGGTCGCCCGAAAGTCGGCACTGAACAGACAGCCATCAATATCGACCACTGCTACCATGGTCAGGTTGGGAAAGTGATGGCCTTTGGCCAGCATCTGAGTACCCACAAGAATATCCACTTCATTATTTTTAATAGCGGTGACATAGTCCTGCATAGCCTGTTTGCGGCGGGTGCTGTCGCGATCAATGCGCACTACTTTTTTATTGGGGAAAGCCGTGATTAAAGCCTGCTCAAGGCGTTCGGTGCCTAAACCAACCGGGAATAGTTCGGGCGCGCCGCAGTCCGGGCACTTTTTCGGCATGAACACCTGCTTGTCGCAATGATGGCAATGAAGTCGCTTCTGTTGTAGATGCAGCGTCATGTGTTTATCGCAACGCTGGCAATCGGCTATCCAGCCGCATCCGTGGCACATCAAACTTGGTGCAAAGCCGCGCCGGTTCAGAAAAACCAGGCACTGATTACCCTTCTCAAGATGACGCTGCATGTTGTCCAACAAAGGTTGCGACAGACCATTGTTGAGCGGACGTTGGCGAATATCCAGCACCTTGATATGGGGAGGCTTGGCATTTGCTGCGCGCTTGCGTAATGTCAGGTGGGTTAGTTTCCCTTGATTGACATTATGAACAGACTCCATGGATGGGGTGGCACTGCCAAGCACCACTGGCGCCTGTTCGTCACGGGCGCGCAGAATGGCCAGATCTCGCGCCGAATAGCGGAATCCATCTTGCTGCTTATAGGAAACGTCATGTTCCTCATCGACCACGATCAGGCCCAGATCGGCAAAGGGAGTAAACAGCGCAGAGCGTGTTCCAATAACAACAGAAGTGAGTCCTTGCTTCGCTTTGAGCCAAATATTCAAACGCTGTCGGTCAGTCAGTCCTGAATGCAACATGGCTATATCGCAATCAAAGCGACGCTTGAAGCGCTGTACGGTTTGCGGCGTCAGACCAATCTCCGGAACCAGCACCAGCGCCTGCTGACGATTCAACAGCACCTTTTCTATCAGCTGCAAATAAACTTCGGTTTTGCCACTACCGGTAACGCCGTCCAGCAGAAAGCCATGAAATTGACCTATGTCTTTTTGCATGGTTTCGACTGCCTGCTGCTGTTCCTGGTTGAGTACCAGCGAGTCGGAACTCTGCACGAAGCCTTGCGCGGACGGCTCGATAATCTCTTTGCTTAGCCAGCCTTTCTCGATCAGTGGCTTGAGCTCACTGGGAATCAACTCCAACTGCTCAAGATCGAAGGCCTGAATTATCCCTTGATGCTCTAAAGCCCAGTGCAGAATTTTGTGTTGCTTGACGGCGTTTTTATTCAGCTTGGGAAAAGCCGCTTGGCCTTCCGGGGTTAGCTTCCAGCAGTATTCAGGTTCAAGTATCGCTGGCTCGCCCTTATTGAGCAGGCTTGGTAGGCAGGTCGTAAACACATCGCCGATAGGATGCTGATAATAATCGGCAGCCCAAACTAATAAGTTGAATAAAGTATCGGGCAGCAAAGGTTCACTATCAATGACTTCCTGGATAGGCTTGAGCTTGTTGGCAGGAGTGGTTGATTTATCGGTATGTGCGACAACAATACCAATTAATTGCTGGCGGCCAAAGGATACTCGGACTCGAGTACCTACGGCAGGTACCGCATGATGGCCCACCAGATAATCGAAACTTCGACGCAAAGGCGTGGGAACCGCGACTTTCAGGATGGGCTTTGACTGAGGCATGGGCACACAATTAATTAAAGTTGGGCTAAGGATAGAAAGACTGCGCTAGTAAGGCAACATTAAATTGTGAGCCTTGGTCTAACTGGTACGACTTGTGTTCAAGAAAAAGTCTGCTAATGTAGCAATGGTTACAAGA
>NZ_JABURJ010000017.1 GCF_014762745.1 Kangiella sp.
CTGTCAACACCTTTTCTGAAACTTTTTTTACCGCTTCTGAAACCGCCCTTCCTGGACCTCCCTTCCGCGACATCTGCCTCGAAAGTGGTGCGCATTATAAGCACCCTTTTTCACTTCGCAAGCTCTTTTTGAAAGTTTTCGAAAGTTTTTTGCGAGCTGATTATTATAACGCCAAAACGGGTGAATTTTAAACAAGATTTTGCTATTTAGATTAATGAAGCTAATAGATAAGGCTCAAAAATATAAGGTTTTACATTTGGCAAAACAAAGGCGCTGGTAAAAGCGCCTTTGATTGGTGAGCAGCATGGGCCCTAAACGGTTACTTAGACTGTTCTTCGTCCGATGTCTTTGGAGAATCGTCGATCTGCCCATCTTCCAACTTACGCAATCTTCTTTCTTCTTTTATATCCTTTATACGCCACAGGGTCATAATTGGCCCAGAAAGCGCGTAGATGGCGAATCCACTAAATAGAACCAGCGGTGGCTCAGAAGCAATTAATACGAAAATCAGGACTATGATCAGAACGCCAATAAAAGGAATCTTACCTTTCCAGTCCACTTCTTTAAAACTGGAATAGCGGAAATTACTGACCATCAACAGGCCAACAACCATAGTCATAATAGCTATATAGATACCCCACGGCTTGGAATCCCATTCATAATCAGCACCTAACCACACAAGACCAGCAATAATAGCTGCCGCTGAAGGACTGGCGAGGCCCTGGAAGTAACGCTTATCCGCTGTTGCTACCTGAGTATTAAATCGAGCAAGACGTAATGCTGCTCCAACAACATAAACAAAGGCGGCCAGCCAGCCAAGTTTGCCAGTATCAAAAAGTGCCCAGTTGTAGATTACAAGCGCAGGTGCAATACCAAATGAAATCATATCCGCCATCGAGTCATATTCAGCACCAAAGTCACTTTGTGTATTGGTCATTCTGGCAATCCGACCATCAAGGCCATCCATGATCATGGCGATAAAAATAGCGACTGCAGCACTGGCAAAAGCTCCCTGCATAGAGGCAACTACAGCATAAAAGCCTGCGAAAAGCCCCGCTGTGGTGAGTAAGTTAGGGAGAAGGTAGATACCGCGTTTCTGTGCTACTTGCTTATTGGCTTTCATTAAAGTTGTTACCTGGTCAATCTAAATCGTTGATGTCATTACATTAACACACACAAGAACAGCTGGAGAAGTGTTTTGTAGAGTGTTACTTTATAGCTTCAAACCCATAGCGAATAGAATGGGTATATTGACAGCGACGTGGATTCTGTCAATATACGCGCAACTTATCAAGTAAAAGCCGGACATGAGCGAAACACAAGCCAGCAAGCGCTTAATTATCAAAGGGCAAACAGAAACTGGAGAAACATTCAGACCCAGTGACTGGGCTGAACGGATGTGTGGTAATTTATGTACCTTTCGAAACCGTAGAATGGTTTACTCCCCTCTTTTAAGACCTGCCGTGATTGATGGTGTAAAGTGTGTGATTATTTCTAACCAGTTATCATTCGAACACCCCAATTTATTCAAACAGTTGCTAGATTTTGCTAAAACGAATAAATTAGTGCTTATCGAAGAAGATGCTTGAGCCTATGGTTCTTAGGCAAAGCTCTTTGCAATCAACCAATCTAGAGAACGGAAATGTTATGGCTAAAATCAAATGCATTGTTTTGACCGCCATTTTAGGGTTAGGTATTTCTGCGATGGCCAGCGCCAACCAACCTATCTATAAATGGAAAGATGACAAAGGGAATATAAAGTACACCCAGACAAAACCGCCTCACGGCGTTAGCTACGAAACCATCAATCAAAGAGTCAGCGATTCAAAGCCGATTTCTGAACGTGGCAATGAGCAAAGTGCAGAGTCAACTAACAATATGACAGATGCACAAGATGAAGTTATAGCCAGACAGGAAGCTCAGAAAAAAAGTATCGAAGCTCAAAACAAAGAAATTGCCCGTAAGAACTGCACCATTGCTAAAAACAACCTTGAAGTTCTCCAAAGTAGAACTCGTGTTCAGATAGAAGAAAATGGTGAGCGAAGAATGCTGACCGATACCGAACGCGAAGAGCGCTTAAAGCAAGCACGTGAGAATGTTAAAAAATATTGTGAAGATGGTAAGTAGCACCATCTCATCACCGAAGCTAAAAAGCCCTCAACAATGAGGGCTTTTTTTATATGTTGGCAAATTACATTGGATAGGCTGAAACCCATAATATCCAACTGTACCAGGTCTTTTCATTCTTTTGAGGTGTATAGGATGTAGACCAGCGCTTGGTTTCTGTCCAGTTCATATACTCAAAAGACACTGATGTGTTACCAGCACGGGCATGCTGAATTTTATCTTCAGCAATCTTAATCATATAAGAGCGTGAAGCAGGGCCATGCGCAGCTTGGATTGCTTTGTTTAAAGCAAGCACCCCATATAATGGCTCTGGGTTATTACCATAATACACCTTAACCTTCTTGGCGCCACAAAGTAGCACGTCGTTAGCTTTAGTTAGCACATCTTTATTACTGAAGTTATTACATCCATAACCCCACAAATCCGACTGGAATGGTGAGGTAAAACGCTCGCCGCCTTTTAGCTCAAAAGAACCATCCTCAGCAACAATACGCATTCCCTCTTGCAAAACACCGTATTGAATTGGCACTTTAGATTTATCAGTTTGATCAATCAGACGAGCTTGAGGTTCATCAGATCCCATCGCGAGCAATAACATCATCGCTAATGCCCCAATACTAACAACAGATTTTGCCCATATTTTCATGAATCACTCCTATTTAGAATTTTAGTAAAATTGTTTTGCCGTCTCTTTCATAACCAGAGAAGCTAGTGCCATTATTCACGAGAATGGTTTCCTGCCCAATAAAGCCAGACACAACCACCTTATTGATATTTTGAATTTTCAAACAACGAAACTGAGTTGCTACCCCACCAAATTCACGACTTTCTGCATCATCACCGAAACTGCGAGACTCCGCATCATCGCCAAACTGGCGGTTATCAGCCATATCACCATAATTGCGTGATTCTGCGTCATCACCGAATTCACGGCTTTCTGCATCGTCACCGAACTGTCGATTGTCAGCCATATCACCATAATTGCGTGATTCTGCGTCATCACCGAATTCACGGCTTTCTGCATCGTCACCGAATTCACGTCTTTCTGCATCGTCGCCATAGCTCCTTGACTCCACATCATCGCCAAACTTACGATCATCAGCCATATCGCCATAGTTACGTGATTCGGCATCATCCCCAAATTGACGATTATCGGCCATATCACCATAAGAGCGAATTAAAAGGCACTCATTTGGAAGTTCATAGTAAGCACCATTAATTGTCAGATAAGTTATATTACTGGCTGGTTTTTGCTGCTTCAGGGTTAACGGATGAACACCCTTATATATTGTTTTGGTTGGTGTGGTGGCAGCTGTATAAGCTGGTATGCAGCCAGAGAGTTGGAGAACGGCTCCCGTCACAAGCCCCGCGAGCAATGTTTTTTTCATGGTCCTTCCCTTATTGTCACAAGCAATAAATATTAGATTTGTTCAGCTTCGTTATTTGGCACTTTTTTTAGTAGAAGGTAGGTAACTAATGTACTCAGAACTCCCCCAAACAATGAATACACCATATCCATCCAATCAAATGTGCCGCCCGCAAACCCAAGGCCTTGAAGCGTTTCATAAAAAATAGCACACCCCATACCAAGTGGCAATAATTTTGAAAGTGTTAACTGGTTCACCCAGATACCCACCAAAAGTGAGGCGCAGGCACTTGACCACAGGATGTCAGGAAGATGATTAGCAAGCCATCCGTCCTGGTAGACCTTTGGCAAATGCCCGACAAGACTTGATAGCCAGCTAGATAGAGCTGGCAGCTGTTGTTCTAACCAGACAAAACCCAGTAAAGGCTTGCCAGATTGGTGATATATAATAATACCGAAGCCGATTTGCAGCACTATCAGTAGTAGCCAGATTAAGTAGCGCATGAACATAGTTTATAAGGTTTTTACTTTATCTTATTGTATTGGTTAGCTTTAATACTGGAGGATAAATTCACTCAAATAAACATGTATTTTTTATGCATCTTTATTTTATAATGTGATTGTCGCTAAACAGTAACCATTGGATACCTTTCAATATGCAAATATTAGACTCAAAAAAAGAGAATGCTATCTGGCCATTATTTCGACTGGGCTTCAGGGTGTTTTTCCTCGGGGGTGCTTTAGTTGCTACCCTTTCGATGGTGCTCTGGCTGGCATTTCTAACAGGTCACAACCTCCTGTCGGGAATCGACAACTCGATCTGGTGGCACGCGCATGAAATGTTGTTTGGTTTTACCTTAGCTATTATTGCCGGATTTGTATTAACCGCCATGCAAAATTGGACTGGTATTCCCGGAGTTCGGGGTTGGCCACTGGCAATCGCATCCACGCTATGGCTCTTACCCAGGGTTTTGCTTCCTTTTCTGGGAGAGAAAAGCTGGATCGTCATCGCTTTAGATGTTGCCTGGCTTCCCTTAGTGGCAATCTTTCTGGCCCGGCCGGTCATTCAGGTGAAACAATGGCGCAATCTGTTCTTTGTCCCTTTAATGGTACTCTTCACCATTCTTAATGCCCTGAGCTATTACGCTGCCTATATCGATGACTGGCTCTTTGCCGAACGTATTTTTATTACTACGGTGCTGGCTATCACATCATTAATCACTGTCATGGGCGGCCGAGTCATTCCTTTCTTCACTTCAAGAGCTACCAATACTGACAAACCAATGCCGATTCTGGCACTTGAATGGGTTTGTTTAGGTGCTATCTGGCTGGCTACTTTTGCCTGGTTATTATTACCAAGAAACGAAGGCATGAATACGATTGTAGCAGTCCTGATGATACTGGCGGCGGTGGCTAATATTGTACGGATATTGCGCTGGAAAACCCTGCCTGCACTTAAGATTCCTTTGTTATGGATATTACATCTGGGCTACTGGTTTATTCCGATCGGTTTGCTGGTATTTGCCAGCGCGCTACTGGAACAGACCACAACCTATTCAAATGCATCCCACCTATTAACTGCAGGAGCACTCGGCTCAGTGGTGCTGGGAATGATTGCACGCGTCTCACTTGGCCATTCCGGACGTCCACTACAGCCAAGCAAGTGGATGACAGTGGCCTTTGCGATTGTCATTTTGGCAGGTGTTATTCGGGGCTTTACCGCCTTGATTGCTCCGAGTTACTTAGCAGACAGTTATCAGGTCAGTGGTATTCTGTGGATTCTCGCTTACGGCCTGTTCGTAATCTTCTACTGGCCAGTATTGACCAAACCTAGAATTGACGGACGACCTGGCTAAAACCTGGTGTCCATAAAAAAAGCTCTGGAGTGTTAAAGCTCCAGAGCTTTTTTGTTGCTGAGTACTTTATTGCTTTATAGAAAGCTGATCGCCTTCAACATCCAAGGTCAAAGTTTTGCTCACATCAACCTTGCCGGCCAATATGGCTTGCGCCAATGGATCTTCAACCTTGTGCTGAATGGCACGTTTTAAAGGACGCGCACCGAACACCGGATCAAAGCCTGATTCGGAAAGCAACTCAAGCAGGCCATCGGTAACCCTGACCTCAAAGCCTTGCTCACGCAGCCTTTGCAGCAAACGCTCCATTTGAATCGCAGCAATCGATTTGATTTGCTCTTTTGCCAGAGGATGGAAGACCACAATCTCATCAATACGGTTAATGAACTCTGGCCGAAAATGCTTGCCAATCACGTCCATCAGCATCGACTTCATGTCTTCATAGTCTTTATCACCGCCCTCAGAGTTAGCACTATGCGCCTGAATCAAGTCAGACCCCATGTTAGAAGTCATGACAATCACTGTATTTTTAAAGTCTACCGTACGGCCTTGGCTATCAGTTAGACGCCCATCTTCCAGCACTTGCAGCAGGACATTAAACACATCAGGATGTGCTTTTTCCACCTCATCAAACAGAATGACAGAATAAGGTTTGCGACGCACAGCTTCAGTTAGATAACCGCCCTGCTCATAGCCCACATAGCCCGGAGGCGCGCCAATTAAGCGAGCAACCGCATGTTTTTCCATGAACTCTGACATGTCGATGCGAACCATATTGTCTTCGCTATCGAACAAGAACTTGGCCAGTGTTTTACACAATTCTGTTTTACCGACACCGGTTGGTCCAAGGAACAGGAAAGAGCCATTTGGGCGATTTGGATCAGACAAGCCTGCACGTGAGCGACGAATCGCATTTGATACCGCCGTAACCGCTTCATCCTGACCGATCACACTGTTATGCAACACTTCTTCCATACGTAATAATTTTTCACGTTCACCTTCCAACATCTTTGATACTGGAATACCGGTCCACTTGGAAACCACTTCGGCAATTTCAATGTCAGTCACTTTATTGCGCAACAACTGCATTTCAACCGTATCCTGCTCAGAGACTTTAGCCAGCTTTGCTTCAAGCTCAGGGATAGTGCCGTATTGCAACTCTGACATGCGAGTTAAATCACCTGCGCGTTGCGCAGCTTCTAACTCAACGCGAGCCTTATCAAGGTCGGCTTTAATGTTTTGTGCTCCATGTACTGAGGCTTTTTCTGATGACCAGATTTCATCAAGCTCAGCAAATTCTTTTTCAAGCTCATCAATTTGCTGCTCTAAATCCAGCAGACGTTTTTTCGAGCTCTCGTCTTCTTCTTTTTTCAAAGCCTCGCGCTGAATTTTTAATTGAATTAAACGGCGCTCAAGCTTATCCATGGCCTCCGGCTTAGAGTCGATTTCCATACGAATACGACTGGCCGCCTCATCGATCAAATCAATGGCTTTATCAGGCAATTGACGATCGGTAATGTAGCGTTGAGACAAGGTGGTGGCAGCAACAATCGCAGGGTCAGTAATTTCAACCCCATGATGCACTTCATAACGCTCTTTTAAGCCGCGCAAAATTGCAATGGTGTCTTCTGTAGTCGGCTCATCAACCAATACTTTCTGGAAACGACGTTCCAGCGCAGCATCTTTTTCGATATATTGGCGATACTCGTCTAAAGTCGTAGCACCAACACAATGTAATTCACCGCGAGCCAGTGCAGGCTTGAGCATATTACCGGCATCCATTGCACCTTCTGCCTTACCGGCACCAACCATGGTATGCAGCTCATCAATAAACAGAATGACTCGCCCTTCTTCTTTAGCCAAATCATTCAAAACAGCTTTCAGGCGTTCTTCAAACTCACCGCGGAATTTAGCGCCCGCAATTAACGCGCCCATGTCCAAAGACAAAACGCGCTTGTTTTTCAGACCTTCAGGCACTTCACCGTTAACAATACGTTGTGCCAAGCCTTCAACAATGGCAGTTTTACCGACACCAGGCGCACCAATTAATACAGGATTGTTTTTACTACGACGTTGCAATACCTGAATACAGCGGCGGATTTCGTCATCACGACCAATTACCGGATCCAGCTTGCCACTTTCAGCGCGCTCATTCAGATCAATGGTGTATTTTTCCAAAGCCTGACGACTATCTTCTGCATTGGGGTCATTGACGTTTTGGCCACCGCGGATTTGAGCAATGGCATCCTCAACCATCTTAGTCGTAACGCCCTGCGCCTTGAGCAACTTGCCTAAAGCACCTTTATCTTCAAGCGCAGCCAATAAAAATAACTCAGAAGAAATGTATTGATCCTGACGCTGCTGTGAAATCTTGTCACAGACATTCAGAAGCTTGCCCAAATCTGGGGAAATATGAACTTCGCCACCGGTACCGCTGACCTGTGGCAGTTTTGCTAATTCAGCATCAATGGCATTCATTAACTGACCGGCAGGTGCACCGATCTGATTTAAAATGGCAGCAACACTATTGCCCTGCTGTTGTAGCATGGCCAACATCAGATGCAACGGCTCGATATATTGATGATCCTTACCCAGCGCTAACGATTGAGCATCAGCCAACGCAGATTGAAACTTACTAGTAAATTTATCCATTCTCATGCAAAAAACCTCTCTGGAGTCATTGCCACTTTCTGTGCGCAGACTCGATATAAAACTCTATGCCTTACAAAATGTGGGTTTATTTGATCTTTTCAAGAGCTTACAAGCTATTTTGATTAAATATCATTCAAATGAGTTGACTTTAATCAAGCTCAGGCAAGAAAGAGGTCAATGAGATAGAGAAAGGTTATCGCCCTTTGAATCAATCGGACTCTGAAGTTTTCGAGGGATGTTGCTTTGAACTTGAGTCTTTGGCAAATGGATGACGATGCCCCAGCAGTAGCTCCCCTAGATGAAGTAGGCTTTCTTTGTGGCTAAAGTAATGATGGTTGATGGTTGGAAATTGCAGGATTTTAGATTGCGAACGCAGCAATAATGCCGTAAAGACACTACCCTGACCGCGAACCCCCACAATACGACAGACAAAAATGGAGTGTTTGGTCAGTTCAGCCAATCTCTTAATACCGGGCTTAACGCGGAACGGTTCTTCGTGATCCAGATGAATTTTACCGTGCGGGAACAAGGCTACAATTTCCCCCTGCTCCAAGGCTCTACGCGCTTGGCGAAAAGCGATATCGGCACGGCCTGTGCGGTGAACCGGAATACAGCCTGCTGCTTTGAATAACCACTTCAGTCCAAACCGATTATACTCCTCTGTTGCAATCATAAATCGAATAGGACGATTGCTGGCGGCCACCAGCAATAAAGGGTCGAGGCCTGAAATATGGTTTGAAATTAAAATGGCGCCACCCTCTGCGGGCAGCGAAAACCGCTCATAATCGAGTCGGTGAAAACGAATACAGTAATAACGACTCAAGCCATCGATAAAGTTAAGTAACGACGAGCCCCAATCAATATGATTGTACTTTTTCGCACCTTTGATTAATTTGACGATTAAGAAGGCCAAAACTAACCCAACCGTCAAAAATATCCACCACAATGTCGTCATTCTCTTTTCACTAATCTTTTATATAAATTACTCTGCAATCCAAATCATGCTGGCCATGCGCCCGGTTTGACCATCCCTGCGGTATGAATAAAACTGATGCTCATTTTTAAAAGTACACAAATGACTTAAGTAAACCGCAACGCCCAAAGTCTCCAACTGCTTTTTTGCCAAGGCCACCAAGTCTGCCTGCCAGCGACCACGTTCATTTTGCACAAAACAGGACTCATTACCAGAATCCAGATCAACAAACGCTTTGCGCACTTCCTCACCAACTTCAAAACAGTCCTGGCTTATGGCTGGACCAATCCAGGCCATTAAAGGAGCTGTCTCTGTGCAACTGTTTACGGTATTAATCAGGATGCCATCGGCCAAACCACGCCAGCCGGCATGAGCTGCTGCAACCCAGTTTCCCCTGCTATTGGTAAAGAGAACGGGCAAACAGTCTGCAGTCATCACAGCACAGGTAGCTGCTGGCCTTTGTGTGGTGATGGCATCAGCATCTAGCAAGGCTTCTACGTTCGAGAATTCAACCACTCGGTTGCTATGGATCTGATTGAGCCATTGCACCGGAGGATGTTCAGATGCTTTCTGCACCAGTTCGCGGTTAGTCGTTACCCTCGACTCATCATCACCAACGTGCAAACCCAGATTCAAGCTATCAAATGGAGCTTGGCTTACACCGCCTATACGCGTGGTTGACAGAGCTTTGACATGATTTGGTGCCGGCCAGTTTGGCCTGATGAACTCAATCATTCTTCTGCTTCGAAGGTATCTCGGTTTTCTCGTAAATCATCAAGCAACTTTGCCATATCCTGCGGCATAGGTGCGCGCCACTCGATATACTCACCGGTTTCAGGGTGATTTAAACCCAATAAACTGGCGTGCAACGCCTGTCTTTTAAAACCATCCAGTGTGTCGCGCAAAGCTGGCGTTATACGGGTCGGCACGCGATAACGGCCACTGTATAAAGGATCACCGATCAATGGGAACTTCAGATAGGCCATGTGCACACGGATCTGGTGAGTCCGGCCAGTTTCAAGACGAAGCTTTAAGTGTGTGTGATCAAGAAATTTCTCCACCACGCGATAATGAGTGATAGCTCTTTTGCCATCTGAAACAACCGCCATTGAGGTTCGCTTGGTAGGATGACGGCCTATTGGCTTATCAATGGTGCCACCCGATACCATGACACGGTTGACCACTGCATCATATTCACGGGTAAAAGCACGGTTCTGTAGTTGCTCGACGAGGTTGGTATGCGCCGCAATGGTTTTAGCAACGACCAATAAACCGGTGGTCTCTTTATCAATACGGTGGATAATGCCAGCTCGCGGCAAGTTGGCAAGATCAGGACAATGGTGCAGTAAGGCGTTGACCATAGTGCCATCCTGATTACCAGCGCCTGGATGAACCACTAGGCCAGCAGGCTTATTGATGACTAATAAAGCATCATCTTCATAAACAATATCAAGAGCGATTGCTTCAGGTTTCCATTCGCCTGCAACTTCGATCTCAGCGTTAATTTCAATATCCTCAAAACCCGCCATTTTATACTTGTTGGAGGTTATCACTTCGCCATTAACTTTAACGAAGCCATTTTGGATCCATTCTTGAATTCGAGAGCGGGAATAATCACTAAATTGCTGAGATAAAGCAGCATCAAGCCTTTTTCCGTAAACTTTTTCGTCGAATATGTGTCTGAGTGCAATAGATTGGGTGGTCATTGTAAAATCACGTAAAAAGATTGGCCTATAACTGATGGTCAGTTAGAATGAGCCACATTGTATCAGGCTGAACACAAACAGAAAGAATTAAATATGCAAAAAAACAGTATTATCGTCCTTGCTCTACTCGTATTTTCGCTAGCTGGATGTTCTAGCACTCCAAAGGAAGAAGCCCTTACAGACACTAAAGTATCGTCAATGACTGCACAGCAGCTGTTTGATGGTGCCAAAAGCTCTATGCGCGCAAACAACTATACCCGTGCCATTGAGCTTTTAGAGGAGATTGACACACGCTATCCATTTGGTCGTATTTCAGAACAGGCCAAATTAGAATTGATTTATGCTTACTTCAAAAAAGGTGAGTATGAATCAGGGCAGGCTCTAGCTGATCGTTTTCTTCGTCAACACCCTCAACATGAAAACGCCGACTATGTCTATTACATGAAAGGCGTTATGCACTATGAGCAAGAGGTGGGTACTTTTAAAGAGGTCTTCACTGCTGACATTGAAAAGCGCGACACGACTAATATCAAAGCCGCTTTTGATAACTTTAAAGCTTTGGTCGAAGTTTACCCTGAGAGTAAATATGCCCCAGATGCGCGTCAGCGTATGGTTCAAATCCGCAACCTTTTAGCTGATTACGAATTACATGTAGCTCGTTATTATATGCAGCGTGATACCTATATCGCAGCAGCTAACCGTGCCAAATACATCGTAGAAAATTTCCCAAAAACACCGGCAGTACCAGGCGCGCTAGAAATTTTAATTAATTCCTATAAAATTCTGGAGCTTCCTGAAATCGCTGAAGAATACCGTAAAGTTCTCTTACTGAACTATCCAGATTACAAATTAGCAGAATTCTAAAACTGAAAAAGGGCTCACGAGAGCCCCTTTTTTTATCTAGATGAAAACACCTTGGTAAAAATACCCTGGCAGCAATCCCGTCCTAAATTGCATCCTCACCCTCTTCACCGGTACGAATACGAACCGCACGCTCTATGTTGGTAACAAAGATCTTACCGTCACCAATCTTGCCGGTACGAGCCACCTCAATAATAGTTTCAACACATTTATCAACTAGCTCATCATCAATGACCACTTCAATTTTTGCTTTGGGCAGAAAATCCACCATATACTCAGCACCGCGATATAACTCGGTGTGACCTTTTTGTCGACCGAATCCTTTAACCTCAGTAACCGTCATACCATTAACGCCTAAATCGGTTAAAGCCTCACGAATATCATCAAGTTTGAATGGTTTGATGATAGCTTCTATTTTCTTCATCAGTGTTTCCTTCTCATACAACCTGTGTTTGTGTCTAAGTTATTTAGTTTTAAACTGTCGACCAAAACCCGAAGTTATCGGATAACGTCGGTCACGCCCAAAAGCTCTTTGGGTAATTCGAATTCCAGGAGGAGCCTGACGACGTTTGTGCTCATTGATATCCACTAGCCATATGACGCGTCTCACATCTGCTTCGTCATAACCCATGGCAATAATATCATCAATGCCTTTATCCTGTTCGACATAAGCTTCCAATATGGCGTCAAGGATATCATACGGTGGTAAATTGTCTTCATCCTTTTGATCCGGAGCCAGTTCCGCAGATGGCGGACGTGTAATTACACGCTCTGGAATCACAGGTGAAATGGTATTTCTGTACCTGGCCAAGCGATAAACCATGGTTTTGGACACATCTTTAAGTACATCCAGGCCACCGGCCATATCACCGTATAGAGTACAGTAACCCACTGCCACTTCAGATTTATTTCCAGTGGTCAGCACCAGACGGCCAAATTTATTTGAAAGCGCCATCAACAAAGTACCACGACAGCGAGCCTGAATATTTTGCTCAGTCAGATCGGTTTCAGTGTCTTTAAACTGATGGGCTAATTGAGTCATGAAAGCTTCGTACATAGGCTCAATCGATATCACGTCAAACTCGATACCCAAAGCTTTGGCTTCCGCTTCGGCATCCTCGATGCTCATGCTGGCGGTATAACGAAACGGCATCATGACCGCATTCACATTCTCTTTACCCAGTGCATCGACCGCAACCGCTAGGGTTACTGCCGAATCAATGCCACCCGACAACCCCAACAAGGCTCCTTTAAAACCATTCTTGCGAGCATAATCTCGAACACCTAAAACCAGCGCCTGCCAGATTTCTTCTTCGCCATGGAATTGATTTAAGTACTCCTTACTAGGTTTAATGGCACCAGAGGACTTGTCAAAATCAATATAAGCAAAGTCTTCAGCCATTTCCGCCATCTGGAAAATACGCTGCCCTTCTTCGTTATAAACTGCCGAGCAGCCATCAAAAATCAGTTCGTCCTGACCGCCGATTTGATTAACATAAACGATCGGCAACTCATTCTCACGAGCACGCGACCCCATTTCTGCACTACGCAAGGCACCCTTGCCATAGCAGTATGGCGATGCATTGGGGCTTAGCAGAATATCGGCACCAAGCGCTTTGACTCGTGCCGTAGGCTCCGGATACCAGAGATCTTCGCAAACCAACAAACCGACGTTGACGCCTTTGAACTCAAAGACGCAATCTTCTGAGCCAGACTCAAAATAACGCTTCTCATCAAAAACAGAATAGTTGGGCAACAGCTGTTTTTTATACTGAACAAGAATCTTCTTGCCATAAATCACTGTAGCAACATTAAAAAGACCTTCCGATTGTTTAATCGGATGGCCAATCACCATGGCTACACTTGAGTTAAGATGCAGCAACTCTTCAATGGCTTCATCAATAATGGTGTATAAATCTGGACGTAACAAAAGATCTTCAGGGGGGTAACCACACAGGGAAAGCTCTGAAAAGACGATAATATCAGCATTGTCAGATTCAGCCTGCTTAACGGAGGCCTTGATCAGTTCAAGGTTACGGTGGATGTCTCCAACCGTGTAGTTGTTTTGTGCAATTGCAATTCGCATCGCCAGACTCAGGTAATAATTTGTCCTATATTTTCCAGTAATTACAATTTTTTTCAATGAGTTATACAGCCAATGCTTGAAATCAGGACAAACTCAACATAACCTAAGTGACACACATCGGTACTTCAGGACGCTTAGTGTTTGATAACAATAAAAAAATAGACTTCGGATGGCAGTTTTTACGCTACTATTCAGTGGCGCGTTTAGTTATTGCGTTACTACTTTTTCTTTTACCCTTTATCGCCAAATCTCAGGCGGGGTTATTTGATCAGGATGTTTATACCACCGCGGCGATCAGCTATGTAATTCTGGCGAGTCTATTACTCTTTCTATCCTTCGTTGAACATCAGTTTCATATTCAAGCCTACACTCAACCTTTTACAGACATCCTGATGCTCAGCCTGCTCGCCTATGCTGGCCAGTCAGATAGTGCAGGCTATATAGTACTGATGGCACTGGTTGCTATTTTTGCCTTGCTGTTGGTTCGTAATCGATTAGGTATGCTGTATGGCATATTCGTTAGCGTCAGCCTGATTCTTGTGTACCGCTTCCGGGAAGGAGCCTTTGATCAGACTTTCTACTCAGAAGTCAGCTTGCAGATTGCTGGTATTCTGGTAGTCACCCTGCTCGGCAATATTCTGGCCAGAAGGCTGACCTACTACGAAGAAGAAACTGCCGAGCAGCAGCGCTCCATCGCGCACATGCACCGGCTCAACAGCCAGATCATTGAAAAGATGAATCGTGGCATCATTGTCGTAGATGATCAGCACCGCATTCGCCATATAAACCAGACGGCCTGGTATGGGCTCGGCCTGCCGGACACTCCAATTGGCAAACCTTTGTCTGCCATAACTGACGATCTGGACTATCAGCTGAAAAGAGCTCACCGCAGTTCACACGAAGGTCTGCCCTTCCGTGCAACCAGCACAGGCCCTCAGCTATTACCTCGCTTTATCCCCCTGAACGCCAATGACATGACGTTAATCCTGCTTGATAACTACTCAGATGTGATCAAAAAAGCGCAACAGTTAAAGCTTGCTTCTCTTGGACAGTTGACCGCCAGTATCGCCCATGAAATTCGCAACCCCCTTAGCGCGATCAACCAGTCGATACAGATGCTTCTGGAAAGCGTCAGCGATAACCCACAGGAGCAACAACTGATGGAGATCATTGAGCGTCAGTCAAAGCGTATCAATGAAATCATTGATAACATCCAGAAAGTATCGAAAAGAAAGCCTCCTGAGCGTCAGATATTAGTGCTGGACAGGTTTTTACCAAACTTTATCAAAGAGTATCAGCAAGGATTACAGGAAGAAGCCATCATCACTACCGAAGGTGTTGAACAGGGACTGAAAGTGGCCTTCGATCAATCTCAGTTAAAGCAGGTTTTATCTAACTTGTTTGATAATGCATTAAAGTACAGCTACCTCAATACTAATCAATACCAGCTGCATCTCGCTGCAGGTCGCGATCCTTTAAGCGGTGATTTGTTCCTCGATGTCATTGACGAAGGCGTTGGTGTGTCACTCGAAGAAAAAGATAAAATTTTCGAACCTTTTTATACAACACACCATAGCGGCACAGGGCTTGGGTTATATATATCAAAAGAACTGTGCGAAGCGAATCAGGCAAGGTTGGACTGCATTCCGGTTGCTTTTGGTGGTGCCTGTTTCAGGATCAGCTTTGATACCAGCAGCTACATGATCGACGCTGATTTAGCAGAGCAACTAGCTGAAATCGAAGCCGATGAGTCTAATAGGTCAGAACGAACCAACCCAATCGAAGATAGACGACGTTAATCATGTTTAAGGCCAAGTGATGAGTCAAAACAAACCCAAAGTTCTTATCATTGATGATGAAGCCGATATTCGACATCTGCTAACCATGACCCTGATACAAATGGGGCTTGATGTTTCCAGCAGTAAAGATTTAACCGATGCAAAGAAACAGCTGGCAGAAGAAGAATTCCACTTCTGTCTGACCGATTTAAAGCTTCCAGATGGCAATGGTCTGGATTTTGTAAAATATGTCCGCAAACAATACCCACACATGCCGATTGCTGTAATTACGGCTTTTGGAAGCACAGACAATGCCATCGAAGCGATGAGACTTGGTGCTTTCGATTTTCTGGCCAAGCCCATCGACCTGTCACACTTGCGTCAGTTGTTAAAACATGCCTTTAAGTATGTTGATGGGAACCAGACAGAGCCCCAAGCCCCCTTCACCTTCCTTGCCGGTAGTAGCGAGACGATTAATAAGCTTAGAGAAAAGATGGTTAAAATCCGTGGCTCTCAGGCGCCAATTGTGATTGAAGGCGAAAAAGGGACAGAAAAAGAAAGGCTTGCACAAATACTACATGAGCAAAGTTCACGCTCTGACCAGGAAGAAATATTTCTCGACTGTTCGAGCCAGAGTCCAGAAGAACTGGAAAAAATGCTCTTTCATAGAAATGAACAGCAGGACTGCTTATTATATCAAGCAAACAACAGCACTCTGATTTTGAGCAATATTCACGAACTATCAATCATAACTCAAAAAAAATTGCTTCATGCTATTGAGCAGAAAAAATTTCCCATTGAATCGGAACAGACGGACGAACCTCTGGATATTCGCTTCATCATTTGTACCGAGAAACCTTTAATTGATTATGTGCACACTCACCAGCTAAGAGAAGACCTGTTCTTTAGATTGAATGTCATTCAACTAAAAATTCCAGCCATTACTCAAAGACTATCCGATTTGGATACTCTGATTGATAGTTATCTGGACGAATTATCAGAAACTAAAAAAATAAGCTCTAAAGCCAGAGAACTATTGAGAAATTATGAATTCCCATTTAACTATAGGGAGCTGGAAAATATACTGGAAAAAGCCTGCGCCCTGTCGGAATCTGACTCTATTGAAGAATCAGACCTAATACTCGCCCAGAATGAGGATGTAGAGTCGACAAAGCCAAGCCAGGAACCGGTCAAATTAGGGTTTAATCGCGGTGATCTACCGTTGGATCAGTTTATTGAAAAGATTGAGAAAGCCGAAATAGAAAAAGCTCTCAATGAAACTCGTTGGAATCGTACCGAAGCAGCCAAATTACTGGGCATCAGCTTTAGAACCATTCGTTATAAGATGAAAAAACTTGGTATAGAATAAGACTTATCCTTAACCTACTGACAAAAACGTCAGACAAATCTCACAAGCCTCAGAGACTTTTCAGCTTTCTCTGATTAGAAAGCTTTTTTAGTATGCCCAGCTCAATCATCCAAGGAGCTGGTTAATGATTAAAAAAATGAAAGGATTGACACTTGTAGAGCTGGTTGTGACTTTGGCAATAGCAGCTATTGTGTCATTAATTGCAGTGCCGCATATGAAAAAGTTCATGGCTAAACAACAGTTGAGTGCAGACTTACTCAAGATTAAAAGTACTATCGAAACCGCCAGGAATCAGGCTATTTCAAACAAACAGACTATTCGGATTTGCGGTGCCCTGCCTGATTTAAAGTCAACACATGAAGCAACTCTTGATTGCAAGTCTGACTGGACACAGCTTACCGTTATTAAGACTAAAGGACTAACTCAATCCAAAGTTTTGCATCAGCAAATCCTGGCTGAGCATTATCGAACGGTTCAGTGGAGCGCATTTCAACGCAAGCCATATCTGGAACTCACACCGTATGGCTTTACTAATCATCAAAATGGCACTCTATATCTCTGCCATAAGAAATACAGTAGTCTTCATAGAGCTGTAATGGTAAGTAAAACAGGACGCGTTACCATCAGTAAAAATAATCCCAACATTAAAACCAAGTGTAATCCTTAACAATATGTCAATTTGTCGATTCTATCCTGACAACAGTTATTGTATGCTGAGTACAGGCGAAACTTTAATGAAAGCTCAACTTGAAAACACCCAAACAGGTAATAATTAAAACTATGACTCAAGCAGTCCACTCCCAATATATCGACACAGAAATCACAGCTGAATCTGGCCTTGAGCTTCTGACTAATGATGAAATTCAGCGACTGAGCGAACACACCACAGGCAATGACTACGAGCTTTTTAAAAAGTGTACTCTGGCCGTGCTGAACAGTACCAATATCACCGATGACATCAGCTTTATCCAACAGCAGTTCGATCACTTCAATATTGAAGTCATGCAGCTAAACAAAGGAGTCAAACTTAAAATCAAAAATGCACCAGCTGGCGCATTTGTTGATGGTGTAATGATTCAGGGTCTGAAAGAGCAAGTATTTAGTGTTCTGCGGGACGTAGTTTTTCTAAAACAGGAACTGGAAACAAATTCACGCATCGACTTTAATTCAAGTTCTGGCTGTACCAATGCCATTTTTCATATCTTACGCAATGCCAAAGCACTCAAACCTGGGATCGATCCCAATATGGTGGTTTGCTGGGGCGGTCACGCCATCCCTCATCACGAATATGAGTACACCAAAGAAGTTGGCTATCGTTTAGGGCTGAGAGGTCAAAACATTATTACTGGCTGTGGAATCGGAGCAATGAAAGGCCCCATGAAAGGAGCCCTTGTTGGTCACTCCAAGCAACGTATTACCAAAGCCCGCTACATTGGCATCACTGAACCCGGCATCATTGCCGCCGAATCACCAAATCCTATCGTCAATGAACTCATCATCATGCCGGACATTGAAAAACGCCTTGAAACTTTTGTCCGTATGGGACATAGCTTTGTCGTTTTCCCAGGAGGAGTTGGGACGGCTGAAGAAATTCTCTATATTCTTGGCATCTTACTGCATCCTAAAAATCAGAATATTCCCTTCCCTTTAATTTTTACCGGGCCAGAAGAATCGGCAGACTACTTTACGCAAATTGACCAATTCATTGGCAAAACCCTGGGACCAGAAGCGCAATCCAAGTATCAAATCATCATTGACGATCCTGTAAAAGTCGCTAAGCGGGTACAGGCTGGTGTTACAGAAGTTCGTGAATATCGCAAGAAGGTACAGGACGCCTATCACTTTAACTGGCAACTGCATATTGACTGGGATTTTCAGGAGAGCTTCGATCCAACCCATCAGAACATGGCAAGCCTTAACCTTCACCCAGAGCAGCCATTACATCTACTGGCCGCTAATTTACGAAAAGCTTTCTCTGGCATTGTCGCCGGTAATGTTAAAGAAAAAGGTATTGCCGAGGTGAAAAAGCATGGCCCCTATCAATTAGATGGTAACAAGGAAATCATGAATGAGCTGGATGCACTCTTAAAGGCATTTGTCGAACAGAAACGCATGAAGCTCGACTACAAAGGGTATGTACCCTGCTATCAACTTCGATAATCATCAGACTATGACATCACGCAGAGAAGAAAAAAAGCAACAAAGCTACCAAACACTGTATCAAACTGCCCTTTCGCTATTTGAAGAGCATGGCTTTGATAACGTTTCAGTGGCCCAGATCGTAAAGCAGTCTGCTGTGGCCAAAGGAACTTTTTTCAATTACTTCCCCAACAAGACAGATATCCTCGCTCAATGGTTTGACGACATCATGGGTAAAGCTATTGAGCAACCTATTCCTGAAAATATTCCTTTAAAGAACAAAATTCTTTCACTGGTTAAACACACCTTGCTCCTCACACAGCAACAGCCAAACTTATGGAAAGCAAAAAATGCCTATGCCGGTCAAAGTGAATCCATTCAAAAAGTCGAGCAACGAATTGATCAAATAATCCAATCCAAAGTCGAACAGTTCATAGAAGAGTCTTTATCTCAACAATATACCAACGGCCCTATACTCGCCGAATTAATCGTTACCCTGATGACCGGAACAATCGTAGAAGTTAATAGAAAAGGACTTTCTGATAATGCACTGGCACTAATTGAAAGTAAGCTGTCGAAGCTTTTATCACTAGCGCAAGCTGAAACCATTTGACAGAAAGCATAAAAACCATAAAATATGACCACGGTCATATTTTAATTGTAATACAATGAATATCCATATTCTAAAGCTGCTCGCGACTTTTGTATTTCTATGCTGCAACCCTTCCAACAGTAGCGCTCCATCAATGTTACTCTCCGAAGATACATACGTAAAAGCAAAAGGACTGTGGCTTAACTCTGACTACGGCTGGCTTTTGAAAGTTGGCTCAACGGGTCTTGAGCGATGGCAAGTAACTTCTAACTATTGCTACCCAAGCAAGCAGGAGGGTCAGACTGCCATGAGTAGTGTTGAATATCGCTATTTTGAGCAACTTACTGAAAACACGGCAAAATTTGAATATTTCCCAGGTGATGGACATACCGTATTCAGCAAGCTGGAGACACTTCCCGAGCAATGTAATAAGAACATTGGCAAAAGCTTCAAAGATACCTTTGAGGTCTTCGCAAGTATATTTACCGAGCATTACGCCTTTTTTGAACAGAGAAACGTTGACTGGCAAGACTTAATAGACAATAAACGAGAAGAACTGTCGAAACTGGAGTCAGAACAAGACTTATTCGAACTGCTATCTAGCATGATCATTCCACTGGCAGACTCACACACCAAGTTGATAGCGACCATTGACGGGGAAAAACATCGTTATCAGGCCGGTTTCAAGCAAACTCTTCCGGCAATTAAAACTGGCATAGGCGAACAGAATTGGCTCATTGGCCTAATAAATCAGCTACTGGAAGAAATCTTAGATGAAGGCGCCCAACACACTGCAAACGACAGGATGGTTATCGGCTCAATAGACAATAGAATAGGCTACATACAGATCTTCACCATGGGAGGATTCACCGAAAAGTTTGAATTTGGTAGCGTTGAGTGGGCAGAGGAAGAAATTCGATTACTAGACTATTATCTTAGCCAAGCCATAAAGTCCTTCGAAGGCTATGAGGCTGTAATTATCGACCTTTCCAATAACCGAGGGGGCTTTGATCAGGTGGCCAGAGGAATAGCTGCTCACTTTACGAATGAGCCATTTGAGGCTTACAGTGTCAGGACAAAATGGGACTCACTACCTACAATTACTTACACGATAGAACCAGCCAATACTCCTCGATTTACCGGCCCGGTGTACGTGATGATCAGTGATGTCACCGTATCAGGAGGTGAAATAGCAACAATGACGCTTAAAAACTTGCCTAACGTGACTCATGTAGGCAAGACTACTCGCGGCTCATTCTCTACCCCTTTAGCGAAACCATTGCCTAATGGTTGGTATCTAGAGCTATCCAATGAAATCTTTGCTTCTC
>NZ_JABURJ010000022.1 GCF_014762745.1 Kangiella sp.
TGGTACAAATTTGCTATGGTGTATTAAAACATCAAAGCGAATACCGACCTCAAGTAGCTTGAGGTCGGCTGGGAGAGATGGTATCTATGAATCCAAAAGAGAGCTGGGATTCATTGTATTCATCCCAGCCTACAAGGTTAGCCAGTGCATAAAGACACCCCTAAAAAATTGTGCATGACAAGCCCCAAACAGCATAAAGGCTATTCGGGGCTGGGGGCTTATGAAAAAGGGATTATGAAGAATCGAATTACTGAATCAGCTGATACTCCTCGTAATCAGCAAAGGCATTTACAAAGGAATCTTCCTTAGCTTCAATCTGTCTAACCAGATCACACAAAGCATCGGCCTTTTCTTCAATCAGTTTCGCTTTAGCCTCATACTTGGTTTCCATTTCCTGGCCAAACTTCTCCATACGCTCTTCGAACGCCTTTACCTTTTCTTCGTTACCACTCATAGCGGCAGCGATCATGGAAGGTATATTAACTTCGACAAACTCAGTGACGCTTTCTTCCATCAATGCTTCAAATTCCTTTTCTAACTCTGCGCCATCCAGGTATTCACCAATCGCTTCTGGACGTAGATGAGACTCGCTAATGTGCTGCTTTAATTCAGCGGCAATGGTGTCCACACGAGCGACGATCTCTTCGGCTTTCGCCGGGTTGTGCTCCAATAGCACGCTGGTCACATCGCGTACTGCGTCCAATGCTAATAATGATGCATCTTCAGCGATGTCGCTGGCTGCTGGCAATAGTTCACGAACTTGCTCAGCATACTCATGCAACAGCTGAACCTGCTTTGCCGTTAAGCTCTGAGCTTTGCCATCCAATGACAATAAATTGCTGTCTTTAATAACTACAGATTCTTGATTGTTCTTAGTAAAAACAATCTCGTTACCGTTTAAGTTAACGTCATAAGCCATGTCTACATCACATGTCTGGCTATTTGCATTTGCTACACCCGCACCTGTTGCCATTAGAACAGCAATGGCTAACGTTTTTATTTTATAGTTCATAGAATTTCCTCCGTTTATTAATAGCCATTATTTCTGACTACACATTTAAGATGCGCCTTATCTGACAAAAGGTTTAGTCTTTGTTTGTTTAGAACCTGCACATTGCGTAACAAAGTATTGCAATAAGGGCTTATAGAAATGATTTGAAAAATTGTTGAGGAGGAAAGGGATGATAAGGCTAAATACATTAGCCTTATCGGGTTCAGGTAATGAACCTAGACACCCATATTGCTTAAACTGTTAGAAATTCGGCGAACAAGGCCCGCTAAAGACGGGTGTTCTTGCTCAAATTCGACCAGGCGGTCCTGAAAACGCTCAAGTAGGAACTCATCCGGTGATTCACGACTGTCCTGCAAAAATAGCTTGGATTCAATCACAAACTCTAGTCGGGTCAACGCAGCTTCTTCTTTATCAGATAGCTCATTATCGGTATCCAGGGCTTGAATCAGCTTTTCGGCCAATATTAGGATATCACTCTGGTTTTGGGTTGAATCAGGCATAATCGCTCCTTTTGAAACATTCTTTTACTGATTGTAAGTCAAAGATACACAAAAGCCATTGGTCTTAATAGTTGTATCCCTTATAATTTGCCACGGTACTACAACAAAGAGAAGGAAACACATGAAAAAATTATTAATTGTTATCGTAATTGCTATTGCAGTTGCAGCGGGAATCTACTTCTACAAAGGGGGCAGTGCTACTGTAGCGGCTAAGGATAATTCTGTTCTTGCCTACGTTCCAGCCGACACCGTTTTGTTCACGGGTAGTGTTACACCTATCAGTTTCGAAGAAGCTATGGCCATGAGCCATAAGCTTGGTCTTGATCCGTCAACTTATATGGACCTTCAGGACGACTCTTTTGAACTGGGTCCAGACTCTGTTGATGCTGCACGTATCGGCTTAGGCTTGTATGCAAAATACATGCAGTCTTTCGCAGATGAGTCTACAGTCAAGACTTTCGGTATTACCGAAGCGCCTAACGCTGCTTTCTATACAGCAGGGGCTGTACCAGTTATGCGTATCGAGCTAGATGGTACTGATACTTTTGCCAAGTTAATCGAGCAAATCGAAACTGAGCAAAACGTTACCGCTGAAGTTAAAAACATGGATGGTGTTGAGTTCCGCGAGTATGCGTTCTCGAACGACCCATCCGTTCCATATTCACTTGTCATCAGCTCACACGATAACCAGGCGGTTATGACTGTGAACACTCCTCTGACTGATGATAAAGACATTAAAGTTGCCTTAAGCAAACCAGCAAAAAGCATCGTTGAAACTGGTCGTTTGACTAACATGATGTCTGAGCACGGTTACCTTGGCCATTCTTTGTTCTTTATTGATAACTTGGCAATCATGCAAGGTCTGACTAACCCACAAGCAAACAGCTTTGGCGTTATGGTTAACGACCTGTTAATTGCTAACGGCGTAGAGGGTGCTTTGGCTGACATGCAAACTCCAGCCTGTGCTTCTGAGTTCACAGCATTAACTGCTAACTGGCCTACTATGTCTGGCGGTTACACCGAGTTCAGCGCAAGCGAAGCAAACTTCAAGTTCATGCTTGAGGGTGGTAATGCTGATTTGCTTGACAGCTTGCAAGGCTTGCGTGGTCACTTGTCAGAAAACTTGAACAATGATGACTATGTCATGAGCTTTGGCCTGGGTTTCGATATGGACCAGATGGTTCCAGTAATTACTGATGTATGGCAGCGTTTGACGGAAACTCCTTATGAGTGCCCACCTTTAGCTGAAATGCAAGCTGGCTTGAAGCAACAAAACCCAATGATGCTAGGCATGATGACAGGCATGGTTGCAGGCATCAAAGGTATCGGTTTCGGTATCGTTGAGATGGATATGGCTGGTTTAGAGCAGGCTTCAACCAACCCAATGGCTGTAGCAGATAGCATGCAGATGATCGTTACAGTCAGCGCGCAAAAGCCACAAGACTTGTTAATGACATTAAGCTCATTCGCACCTCAGTTCGCACAAATGGACATTAAAGATGGCGGTGATGCAGTATCCTTACAAGACCAAATGGGTATGCCAGCAAGCGTCGCTCTTCGCGGTCATGACTTAGTTATGTTGATCGGTGCTGATGCTCTATCTCAGTTACCAAGCATTAAGTCAAACAAAGACATCACCAGCAATGGCCTATTCAGCATGAGCATGAACTTTGGTAAGTACATGGAGCTTATGTCTTCAATGATGAATGAGATGGGCGAAACTTCCGAAGTGGCTCAGGACCAAAAAGCCATGTTCGACAAGCTTAAAGAAGTCGACGGTACTATCAAAGGCACACTTGATATTACTGACGAAGGTGTTGTTTCAGAGACCAGCTTCAAAGCAAAATAATCTAGTTTCAACCTATTAGATTCAAAAAGCCCGGCTCGTCCGGGCTTTTTTTGTGGCTGGGTAAAACCCAGTCGACAAAGTAAAACTTTTCCAGGCTGCGAACTGCTTATTATTTGATCTATGTCATTAGTTTGCGAATTAAATAAGACTACTCTAATATAAATTAAAGTCTCAACTATTACTTTGATAGTGAGGCCAAAATAAAGGAGTAAACCATGAAGCAAATTCTAGTGTTAGGAGCAGGCATTGGCGGCATCCCAATGGCTTACGAATTAAGGGATGAACTCAAAGATGTTGCCGAGATAACCGTAGTCAGCGATCTTCCCTATTTTGAATTTACCCCCTCCAATCCCTGGGTAGCGGTAGATTGGCGTAAGAAAGAACAAATCAGGGTCGAACTCGCCGAAATATTTGCCAAAAGAAATATCAGGTTTATTCATAGTGCAGCCAAAAAAGTTAAACCAGACTCAAACCAGGTAGAGCTTGAGAATGGGGACACCCTTGATTACGACTATCTGGTCATAGCTACAGGCCCGGCCTTGGCTTTCGACGCTGTCAAAGGCTTAGGTCCTGAGCATTTCACCCACTCTATCTGTAAAACTGACCATGCGGACAGTACACGCGAGCACTGGGAAAAGTTTGTCGAAAACCCGGGGCCCATAGTCGTTGGAGCAGTCCAGGGGGCCTCGTGTTTTGGTCCTGCTTACGAATACGCGCTAATCCTAGACACCGACCTTCGCAAACGCAAAATACGCGATCAGGTACCAATCACTTTCGTCACCTCAGAACCCTATATTGGTCACTTGGGACTGGACGGTGTTGGAGACACCAAAAGTCTTTTAGAATCCAAGCTACGCGATGCCAATATCAACTGGATCACCAATGCCTCAGTTGATGAAGTTACTGAAGATGAAATACATGTCACTGAACATTTTCGAGATGGACAGACCATCAAGCATGATCCAATAAAATTTAAACACTCAATGTTGCTGCCCTCGTTCCGTGGTATTGATGCAGTCTTTGGAATCGAGGGTTTAACCAACCCCAAAGGCTTTATTCTTACCGACGAATATCAAAGGAATCCGACTTTCAAAAACGTATTTGCGGTTGGTGTGTGCGTTGCGATTCCACCAATTGGCAAGACTCCCGTTCCGGTGGGTGTACCAAAAACCGGCTACATGATTGAGTCCATGGTTACGGCTACCGTACACAATATTAAGGCATTAATAGAAGGCAAAGAGCCAGATACTAAGCCAAGTTTAAACGCATTGTGTCTGGCAGACTTTGGTGACGGTGGCGTAGCCTTCGTTGCCAAACCACAAATACCACCACGCAACCTCAACTGGTCAGGCAGTGGTAAATGGGTACATTACGCCAAGGTATTATTTGAGAAATACTTTTTACACAAAGTCCGTCGCGGTACTTCGGAGCCGTTCTGGGAAAAATTTATCATGGATATGATTGGCGTTAAGAAGTTGAAGAAAAAGTAGAGTCCTTGTCATACCGCGGTATCCAGTGGCTTTTTTAGTTACTTTTATAGTCCTTTTTCGCCACTCGGCGAGACCCTTTTCTTTATACCAAGGGCACTTCCTACGGTCGCTTCCTAAAGAAAAGGACGACAAAATCGTCAGGAACGATTTTGATTAGCGAAGCTAACCCGAAGGGTGAGGTACAGGGAGGTACTTCATAAAAGAAAGTACACCCCGTGATTGAGGTTTCGCAATGCGAAACTTTCTTCGTATCCGCCAAGAGACTTAACGCAGGGTCTGCCCCCTTGGGTACCGTAAAATACGTGCCCTCCATGGCCCGAATTTTACTATTCAAATCATCTCCCTGAAGGGATTCCTTTCAGTAACGGATTTGAATTGCTATCACTTGGCTACTACTCAGCTCAATCAAAAGGGGGACTGGAGCAAACCTTCAAAGAAGGTGGAATATTTAAAATAGAGTGGTGTTCTCCTGCCAAGAAGAACTAACAAAGCTACAATCCATCTCTTAATTTATTATTGCTTGATTCAGTCGAATAACTAAGCCGCTTTAATTTGCTTTGCTTTTAAGGCCTGCTCAAGATCGCCAATAATGTCATCCACATGCTCAAGTCCCACAGAAATACGGATTAGCGTTTCGCTGATACCGGCAGCTGCTCGCTCTTCTGGAGTGTATGGCGAATGCGTCATTGAGGCCGGATGTTGAATCAGGGTTTCTGCATCACCCAAGCTTACTGCAATGCGACACATTTTCAGGCTATTCATAAAGCGAACAGCATCATCAAAACCACCCTTCACTTCAAAGGCAATCACACCACCAGCACGCTTCATCTGCTTACCAATCAGGTGGTGCGCCGGATGGCTTTTAAGACCAGGATAATAAACCTGCTCAATCTGATCACTAGCTTCTAAAAACTCAGCTACCTTTTCAGCGTTGTCACAATGGCGCTCTACACGCACCGAAAGGGTTTTCAGGCCACGTAAAATTAGCCAGGCATCATTTGGACTCATGACCGCACCCATATCTTTCAGTGTAGTCATCTTGATATTTTCAATTTGCTCGGCACTGCCGCAGGTAATACCGGCTACCACATCACCATGACCGTTAAGGTACTTCGTGGCGCTATGAATAATCAAATCCATACCAAAGTCACTGGGCTGCTGTAGCACTGGCGACATAAAGGTATTATCAAGAATGGTCAGCAAAGCGTGCCTTTTTGCGATATCAGAAATCGCCTGCATATCGGCACAAACCAGGTTCGGGTTGATCGGCGTTTCAAAATAAATCAGCTTGGTGTTTTCTTTAATGGCGGCTTCAACTTCGATAGGTTTTGTAATGTCTACAAAGGTTGCTTCAATACCTAAGTCTTTCAACTTATGGTTAATTAAAGCAAAAGTGCAACCATACAAAGCAGCAGACGCTACCAGATGATCACCAGCCTTTAAGTTCGCTAACAAGGTCGCCGAAACCGCACCCATACCAGAACCAAATGCAGCCGCATCTTCTGTATTTTCCAATGCGGCCATTTTCTGCTCAAGCTCGCGCACGGTTGGATTGCCCAGGCGACTATAAATATAACCTTGCTCTTCGCCCGCAAAGCGGTTAGCGCCCTGCTCGACGTTGTCAAAAACAAAGGTTGATGTTTGGTGGATAGGAGTGGCCAGTGAGCCAAAACTTGGATCACCGATACGGCCTGAATGGATTGCTTTGGTTTCAATATTGGAAAACTTACCTGAACTCATACGACTCTCGCTCTTGATTCTCGCCAAAATTTAATCATCAAGAATATTGATAGCCGTCGTGGCTTTCACCTCCTTCAATACCAGCGTGGTATGAACTTTGGCGACACCTTCCAGTGGAATCATCTTCTTTGAAATAAAATGCTCAAGGGACTGGGTATTTTTTACCGCCACCTTAAGCACATAATCATATTCACCGGTCACGTTATGGCACTCTAAAACCTCTGGCCAGGACGTCACCTTGTCTAAAATATTCTGGATTTGCTCATAGCGATGCAATTGCAAACTAAACTCAACAAAACATAAATTGTCATAACCGACTTTTTGCCTGTCGACCAAAGCAACGTATCGGGCGATCACGCCCTTCTGCTCCAATCGCTTAACCCGCGCATGAACTGCCGGCGGAGACAAGTGGACTTGCTTGGCAAGTTCGGCATTAGTCAGTCGACCATCGTTTTGTAAGATTTGCAGGATCTTCTGATCAACAGAATCCAGTTCAACTTCTTGTGAATATGCTACCATTTCAAAGCCTTGTAACTGAACGATATTCGGCATAATAACAGAAATAACGAATATTAATAACTTTAATACTTATTTTGCACTATCTAATTAATTTGGCATGAGTATAACTAAAGGAAATATGAAGAATATTCGGCTGAGATCTTCTGGTCAGACAAGAAACCCGCTACACTGAGCTTATTAACTCGAGAAAAAAACCATAAAACAGATAATAATGAAGCAGTTAGTTATCCTCATTCACGGTATGGGCCGCACCCGTTTATCAATGCGCTCACTGGAAAAGTACTTCCAAAGTCAGGGCTATCACGTGATTAACGAAAGTTACGACTCACGTAGCAAACCCATAGAAACCATAGCCATTGAACATATCGAGCAGATACTGCAATCGGTTGATATGAATAACATTGAAGCAATTCATTTCGTCACCCATTCGCTGGGTGGCATCATGCTCCGCTACTATCTAACTCACCGTGAAATAGACAAATTGGGCCGAATCGTCATGATCGCTCCACCAAACCAGGGCAGCGAAGTAGCCGAACTCTACCGTAATAAACTGTGGTACAAACTGGCCACCGGAAAACCCGGGCAGCAACTCTATATCAACAACAACCCACTGCTTGAGCAGCTAAAACCAGTTCCAACAGATGTCGGAATCATGATCGGCACGCGCTCCTCCGATCCCTGGTTTAATCATGCCTTTGCCGGGCCACACGACGGCAAAGTCTCCGTCGAAAGCGCCCGCCTTCCAGAAATGAAAGACTTCATCACCGTCAACCACGGCCATACCTTCATCATGAACAACAAAACAATACAGCAACAGATTGAACACTTTTTACAGCATGGTGTTTTTGAGCATTAGCTTCCAAATAGATATAACCAAGACAAGATTAAATTAGTTTCAATGGTATTTAATTTTTAGTACTTTGCAGCAATTAGCACCAAATACCCCATTAAAAGTTAGCCTCAATGTTCAAAATCATAGTGTAAATTGGGCAGGACAGCCCAATTTAGCAAATTCGAAACATGGAGGTTTCGTTTTGCGGCACGTTAAGTGATTTTTAATATTGAGGGTAGCGCGAAGCGCCTAACTTTTAGGGCGAGTTTTTTGGTTCGTTTTTTGCTCGTCCAAAAAATGAACATTAAAAATAACCAACTACAAATCAAACTAAATTGGTTCGGATTAATTCCAACCCATCCCCTACAAAGATAAATAATTAAAAAAGCCCGCATACTGCGGGCTTCTTCTTAATCCAATTCCGATATTAGCTCTCACTATCAGAACCGTTTTCCAGTTTCTCTTCGTGCTTTAGGTCATACGGAGGAGGATTACCACCCTTACCTTTAAGGTAGTGATCCATCCAGCGCATTAGACGCATAGAGTAATCAAGTTGCGCTGCAGCTTTACGGTTACCATGACCTTCACCAGGATAAAGAACCAAGCGAACTGGCGCATTACCTAAAGTCTTCAAGTAACGGTACATTTCCATTGATTGCGATGGGTGAACACGAGTATCGGCTTCACCATGCATGATCAACAAAGGCGTTTTACCTTTTGGCGCATGATAAATCGGGCTGGTTTCCAGCATCCACTGATAGTCATCCCAAGGCCATGCACGGGCATGTACGGCCTGCATTTCGTTTGGAATGTCTGTGGTGCCGAATTTAGAAAGCTGGTTTGAAATACCAACAAACATTACGCCTGCGGCATAGTGTTCCGATAGCGCTGTCGCAGACCATGCAGTCGCGTAACCGCCATAAGAACCACCAGTAATACCGACTTTATCCGTATCAACCATACCATCTTTCACTAGCGCCAATTTACCATCAAGAATATCGGTAAACTCAGGGTCAGCATAAGCATGTTGGTCTAAGCGAGCGAACTCATCGCCACGACCTGTGCTACCGCGGTAGTTAGGGAAGAAAGAGAAATAGCCTTGCGCTGAAGCATATTGCGCCGGGTCGCCATAATTGGTTTTCCAGCCATTAGATTCATGCGCTTCAGGACCACCATGAATGAAGGCAATCATTGGGTAACGCTTGCCTTTTTTGTAGTTCAGTGGGTAAACCAAAACACCCTGAATTTTTAGGCCATCACGTGCTTCGTACTCATAGGCAACCTGTTTGCCAAGCGCTTTGTCGGCTAACCAAGGATTGCTATTAGTCAGACGCTCAAAGCCTTCTGCATTAAAAGCATAAACTTCGCGTGGGTGAGTGGCAGTATCGGTCATGGCATAGATATCACCATTGTTAGACACACTCAAGCGGCTATGAATACCATTGCCATAATCAACCACTGGACGATCAGCAATTTTGCGCTTGATAGCAGCTCTTACGATGCGGCTTTCAACACCTTGGTGCTCGATATAAATCACATCATCGCCATTCCAGGCTATATCCATCACATGGCTGCTCAAATTAGCGACGCGCTTATAAACAGTTTCATCGTCAACAGTTGCTATATATAAAGCACCGTCTGTTGGATCGTTGTAGTCATTTGCGCCAAGGAAAGCAATCTGCTTGCCATCAGTTGACCAAACCGCTTTACCCTGCTTGCCTTCAGTTTTGAAGCTGGCCACGATGTCACCATCTAAATCAACCACCTTAAGTGATTTCTTCATGTAGATGTCATCAATCAAGGACGTTGGTGAAGTTTGAATCATTAACTGATCATTCACCGGGGAAAAAGCAACCGATAAAACATTATCTTCAATGTCTAACTTTTCAGGCTTTTGAGAGTCGTCAGAAGTGGCTAAGTCATGAATCCAGGCATGAGTTAACTTAAGTCCCTCTTCATAGACTTTTGCTTTAAAACCTTTCTTATCAAGTTTCTCTAAATGCTTTGGGTCTTTCTCTTTAGCAAGAAAAACCAGCTTTGAGCCATTATGATTGATAGTATAACCACCAATATCAGTTTCAAAACTTAGAACCTGTTGTGACTCACCACCATCTACAGGAATCATGTAAAGTGAATTGTGTTTGTCATCGCCACGCTTGGCCGTGTAATAAATCGCCGAGCTATCGTGCGCCCACTGAACGCCACCAATATTCACTTCGCCAGTAATGAAAGGACGCGCTTCGCCACCCTTTTTCATAACGAACAGTTGGTTCCAGGCGGTACCATCTTCATCCACATAAGGTGTGCGCGGTTTAGACTGTGTAAATGCGATGTACTCACCGTTTGGTGAAACATCCAAAGAAGTAACAGACTGTAACTTTGAAATATCTTGCAAAGTCATGCCGTCGTTTTTTGCCATCAAGCCAGTAGAGACAAGAAGCAAACTCAAAGAAATCAATAACTTTTTCATTGGTCCCCTTACGAACGTATCAATTAAGCCAAAAAATAAATGAAGCAAAAATAACAAAGTCGACAGCATATAAAAAATTCAACCCTAGTACCAGCCCAGAAATTTATTGGCTTTGTAAAGATATTCAATGCAGAAATGCTTTGTTACATTTAGAAAATTGCCAGAACCGGCGGCTTTGTTAAAGTGGGGGCTGTGGAATTAGTATTAACTACCCCTTAGTGCTAAATCCCGCATCTCAAAATACCTCCTTCTCATTTTGAGACGCAACTTTTGCCCGCCTACTTTAGGCGGGCTTTTTTTTGTCCTGCTGTATTCGCAGGCTCGCTCTGAATATCGGTTTAAAAATCGCTTCGATTTCAGGCTGACTGAAGGTTGGCTGAAACTCCTGATATAAACTCTCCAGTATCCTCTGTTCTCTTGCTGGATCATAATCCTGCATGCCCTGCTCTTTCTTGGCTTCACTAAGCCTAAGAACCAGTTGGGTACGCTTTTCAACCAGCTGCAACAGCTCGCTGTCTAACTTATCAATCTCTGAGCGGATGCTCTGTATTACTTCTGAGTTCACTGTGGGTCCAGCCTATTCATTAAAAACCATGGGTAAAGTATGGGTAAGTGGCGCCTATTATAGTAGAATTGCGGCCAAAGTAGTTAAAAGCCTTTTTCGGCTTGCCTAAACCACTATGACTGAACGCAAAGACACCATATTCGCCGAGCCGCAGGATATCAAGAAATTCGAGTTTGACCAAAAAGTGGTCGAGGTCTTTCCAGATATGATTAAGCGCTCAGTGCCAGGCTATACCACCATTATTCAAGGCATCGCCGAAATCGCACAGCGCTTTGTTCAGCCGAATAGTACTATTTACGACTTGGGCTGCTCGCTTGGTGCTGCTTCTTTGGCTATCCGCCAGACGGTTGATCGTTCAGATTGCAGGATTATTGCAGTGGATAATTCACCGGCCATGATTGAGCGTTGTCAGATGATTCAATCCAGTTATAACTTTGCCATGCCGATTGAGGTCATGGAAGCCGATATCAATGAGCTTGAAATGTCATCGGCGAGCATGATTATTCTGAATTTCACCTTACAGTTTCTTCCTCGCGGACATAGGCAGGAGTTGGTTAGCCGTATCTATGATGCCCTACTTCCTGGTGGATGCCTGGTTTTATCAGAGAAAATCACTTTGCAACATGAAGCACTCAATGAACATATCATCGACCTGCATCATGACTTCAAGAAACAGAACGGTTACAGCGATATGGAAATTGCCCAGAAGCGTGCAGCCCTTGAAAATGTATTATTGCCCGATACACGAGAAAAACATTACCAGCGTTTTGCCAATGCCGGTTTTAGCCAGTACGACAGCTGGTTCCAGCACTATAATTTCGCATCCTTTATCGCCGTTAAATAATTTTCTAATCTAAGCCATCATGATTAACTTCAGTAACACCTACAAAGCCATTGCCGATACTCGACTCCATCCGTGGCTCGACCAATTCAAACATGCCGTCAATCAACGCATGGCTGATTATACCCACGGCAATTTAAGTGACTGGATTAAGTTGCTTAAGCAATTGCCAGACATCACGCCTGATCATATTGAGCTGGCCAGCAAAGTAGAGATTGGCAGTGCTTCTCAGTTATCAGAAGATGAGCAGCAAGAGCTGAAACAGCTACTGATGAAGTTTCATCCCTGGCGTAAAGGCCCTTTTCACTTATTTGGCCAACACATTGATACAGAGTGGCGTTCGGACTGGAAGTGGGATCGATTAAAGGATCAAATTAGCCCATTAGAAGATCGTATTGTCTTGGATGTGGGTTGTGGCAACGGCTATCACTGCTGGCGAATGGCAGCGCAAAACCCCAAGCTGGTGCTCGGCATTGACCCATCGCAATTATTCTTAATGCAGTTTGCAGTGACGCAAACCTATTTATCCGACTACCCTGTTCACTACTTGCCAGTCGGGCTTGAATACCTGCCGGAAAATCTATCAGACCAGGGCTTTGATACTATCTTCTCGATGGGCGTTCTCTATCACCGACGTTCGCCAATCGACCATATTCTGCACATGAAAAACCTGCTGCGCCCCGGTGGCGAACTGGTGCTTGAAACCCTGGTCATTGACGGTGAACCTGATCAGTGTCTGATCCCCAAAAACCGTTATGCGCAGATGAACAACGTCTGGTTTATTCCAACCACCGGCATGCTGAAAAATTGGCTGTCAAAACTGGATTTTCAAGATATTAAAATTGCTAATGTTGCTAAGACAGGGCTTGATGAACAACGCGCAACCGACTGGATGACCTTCCAATCGCTTGAAGATTATCTCGATCCACAGAACAAAGATCTAACTATCGAGGGCTATCCAGCTCCCAAGCGTGCGGTCATGATTGCAACAAAACCGGGCAAGCGCGGCAGCGCAAAGGCAGGCAAGTAATGGCTGATTATCATATTGTCCCCTTTTGCCCAGAGCCAGTACGCATTCTACATCCCGACAAGCATTTTCTATTTGTAAATAAGCCAGCGGGGCTGCTTAGCATTCCTGGCCGCCATGAAGAAAATAAAGACTGCGTAGTCACACGCTTGCAAAATCATCCCAAGTCGAAAACTGCCTCGATAGTCCATCGCCTGGATATGGCCACTTCCGGCGTTATGATATTGGCGCAAACCAAATGCGCTCATCGCGAAATCAGTAAGCAATTTGAGCTACGTCAGACCGATAAATACTACATCGCAGTGGTGGACGGCATCGTCGAAAAAGACAGTGGCGTTATCGACTTACCAATGATTGCCGATTGGCCAAACAGACCTAAACAGAAGATAGACTTTGAACAAGGCAAAAAGGCAATAACAGAATGGGAAGTTATGGATCGCAATTACGATAAGCAGACTACTCGCCTGAAGCTTAAACCGATAACAGGCCGCAGCCATCAGCTACGCCTGCACTGCTTTGAACTCGGCCACCCCATTCTTGGCTGCCACCTGTACCACAAAAACGGCTCAGAAACTAAAGCTAAGCGCTTATTGTTGCACGCTGCAAGCCTGACCATCACACACCCTAAAACCGGCAAAACCATCACCGTCGAATCACCCTGTCCGTTTTAGCTTGATAAACACCAGAATAATTGTGAAAATACGCCCGCTTTAGCACCTGTAGCCGATTAGTATGCTATAAGCTAAAACATAAGGTATGCACCTGTAGCTCATTTGGATAGAGCGCAGCCCTCCGGAGGCTGAGGTAGCAGGTTCGACTCCTGCCAGGTGCGCCATTTCTAACGACTTCCTTATTCGGTTACCTTCAATAAACATTGAATTAACCTCCGCTTAAAGAGCGTGAAATTCATCACATAATCCTGACAAGAAATTTCCTTCAAAAAATGGTTTAATAGCGCCCTTTCTTATTTCAGATAAATATAACATTCTTGTTTTGCAGGGAGCATTTTTATGGATAATGACAGCTTTTCTTATACTCGGGCAGTAGATGATCCGGTTTATCATTGCCAGGAACCTAATATCAGGGATCTTTACCCTGTCCGGTTTGGCTTTTCGCCAAAGCACCTACATAAATTCAGCTTTGAGGACTCGCCCAACATAGGGCGTCGGCGTACGATGGATTCTTTTGACTTTGAACTGCGAAAATTGCGCCAGGGTTATGTCTTCATTTATACAGAAAGCGAAATTCGCCCTCGAAAATATCGTACCGATCCTACAACGGGTAACTGGATGTTGTTTTGGTACGAAACCAACATTGCTGATGAGAACTCGAACTTTTTGCAGACATCTGCTCACGATTTCTTGGGGTCATTTCAAGAGCAGACTTTCACTCGCCTGCTCTGGCCAGATAATGATCCAGCAGAGCCTTGGGAGCTTGCCAAACAGTCAAGCTTCAAAACCATCAAAATACCTCAGCACATCACTAAAATAGAGGTTGCCTACTCCGAGGAGCCTTGGCCAGCTGATTTCTTCAAGCAATGTGAAGAAGATCCTGCATTTCGAGCCCAACTGATGATGCCGGTAAATTTATCTCCAGATCTGACCGATATTAGCTGTCCGATCAGTGTGATTGATGAGTTTGTTGAGGAGTTTAAACCAGAAGCACCTCGTAAATTAGAGGAATACCAGGTATCGCATACCGGCTTCAACCCACAATTAAAATCAGTTTTTGGCTTAAAAGATTCGCAACAACTGGATGGCCGTGTGATTGCGCTTCCCGATCCAGTTGGTGAACTGTTGGAAATTGAACGCCAGGTTATCAACACCAATTCCACTCGAATGAAGCACAATGCTGACTACCTCTACCCACTTGCAACCGCTGAGTGTATCCAGGCAGTTAACTCATCCATTAACTCGACTAGAAACAAGTTACAGAACAAGGTTCTCTTTTATGATCTGCCAACACAGCATGACGAGTTGAGACGCCAGTTGTTATCAGAGAACGATGCCTTATCAACCAACCTGCGAAGACTGGTCAGTAATCATCAAGCCATTGTGCTGCTGGATGCACCTTTTGAAGCCCTGCCCCTGTTGAAGCAGATGTTAAACGGTATCACTCAAGTAGACTCCAACTCAGCATTACGGCGACTAGAACTAGCCTCTCGTCTGTTTGTTCGTCTCTTTATGAATATAGGCGATGCCTCCGAAGGCTCAAATGCTTTACTTTCATTGCTCGACCCGGATGAAGGCTCAGAAATTAGCAAGCTGTTCCAAAAGCTGATGATAAGTTGGGCAAGTGTTTCAAAATCTCTGCTTGATGCTAATCTTGAAAAGTTGCATGTGCTTGATGTCGTATTTGAGGTAACGGCAAAGGAGTTGGGTGTTCTGGGCACAGCAAAAATCGAGTCGCTGGGTGTGAAGCAAGCAATAAGCAAGCTACACAATATTATCCCTCTTGGCCGACAACCTATGTCCGTCAGTGATTTAAGCGAGCTCATCAAAAGCGGCAAACTACCACCGGTGAGCTCGGGCGGTAAAGCAATCACTGACTTTGAAAAGTTTGCTCGTTCGAAAGTGTATGCCGGCACTGTCGAAGTCACGCCAAAACTCCCCGAAAAAGATACCATTGAAGTCCAGCACTTTCTGGTCGACGGGCAAGTCAGACCCGGAGCGCACTTTAAACAAGTTTCTCAATCCCAAAGAGCCCAGCGAGGATTTGGAGTTGGCTTAAGCCTGCTCATTAACTCATGGACCTTTTTTGATCTTGCCAGCTTGCAGGAAGAACCGGGCTACGCCGAAACCTGGTTTGGACGAGTTTCACAAAGTACCCGCCTCAATATTGGTCTTGCCCTGGTTGCCATTATTAGTGACATCGAGAAGCTGACCCAGTTTAGTTTGAACTACGTGGATGATCTGGCCGCTGATACCATGCGCTCCGGCGGAGCCAACAACCTCTTCAAAAACATCGAAGGCAAACTGTTCAACCGAAGCTCCATTAAAGCCATCTCCACAGGCCAGACAGGCATAGCCCAGCGCGTAACTTCAACTGTTAAGACAGCAGGTAAAGTTGCTGGTTGGGGCGCGGTTGTTGTAAGTGCTTTTAATGCTTTTGAAGCTAATGCTAATAAACAATACATAAAACAAAACCTTTTGGTTACCCAAGCTCTGGCTGGCGGTGTAATGCTTCTCAATTTTTCAAACCCGGTCACATTCGCATCAGGTGCGATACTTGCAATAGCTATGGCCGCAGAATATATATTCTCTCGCGATAAGTTCACAGCCTGGGCTGAGCGTGGCTTCTGGGGCACTTCTGATGAGTACTGGGGTGTAGACAGACTAGATAATATAGATGATCAGTACATAAAAGCAAAACAAATAACTCAGGAAAATAGTCCACTTCGGCATTATTTTGAAGAGGAAATGCACCACTTTGAACGACTGGTCTATCAGGTCAATGCTAAATTGACTGGCTATCAAAGCAGCAAAATCGAACTCTATTTGCCAAGATTATCTCAGGGTAACTTTACGCTAAGAACTAAAATATTGGTTAAATACCAAGCTCATGAGATTGGAGAGCTTAAGTTTTTCACAAAAGAAATCGATAAGACTGTTCTTTATCTCAATGGATACCCAATCACAACCCAGCTGGCCGATGAAAAAGCCATTATCGATATCAACCAACAATTACTGGACAAGGCACCAGAACAGCCTGGCTATATTCAATACATCTCCCTGCACTATGAATATACCGACCCTACCGGGCACTTTACCAGCGACGAATCACGAGTCTATAACGATGACCGCCCGCATACCAAAGAACCGCTGGCTCAGCGCTGGTGGTACAAAATGCCAAAACTTACTTAAAAGTAAGATACAGGAAATTTGTGAATTATGAACAACACCATTGATTACAGTAAACACTCACAAGTTATTGAGTACCCTTACACGATTTCAAGATCTATTGTCGGAGTTAATAGCGCTCGTAGTTTCGAACTAAAAGGCCTATTCCAGGGTGTGCTTGGTATTTACTGTCAGCTTCTAATTATTTTTTCACTCTGTGTAACTCTTTTAGTGATGCTCAAGCAAAAAGATACATACTTTACAGACAAAGCATTTGTTATTGAATATATCTTTACAGATGAAAGCGACATAACGTCTGAATATGAAAGATATAAGAATGCAAACTCGTCTATCGAAAAAGACTCCGTATTTTATAGTCCCCTTGAAAGCTACGAAGAGTTCCGCGAAGGCTGGCTTGAGAAACACGGAGGCTTCTGGAACAAGCTTGGCATGTTCTTTAAATACAACATAGCTGAGATTTTCTTACTTATCCACATTCTGATATACCTATTTACCCCGACACCAGTTGTAGTGGCAAACTAAATTTGGCCACCTAATTAGAGGTGTTATTATGCACCAAGAGACCATTAGGTGACACTATGAAGAAAAGACCAAGCCGTAATTTTAGTCCTGAGTTTCGACTCGAATCAGCACAGTTAGTAGTCGACCAAAATTACACCGTTCGAGAAGCAGCCGCTGCCATGAATGTAGGGCTCTCGACGATGGATAAATGGGTTCGACAGTTACGACAAGAACGCAATGGAGAAAGCCCAAAGGCGACGCCTATGACGCCAGAGCAGCTTAAAATCCGTGAGCTTGAGAAGCGGATCCGTGATATTGAGATGGAGAAAGAGATCTTAAAAAAGGCTACCGCTCTCTTGATGTCGGACTCCCTGAACACTTCTCGATAATTGAGAAACTCAAGACGAGCTATCCGGTAAAGAAGCTGTGTGAGGTGTTTAACGTGCACCGCAGTAGTTTCAAGTACTGGAAACACGGTTCAAACAGGCCTATGTGTGCGAAGAAAGCCAAGGAAATGGCGAAGGTGAAGGAGTTGTTTCGTGAAAGCGAAGGCTCGGCTGGGGCACGCAGTATTGCGCAAATGGCGACTGACCATGGCGTACCCTTGAGTCGCTACCGTGCTGCTCGCCTGATGAATAAACTTGGGCTTGTTAGTTGTCAGATACCGAATCACAGCTATAAGAAAACAGGTGATGACCATGTTGAAATACCGAACCATTTAGAGCGACAGTTTAAGGTTGATGTACCAAACCGTGTGTGGTGCGGCGACGTAACCTATATCTGGACAGGGCGTCGCTGGGCTTATTTAGCTGTTATCATTGATTTGTTTGCTCGCAAACCCGTTGGCTGGGCGATGTCATCATCGCCCGACAGCGAACTGACCAGGAACGCGCTGAGCATGGCTTATGAAAGTCGAGGGCGTCCAAAAGGCGTCATGTTCCATAGCGATCAAGGAAGTCATTACACGAGCTGCAGATTCCGGCAGTTACTGTGGAAATATCGAATGAAACAGAGTTTAAGTAGACGCGGAAATTGCTGGGATAATGCACCCATGGAGCGTTTCTTTAGAAGTTTAAAGGTCGAATGGGTGCCGACTTATGGTTATCAATCCCTCGTTCACGCACAGAAACATATCGTAAAATATTTAATCGGGTATTACAGCCGACTTCGACCGCACCAGAACAATAATGGGATGAGCCCGAATAAGGCTGAGCAACAATACTGGATTAACTATAAACCCGTGGCCAGTTTTACTTGACCACTACAAGTTCCCTTCCGTGTAGACAGGGCAAACAACATGCTCTACACCTGGCGACGCGGGAAACTCTATGCTGCTAATTTGCATTTGCTATTTGCTCGAACACCCGCTCGCGCAAACCTGTACAGTATTTTGCAAACATTTGTGGATGGCCCTTACGAACTGGAACTTAAAACCGCTTTCGGTGATGAAAAAACCTTCAAAATCGGTTGCTACCCAGCGCAACGCAATATACAGAACGAATGTATCAAAGCGATGATTGATGCCTACGCCAAAGGTGACTTTGACTTTCCGGAAGACTTTAAGCCCACTCAACACTACCTGGAAAAATTCAGTCTATTCCAAAAAGACTTCCCCGATGACGTTACCTTGAATAAGGCCATCGAAGAGTGGAAAAAACGTCAGGGAAGAGTGGTCACGCAAGACTTAGGCAAACAAAGAAATGCATCACTTTGAACGGCTGGTCTATCAGGTTAATGCTAAATTATCTGGCTATCAAAGCGGCAAAATCGAACTCTATTTGCCAAGATTATCTCAGGGTAACTTTACGCTAAGAACTAAAATATTGGTTAAATACCAAGCTCATGAGATTGGAGAGCTTAAGTTTTTCACAAAAGAAATCGATAAGACTGTTCTTTATCTCAATGGATACCCAATCACAACCCAGCTGGCCGATGAAAAAGCCATTATCGATATCAACCAACAATTACTGGACAAGGCACCAGAACAGCCTGGCTATATTCAATACATCTCCCTGCACTATGAATATACCGACCCTACCGGGCACTTTACCAGCGACGAATCACGAGTCTATAACGATGACCGCCCGCATACCAAAGAACCGCTGGCTCAGCGCTGGTGGTACAAAATGCCAAAACTTACTTAAAAGTAAGATACAGGAAATTTGTGAATTATGAACAACACCATTGATTACAGTAAACACTCACAAGTTATTGAGTACCCTTACACGATTTCAAGATCTATTGTCGGAGTTAATAGCGCTCGTAGTTTCGAACTAAAAGGCCTATTCCAGGGTGTGCTTGGTATTTACTGTCAGCTTCTAATTATTTTTTCACTCTGTGTAACTCTTTTAGTGATGCTCAAGCAAAAAGATACATACTTTACAGACAAAGCATTTGTTATTGAATATATCTTTACAGATGAAAGCGACATAACGTCTGAATATGAAAGATATAAGAATGCAAACTCGTCTATCGAAAAAGACTCCGTATTTTATAGTCCCCTTGAAAGCTACGAAGAGTTCCGCGAAGGCTGGCTTGAGAAACACGGAGGCTTCTGGAACAAGCTTGGCATGTTCTTTAAATACAACATAGCTGAGATTTTCTTACTTATCCACATTCTGATATACCTATTTACCCCGACACCAGTTGTAGTGGCAAACTAAATTTGGCCACCTAATTAGAGGTGTTATTATGCACCAAGA
>NZ_JABURJ010000042.1 GCF_014762745.1 Kangiella sp.
CCATGGTCGGTGCTAAATACGTCCAGTTGTCCCCTCCATCCAGAGCCAGGTTATCGGCATTCTTACGTTTGAACTCCTCAAACGTCTTCTCGTCGTCACACTCAACCCAGCGGGCTGTTGAGACGTTAACCTGTTCATAGATACATTCCACTTTATATTCGTTTTTTAGGCGATGCGCAACCACATCAAACTGCAGCACCCCGACCGCACCCAATACTAAATCATTGGAATTTTGTGGACGGAACACCTGAGTCGCCCCTTCTTCAGACAATTGCACCAGTCCTTTAATCAATGCCTTGTTCTTCAATGGATCGCGCAGACGCACGCGACGGAACAGTTCTGGGGCAAAGTTTGGAATACCTTTGAACTTGATGGCTTCGCCTTCGGTGAAGGTATCGCCAATCTGAATAGTGCCATGATTATGCAGACCAATAATATCTCCAGCATAGGCTTCTTCAAGATGTTCACGATCGCCAGCCAGGAATGTCAGCGCATTACTGACCGTCATATCACGGTTTAAACGCACATGGCGCATCTTCATGCCTTTAGTATATTTACCACTACAGATTCGAGCAAAAGCAATGCGGTCGCGGTGCTGCGGATCCATATTGGCCTGAATCTTGAAAACGAAGGCAGAAAAAGTTGGCTCAGTTGCTTCAACCATACGTTCATCCGCCTCACGGGCTAGTGGTGAAGGCGCCCACTTAACCAGACCATCCAGCATATGGTTAACACCAAAGTTACCCAATGCGGTACCGAAAAACACAGGGGTCAGCCTGCCTTCCAGAAACTCCTGTAAATCAAACTCATGGCTGGCGCCCTGGACCAACTCCAACTCTTCACGCAAGTCGTTAGCCAGATAGCCAACGGCTTCATCAAGCTCTGGATTGTTCAAACCTTCAATAATACGCTCTTCCTGAATTTTATGGCCCTGCCCAGATTGATAGAGATAGGTTTTATCTTCGAGAATATGATAAACACCTTTGAACTGCTTACCCATGCCAATCGGCCAGGTCACTGGAGAGCAGTTAATTTTTAAGACGTCCTCAACCTCATCCAGCAGCTCAATCGGATCGCGAATATCGCGGTCCATTTTATTCATGAAAGTGATGATAGGCGTATCGCGTAAGCGACAGACTTCCATCAGCTTAATGGTTCTGGCTTCCACACCTTTAGCCGCGTCAATTACCATCAAAGCCGAGTCCACAGCGGTCAGAGTTCGATAAGTATCTTCTGAGAAGTCCTCGTGTCCGGGAGTATCAAGAAGATTGACGGTTCGCCCACCATAAGGAAACTGCATCACTGAAGTCGTTACCGAAATACCACGCTGCTTTTCCAGCTCCATCCAGTCCGAAGTCGCATGCTTGCCGCCACGCCCCTTAACCACGCCGGCTTCCTGGATCTGGTTACCAAACAACAGAACTTTTTCGGTAATGGTGGTTTTACCCGCATCCGGGTGCGAAATAATGGCAAAGGTACGGCGATTCTCAATTTGAGACACTAGCTTTGAATCAGTTTTGGACATGCGACTCTCTTAAGTAAAACGTGTGCGGAAGCAATAAGGCGGCAATTATAAGCGTTTGCCGCCGATTGTCATAGGCTGTAAGACGATTAGCTGGACTTATTTTGCTCAGCCTCAACTGCTTGTGTCGTCTGCTTTGACCTGTCTGTGTCTCTTACAATAGTCAGCGAACGAATATCATAACCGGTCGGCGACTGATGCACCCTCAAGCCAAATTCTGGCAAGACCGCAAAAATATGGTCAAAGATATCAGATTGAACTCCCTCGTAAACCGCCCATTCGGTGGTTTTAGTAAAGGCATAGATTTCCAGCGGAATACCGTTAGACGAAGACTCCAGCTGACGCCCCATCAAGGTCATTTCCTGATGGATCTGCGGGTGGTTTTTTAAGTAATTCAATAAATAAGCTCTAAAAGTACCTAAGTTAGTCAAACGACGACCATTTATCCTTAAAGACATATCCAGGCCATTCTCTTCATTGTACTTTTTAACTTCATCCAGTTTCTGCTGCAAATAAGGGGCCAGTAATTTAGAATGACTTAACTTTTCAATAGCCTCGTCCGACAGAAACTCTACACTGCTGGAATCGATCAATACCGACCGCTTTATTCTTCGCCCTCCCGCTTCAGTCATACCACGCCAGTTTTTGAAGGAGTTGGAGATCAGGGCATAAGTTGGAATTGAGGTAATGGTCTTATCCCAGTTTTGAACTTTAACTGTTGTCAGCCCAATTTCAACCACATCACCGTCAGCACCGTATTGCGGCATTTCCAGCCAGTCGCCAACTTCCAACATATCATTGGCAGATAACTGAATCCCTGCCACCAACCCAAGAATGGGATCTTTAAAGACCAACATGACTACAGCAGTCATGGCGCCTAAACCGCTTAGAATTAATAATGGTGATTTGCCAATGAGCAATGAAATAACGGAAATACCCACCACCAGGAATGCAACAATCTTGATACTCTGCATTATGCCTTTTAAGGGCAAGGCTCTGGCTTCAGTATTTTTCTGTCCAATCAGATAAAGAGCATCCAGAAAAGAAAAGACGGTCAACAAGGCATACAGCTGGATCCACAGCAGCGATAAGGTTTGCACCCAATTCAGTACCACTGACTCGGGCGTTAACCAGAGACCAGCCTGAATATAAATGATGATGCCCTGCACCATCAGCGCAAAACGATTGAATAGCTTATTTTCGAATAAAGAACGCTTCCACAGCTTCTTCGATTGGCGCGCCCTATTCTCCACAAAGCGCAACACCACGCGGTGTAGTATTAAATGCACCACTATCGATATTAGAACAATAAGTCCTAACACAGAAGCCAGTGCCGTGACGTCCGAAAATTCAACGCCGTGATTTTTTAACCAGTCCGTAATTTGTTGTTGCATAGGTTTTCACTTAAAAGTCCTTAACAGATGCCACTAGGCTAGTTATTTAGACGTCGGTGTCAAGTTTAGTGGCTGAAACCTGTTTTTCCCGAAATAATTCACTTTAAATACATCTTTTAACGCTAACTACTCATAGAACACCTTCAATGTGACAAATATCAACATTAGTTGAGCATTGTCTAATTAACTGATATAAACGATGTTACGTAGAAGCAAACTTAATTAAATAAAAACAGATTCTGCTGCTACTTTACCATGGGGAGACGACCCAACATATATGCTAACAAAGCTCAGAAAAATTCAAAGTTCTGACCGTTCCGTGTCAGTCTGGGTTATTGCTTTAGTCATTTCGATGGGCATCGTGCTGGTTTTACCCGAACCAGAAGTCAGTCGCGGTCTCGCCTCCTACTTACCACTTCATACCGCTCTTGAAATAGCAGCCATTGCCGTAGCATGTATGGTATTTGGTATCGCCTGGGTTACTCAGAAGTTCCAACCAAGTCCGAAAGTAATCATCCTCGGCTGTGGTGCGCTTGGCATGCTTCTGTTGGATATTACGCATACCATTTCTTATGAAGGGATGCCTTCCTTTCTAACCCCCAGTGGCCCGGAAAAAGCCATCGACTTCTGGCTGGCTGCCCGACTCATCATGGCAATCACATTGCTGCTAATTTCCTGCACTACCAGAAAATTTGAACAGAAGCTGGCAAAGCTCTCGCGTTATTTCTGGCTGGCAGTAACACTTATATTGGTAGCTCTTTTTCATTTTTGGTTTCTCTTCTATCCTGAAACCGTACCAGCAACCTTTACTCAGGATGAAGGACTCACTCGTTTCAAGGTTGTTTTCGAATATGTCTTGATAGGCGCTTATTTTCTTGCTGGTTTTTTACTGATAAGGCAGCTCAGTCATATTCGTGAATTTGGGGCTAACTGGCTGGTCGCCGCAGCATTGACAATGGCAATGAGTGAGTTCTTTTTTACGCTTTATGCCAATGTTTCAGACCTATATAACCTGATTGGACATGTTTATAAAATTTTTGCCTTCAGCTTTCTCTACCGCGCTTTATTCGTTGAAACGGTGCAAAGCCCCTTCATCAACATGCTCCAGCTTCAGGCTAAATTGACTGCCACTATCAACACGCTTCCTGATCTCCTTATCGAGGTTGATAGCAAAGGTAACTATCTTGACATTCATTCAGTAAACCCAGAGCTTCTGCCAGGTTCCCCAGAGCAACTGATTGGTAACAACATTAAAAATGTCATGGATAAACAGAGTGCTATCGACTGTATGCAGGCCATCGCTACCGCAAATGAAATTGGCCAGTCACACGGCACCAGAATTAAGCTTAATGTCCCCAGTGGAGTGCGCACATTTGAACTTTCCGTCTCGCGCAAAGCAGATCAACTGGGCAAGGCAAACACATTCCTGATTCTATCTCGCGATATTACCAACAGTTTAAAAAATGAAGAACGAATTGCCCATGAGGCTAAACTGAACAAGCTGTTACTTGAACTTCAAAACCACCTCCATATTGGAGGTGAAAAGTACTTCATGCAACACAGTGTTGATATTGCAGAAAATCTTACCGACAGCTCAATAGCCTTTATTCACTTTATAGATGAAACACAAAAGATTATTAAGATTGTTACATGGTCAACCAATACCTTAACTCACCACTGTACCGCAAATTTTGAAAGTCATTATCCGATCGACCAAGCTGGTATCTGGGCTGACTCGATACGGACAAAAGCTCCCGTCGTTATCAATGACTATCAGGCGAGCACCGTTAAAAAGGGACTGCCTGAAGGACATGCCTATTTAAAGCGATTTATCAGTCTTCCAGTTATTGAAAACGACAAAGTAACCATGATGGTTGGTGTAGGTAACAAGTCAACGGATTACACAGATCAAGATGTAGAAACATTACAGGTGCTGGCTAATACCATCTGGAACCTGATTAAACAGCGCTGGCAGGAAACCACCATACGCCGCTTATCAACCGGGATAGACCAGAACCCGTACCCCGTATTAATAACCGATACCGATGGAAAAATTCAATATGTAAACCATGCCTTCACAGAAACAACAGGCTTTACTGAAAAAGAATCTCTCGGTAAAAGCCCAACTGACTTTAGTGCAGAAGATAACCCCGAGAAGACCTTCCGTACCATCTGGCGACAGCTAGCACGTGGCGAAGCCTGGCGTGGTGAGCTCATCAGTAAGCGTAAGGATGGCTCGCATTACACAGAATTTGCCATGATTTATCCAGTACGTAACAAACAGGGAAAAATCATTAATTATGTTGCACATAAAGAAGACATAACCCTTAAAAAAATTGCAGAAGAAAAGATCCACCAACTATCAAATTACGATCAGCTGACTGGTTTTTTGAAGCGTGAAATGTTGGAAGAACGTCTACAGCAATTGTTGGATGACAATTTCAAGCAGAAGCAACCCATGACAGTGCTCTGGCTTGATTTGGACAACTTCAAAACTATCAATGACTCCCTAGGCCATCAGGTTGGTGACTTGGTGTTGGTAGAAATTGCCAATCGCCTTCGCTTTGATCTGGGCAAGCAATCCATTATTTCTCGAATTGCTGGTGATAGTTTCGCGGCAATTTTGCCCGCTACCAATGAACATTCAGCGGCGCTCATCGCAGAAAAACTCCTTGAAGACGTTCAACGCAAGATTAAATTCAATTCACACGCCTTATCAGTAAGCACCTCAATAGGTCTGGCATTATCGCCAAATGACGGCCAGACAGCCACCAAGTTAATGATGCGTGCCGAAGCTGCCATGTATCGTGCTAAACAGGATGGACGTAATTCCTTTCGATTTTTCGCGCAGGAAATGCAGGAACATTCATTACGTTCCCTGCAATTATCTGCCGCTCTTAAAGAAGCGCTTGCCAATGACCAGTTCCATCTGGTCTATCAGCCACAACTCAATTTAATAGACAATTCAATGATTGGAGCAGAAGCTCTACTCCGGTGGGAACACCCCGAATGGGGGACGGTGTCCCCTGCTGAGTTCATCCCATTAGCGGAACAAAACGGTCTTATTGTGCAAATTGGTGAGTGGGTGTTACACCAGGTAGCCATGCAACAAAAGCAATGGGTTAGCAAAGGTTTCCCTGAAATCATCATAGCAATCAATATTTCAGCACTACAGTTCCATCAGCAAAATCTGGTTGAACGAGTAACGCAGATAGTTGCGGAAGCCGGTGTATCGCCGGGCAATATTGAAATTGAATTAACTGAAGCTGTGGCCTTAAAAGATCCTGAAGTAGCAGGCAAAACCATTAATGCTTTAAGCCAGCAGGGATTTAAGGTTTCAATCGACGATTTTGGTACTGGCTACTCATCAATGAGTTACCTCAAAAAGTTTGCAGTCAACAAACTCAAAATCGATCAGTCATTTATTAAAGACATTGTCACTGACATCGACGATCAGGCGATCGTAACAGCCATTATCCAAATGGCTCATAGTCTACACAAAACAACTATCGCAGAAGGTGTTGAAACACAGGAGCAACTAGACTTTTTAAGAGAGAAAGGCTGTGAGGAAATTCAGGGCTACTGGTACAGCCGGCCATTAGTTACAGAGCAGTTCGAGGCCTTTCTGTCAGCCAATAAATCTAACCAGAAGAAAGACTCGTTAATACCCTAAAGCATTCGCTCCATCACCAAAGCATCTTCCCTGCCTTCTTCAGATTTGTAGTAACCTTTACGCAGGCCAATCTCCGCAAATCCTTGCTTATGATAAAAGCCAATGGCCACTTCATTCGAAGCACGAACCTCAAGAATCACCTTGACCATCCCTGACTCTTTAGCCTTTTCGTACATGGCAGAAATTAACTGACTGGCCACTCCCAACCCCTGAAAGTGTGGCTCGGTGACAATATTCATCAGGTGACATTCATCGTACAGGTAGTTAAATATGGCGTAACCGATAATGGCGCCCCCCTGCTCAAGCACCAAACTGGGATAGCCGGACTCAACACATTGTGCATGAATTTTATCGGTCCAAGGTAATTTGTAGACCCGCTTTTCAATAGTACAAACCTGCTCCAAATCAGCTTTGGTCAGTTGACGAACATGGTAGTCATTATCAGCGAAGAACATGGTCTGACTTAAAAGGTTTGGATATGAAATGAAGAGTTGAGTGTTACAAATTGCTGACGACTAAGCAAGACTCTGCAACAGCTGCCACCAAGCTTTTTTATCGTTGGTCGACTGCCAGTTCAAAGTCGGTACCGCCTTAACCCTAAGAGGTGCCAAGTCTATAGTTTGATTTGAAGAAAGCAGTAATTGTTTATCTTTGAGATTATCGATTGACTCTGCATTTGCCACGGCCCCATCCTGCTCAACCAATTGCAATAAAGCCAATGGAAAGTCTGTATCTTGCCACTGTTTCCAGGCCTGAGTCAGTAATTGGAAATTGCTTTTAGCCTGCTGTAAGTCCTGTTCGGCAGTAATTAGAATGCAGATTTTCGCCTGCACATCACCGGCCACAGAAACAAAACCGAAAGTTGTCGTTTGCTCCACTGAGGCTCCAGCTACTTGAGGTTCAGGTTTTGCTGCTACTTCTGCTTCAACTTGTTCTGTCGCAACCTTAGCAGCAACTTCCTGTCTGGAAACCCAGACAGGAATACTCATTGCTTCAAGATAGGAACGATTCCAGGCGGTCATTATGAACAAATACCGCTTAACGCTTAACTAACGTTAACAAATCTTCGTCTAGAATGTCATGCTTCTGATCAGCAAGCTTTTTGAAAGCCACGAACGCATCGTGCAAGTCCTCATTATTATCAAACTGCACACCCAACTGAGCCAAATGACTCTTAAATGCATTACGACCAGAGTGCTTGCCTAAAACCATACGGTTGTTGGCCCAACCGACATCTTCAGCACGCATGATTTCGTAGGTTTCACGATGCTTCAATACGCCATCCTGGTGAATGCCTGATTCATGTGCAAAGGCGTTATCGCCAACAATTGCTTTATTCGGTTGTACCGCAAAGCCAGTGATCTTAGAGACCAATTGCGAAGTAGGAACGATATGACGAGTATCAATATCCACTTCCACATCAAAGTAATCAGGACGGGTCTTAATCGCCATAACCACTTCTTCCAAAGAAGCATTACCAGCACGCTCGCCCAGACCATTAATAGTACACTCAACCTGACGTGCACCTTTTTGCACCGCCGCCAAAGAATTGGCAACTGCAAGACCTAAATCATTATGGCAATGCACCGAGAAGATGGCTTTGTCTGAATTTGGAATACGCTCAATCAACTGCTGAATGGTATTGGCATACTGATCAGGCAGGTTATAGCCCACTGTATCAGGAATATTGATAGTGCGTGCACCGGCATCAATCACCTGCTCAATGATCTTACACATAAAGTCCAGCTCGGAACGTCCGGCATCTTCGCAGGAGAACTCAACGTCATCACATAGGTTACGCGCAAACTTAACTGATTTAACTGCATGCTCAATAACCTGCTCAGGTTCCATTTGCAGCTTATACTTCATGTGTAGTGGCGAGGTGGCAATAAAAGTATGGATTCGACCTGAGTTCGCGCCTTTTAGGGCGTCGCCTGCAGCCTGAATGTCTTTTTCCATCGCACGCGACAGCGAACAGATGGTGCTGTCTTTAATGTTATCCGCTACTAATTTGACCGCCTCAAAATCACCAGGGCTGGCGATAGCAAAACCGGCTTCGATCACATCAACTTTCATTAATTCCAATTGCTTAGCGATTTCCAGTTTTTCTTCTTTATCCATAGACGCGCCTGGGCTTTGCTCACCATCGCGCAAGGTGGTATCGAAAATCACTAATTTATCTTTCTGACTCATATAATATCTACTCCAATAAGGCCCCAATTAGCATCAAGTGCTCACAGGCCAACTTTATTCATCCCTTAAGGATACCAAATATTCAGGGGCTAAGATAAGGTTTGATGACAGGTTAGACCAACATTTTCTCTATCCGTTAATAGATTCTTGATAAACATCAAGCATAAAAAAGCAGGGACAATGCCCTGCTTCTTCAAGCAAACCTGCCGACTAAGCTGATTTACCCTTTTTCTTCTTTGGCTTATCGTCAATCACACCAGAGATTTCTTCGTGAGAATAATCATCCACCTGAATCACATCCATGCGTGCATTTTCAGCATCCACCAGGATTTGCTGCTCTTCCTTGTCAATAATGCCTTTTTCTATGGCTTGCTCAATACGCTCCATATTAGTGGCATTTTTATCCAGCTCACCGGCCTTCATGGCTTTACGCAGCTTGCGACGCACTTCATCCGCAGCCAATACTTTCAGGAACGCCAACTCAACACGACCAGTTACGTCGTCTTCAGTCTTACCAACATAAGCGTATTCAGTAATACGGTCACGGATTTCGCAGTTCTGCATCATTGGCTTCACAATTTCCTGCTCCAACTTATCCGATGGGTAGGAATAACTTTTACCGTAAGGGAAAGCAATGAAGCGTAAGGCTTTACCAACCGCCTTAATTGGGAAGTTTTCATAGAAGTCATAGAAAGCTTCCTGGATCTTATGCAAGCCATACTCCATATTCCACTTCACATAGGGCAGATCAGCTAATGGACGATCATTGTCCTGATAGTACTTTAATACTGCAGAGCACATGTAGAGATGACTCAACACATCCGCCAAACGAGCTGACAAACGTTCTTTACGCTTCAAGTCACCGCCTAAGATACCCATGGCAATATCAGAAGTTAATGCCAGGGCTGAGCTCATACGAGTCAGATGCTGATAATATTTACCTGTTTGACCACCTACGGGCTTAGAAGCAAATTTTGCAGCACTTAGACCTAAGGCGAAAGTACGTGCAAAATTACTGACGCCATAACCAATATGACGGAACAACAGGCTATCAAAACGCTTAACGCCTTCTTCGGTGTCTTCCAGCTGCGCCGCTAACATTTCTCGCAGCACATAAGGATGGCAGCGAATCGCGCCCTGACCGAAAATCATCAGATTTCGAGTCAGAATGTTGGCCCCTTCAACGGTAATACCAATCGGCTGACTCATATAGCCATTCGCCAGATAGTTACGCTCACCCATAATAATGGCGCGACCACCATGAATATCCATTGAATGATTCATGATTTCACGACCCATTTCGGTCATATGGTATTTGGCAATGGCGGACACCACTGATGGTTTAATACCCAAATCCACCGCACCAGCAGTCATAACACGACTCGCTTCTGTACGATAGGCAAGGCCTGCGATGCGTGCCATGGCTTCTTCAACGCCTTCGAAACGACCGATTGGCGTTTTGAACTGTTCACGCACTAACGAATATGCACCTGTCATGCGATAAGACAGTTTTGCTACCGCAGTACCCATTGCTGGCAATGAAATCGAACGCCCCGCGGCCAGACTTTCCATCAACATTCTCCAGCCCTGACCTGCGAACTCCTGACCACCAATCAACATATCCATTGGAATGAAAACGTCTTTACCGGTTGTGGTACCGTTCATGAATGCCTGGTTCATTGGCAGGTGGCGTTGACCAATTTCAACTCCGGGATGATCAGCAGGGATTAAGGCACAAGTAATGCCATAGTCTTCTTTGTCGCCAATTAAATTGTCAGGGTCATACAGCTTAAATGCCAGACCAACAATGGTGGCTACTGGAGCCAAAGTGATATAACGCTTGTTCCAGGTTAGCTTGATACCTAAAACTTCTTTACCCTGATATTCACCTTTGCAAACGATACCTTTATCAGGAATGGCGCCAGCATCAGAGCCAGCAACTGGCGAAGTCAAAGCAAAACAGGGAATTTCTTCGCCCTTTGCAAGACGAGGAAGGTAATAATCTTTTTGTTCCTGCGTGCCGTAATGCAACAACAGCTCACCAGGCCCTAATGAGTTAGGCACCATAACGGTTACCGCAGCACTGCCGCTACGCGTTGCAATCTTAGTCACAACCGTTGAATGCGCCAGCGCAGAAAAACCTTTACCACCGTATTCCTTTGGAATGATCATTCCCAGGAAACCTTTGTCTTTAATGAACTGCCAGACTTCTGGTGGTAAATCTTTACGCTTATGAACAATGTCCCAGTCGTCTAACATGGAGCACAGCTCTTCCGTCTCATTATCAACGAACGATTGCTCTTCTTCAGTTAAAGCAGGCTTTGCAATGGTCAGCATCTTGTTCCAGTCAGGGTTGCCGCGGAACAGATCACCTTCCCACCAGACATCACCAGCTTCTAAAGCGGTTTTTTCTGTATCATTCATTGGTGGCAAGACTTTCTGCATAAACAAATAAGCTTTGCGAGAAATCCAGTCAATGCGCAAATCTGGAAGTAAATAGAAAGTTGCTACTACTGCAAAGATCAGCAGCGAAATGAATAACCCCCAGGTAAAACCACCATGAATCCATAAAACAACTAAAGCTACCGCGTTAATGATCATTGCTTTTTTCATTGCCATACGCTGATAGGCGCAAAAGCCCACCACCAGCAACATCACAACAATCTGTAATAAACCCATCATTTCAAATTACCTCAAAATTATTCAATGTTACGCTTTCATACCGGCTGCCAGGAATGGAACCATCTCTTTGATGACATCCTCAACACCCAAATCTCGATTAAAGTCAGCCTGTGAAATCTGACGTAGTGCTTCACTACCGCCCAATGTAAAGATCATACTTCCCAACATGTAGTGCAATCGCCAGAAAATCTGATCAATGGTCAGGCTCGGATAGGCCTTTTGGAACAAATGAGTAAAACGGACCAATACATGGCCATATTTCTCCGTAACATAACGACGAAGATGTCCCTGAGTCTCAGCATAGGCGCGGCCTAACAGACGCATAAAGATAGAAATCGCATTATCTCGACGCGAATTTAAACTCAATAAAGGCTTAATTAACGCATTCAGAAGTTTTTCAGCTTCAAGCTGAGCAGGCTCAAGTTGCTCCAAAGTCATTAGCTCAAGGCTAAGCTCCTTGGTGAAATCCTGTAAAAAACGATCAAACACAGCCTGTATTAGAGACTTCTTAGAGCCAAAATGATAGTTCACGCTAGCCAGGTTGACCTTGGCTCGCGTGGTAATGGTTCTAAGGCTGGTCTCCGCAAAACCCCGCTCTGCAAAGAGTTGCTCTGCTGCATCCAGTATTCGACTCTTGGTCGATTCAGTTTTAGTCATGCTTAAACTATCCTGCCCAATCAAATCCAAACAACTGTTTGAAACATACGTTCAAACACTAATTTTGTCAAGCTCATAGCTCAAGTGAACAAGAAATGACTTAAAAGGTAGATACCAGCACAGGGATTAGCCCCTTTATGACGACATCATTCAAGACAGATAAAATGAAGCGGGAAACTAAGACAATGATCACTCGATAGTAGGGTAAAAATTGAGGAGCAGCATGTTTAGTGAAATGCCGGTTATGGAATTAAAAGACAAATCTTCCAGATGAATGAATCAAGTGAAAAAAACATCCTGAGTAAACACAAAAAAATTAACTAAGCTGAAGCCAATGACAAAGTTGTTCATAATTAAATGGCCAACCGAGTTCATCTTCATCATTTTCTTTTTTCAAGACCGGAATTGAATAGCGATATCGCTCAAAGATTTTTTCATCATCAATAATATCGAAAGGAACAATTTGGTAATGAAATTGTTCTTTATATTGATGCGAAACTTCAGCCAACATAGCCTCTACTTTTTCACACAAATGACAGCCAAAAGTTGTATAAAAAAATATTTTTTGCGTTTTATCATTCATTTTTGTTAAAAAACATTAAAAAAGATTCGTTATTTGCAACTTTAGCATAATTAATTATTAACTTTCTAAAATTCTTTCCGTATAATTTGATTGAATTTTAATCAAAACATCTCGCAACACAGGGGAAATGACCATGGCTAAAAAACCAGTAAAAAAATCTGCTTCTAAAGGTACAACTATGAAGCAACTTGAAGCGGCAGAAAAGAAAGCTGCAGCAGCAGTAAAGAAAGCTCGTGACGCTGCCAAAAAAGCAGGTGACAAAGCGAAAGCTGCTGCTGACAAAGCTAAGGGTAAGTCTACCAAAGCTGCGAAAGCTGCTGCCAAGAAAGCTAAAGAAGCTGTTCGTAAGGCTAAGACTGCCGTTAACCAGGCCGTTAAAGCTCACGATACAACTAAGTCTGCTTTAGCTGATGCGAAAGCTGCTGCCACTAAACAAGCTGCTTTAGAAAAAGCAATTGCCAAGTTTGAGAAAGACTGGGCTGCTAAAGAAGCGAAGAAAAAAGCCGCTGCTGATAAGAAAGCTGCTGCTAAAGCTAAAAAGAAAGCCGCTGCTGACAAGAAGAAAGCCGCCGCTAAAGCTAAAGCAGCCGCTGCAAAAGCGAGAAAGAAAGCCGCTGCTGACAAGAAGAAAGCTGCTGCTAAAGCTAAAGCCGCTGCTGCAAAGGCTAAAGCAAAAGCTAAAAAGAAACCTGCTAAGAAGAAAGCACCAGCCAAGAAAAAGGCTCCTGCTAAAAAGAAAGCTCCCGCTAAGAAGAAAGCACCAGCCAAGAAAAAGGCTCCTGCTAAAAAGCGTGTAGCGAAGAAGAAAAAGTAAGTCTTAGGACTTAATCAATAAAAAACCCAGCTTCGGCTGGGTTTTTTTATACTTGGGGCTGATATACATCGAACTTCTAGCTTTTATGTTGAATTAACCAACACCTGTGATGGTTTCGACTCTTTTGAAAGTCCATTGGCAAGGTTCTTGCTGTGATCTCCTGAATATCAAAACTGTCCATCAGCTCCTTTTCCATCTCAAACTTCTTAAAGTTATTAGAAAAGTACAACTTGCCCTTTGTATCCAACAAATTCATCGTTTGGCGGATTAACTCAACCTGATCTCTTTGTACATCAAAGGTTGTCTCCATTCTTTTGGAGTTAGAAAAGGTCGGCGGATCGAGGAATATCAGATCATAGACTCGCTCGCCCTGTGCTTCCTCAAGCCATTGCAAACAATCCGATTGAATAAACTCATGACCATAGATTGGAATATTGTTTAGTCCAAAATTCTTAATCGCCCAGTTCAAATAGGTCTTGGACATATCAACAGTGGTAGTTTTTGCCCCGCCTTTTGCCGCATAGACACTGACTGAGCCGGTATAGGCGAACAGATTCAAGAAACGCTTGTCTTTAGCTTCTGCCATGATCATTTTGCGGGTTTTACGGTGATCCAGGAACAGGCCAGTGTCCAGGTAACGATTAAGGTTTACATAAAACTGCAAGCCTTGTTCATGCACAACCTGAAACTGCTCTTCATCACTCTGCTTTTGATACTGCCAGTCGCCTTTTTGACGCTGTCTCTGTTTCAGAGATATTTCAGCCTCCGGGATCTGCAACAGGCCTGACGTAACACGAACAATCTCATTCAAGCGTCGTTGGGCTACTTTTGCAGGGATATCCTTTGGTGGTGCATACTCCTGAATGTGAACCATACCATCATAAACATCGATAGCCGCGGAGTATTCAGGAAGGTCAGCATCATAGAGTCTATAACAGGTCACATCATTTTGCTTAAGGTACGACTTCAGACGCTGCTGATTTTTGATCATGCGGTTTTTCAGCATCACGGCACCCTCTGACAGGTTTTTATCCCAGTCAGGATTAACCACCGTAGGATCAAAGGGCTTGTAGAAGTTCTCTTCCTTAACATCAAAAAGATATAGCTGGCAGTCGATCGCACCGTTTTTGAACTTATATTGCTTATGGGAGCGCATGCCCATAGCTTTAGCAAATGCAGGCTCATTAGTAATGATTGCTGCCTGCCATCCGATACAGTGACTTTTAATGTAGTCACCAAAGTCTCGGTATAACTGCATAACCTCGTCCTCTTCGCCAAGACGTTCGGCATAAGGCGGGTTCGAAAGCAGTAATCCAGGTTCACTGAAAGCTTCCAGCCTAGGGCGTCTAATATCCTGCTCCTTAAGCTCAATCAGCTCAGCAAACTCTGCGTTACGGATGACCTCTTTAGCCAGCTCCAGGCTCTTACGGTGGCTATCTGAGCCGATAAATCGATTATTCAGGGCTAGCTTGTTCTTATTAAACTGACGACGGGCTGTAGCAATGGTAGTTTGCCATAATTCAGCATCATGCTGTTTCCAGTTTTCGAATGAATAGGACGGATTAAACAGGCCCGGAGCCATATCACAGGCAATCATGGCCGCTTCGACCAATAAGGTGCCAGTACCACACATGGGATCATGGAAGCTGTAACCTTTTTTCGAAAGCTCAGGCCAGCCAGCACGAATTAACAAAGCAGCGGCGAGGTTCTCTTTGATCGGAGCGCGCCCTGAAATCGGTCGGTAACCACGCTGATGTAAACTACGTCCAGCCAAGTCAATACCGATCTTAAGCTGTCGCCCATTGATAATGGCATGAATACGATAGTCCGGATTGTCTTTATCCACTGACGGGCGTTGTTCAAATCGTTCCTGATAATAATCCACCACTGCATCTTTGACTTTCTGTGAGGCGAAGCCTGAATGTCGAATGTCAGAGTTTTTGCGGGCAATCGCATCAACTACAAAAGTCTGCTGCATATCAAAGTGCCAGCTCCATTCAATACTATTGACCTTCTGATACATGTCCTCAACAGAGTTAAACTCCTCATCCAACAGGCACAGGTATACACGATTGGCCAAACGCGAATGAAGACAGGCTTTATAGGCGAGTTCTAAATCGCCTTCAAAAACGATATGGGAAGGATGTTCTTTAAGATTGGAAGCGCCTAACGCAGTTAGCTCATCTATTAACAGAGCTTCTACGCCTTTGGGGCAGCTGGCATAAAATTGCATGATCACGAACAATAAATGAAATAGCCGTCATTATAACGGCTATTAGAATGGTTTGCTTTGAAAGTTTACGCTATTGGTTCTGCTGGTGCTCTTTTAAGGCTTTAGCCACCTCATAGACCAGTTGTGGGCCATGATAGATAAAACCGGAATAGATCTGAACCAGCTTGGCACCTGCTTCAATTTTATCAATGGCACTTTGCCCGTCAGTTATGCCACCAACGCCGATCACAGGAATCGAATCGTTCAAAGCTTCAACCAAACGCTTAATCACTTTAGTCGACTGACTGGCAAGCGGCTTACCACTCAAGCCACCCTGCTCTTCGGCATACTTCATACCTTCAACCTTACTACGGTCAAAAGTAGTGTTGGTTGCTATAATACCGTCCAGTTCAAACTGTTTGAAAGTATCAGCCAGCTCATCAATATCAGTTGCAGAAAGGTCTGGGGCTATTTTAATCGCTAATGGTTTGTAAACCTTATGCTCCTGATGCAACTCCTGCTGTTTCTTTTTCAGGTTGTCCAATAAGCTCTTTAAGGTTTCGCCAAACTGCAGATCGCGTAAGCCTGGCGTATTCGGTGAAGAGATATTCACCACCATATAGTCCGCTCGACGGTAAATCTTTTCCATGCCAATCAAATAATCATCAACCGCTTTTTCAACAGGCGTATCAAAATTCTTACCGATATTAATCCCCAACACGCCATTAAATTGGGCCTTTTCAACATTACTGAGCAGAGCATCAACACCATCATTGTTAAAACCCATCCGATTAATAATGGCTTCAGCATCTTTGATTCGGAACAGACGCGGCTTGGGGTTTCCTGGTTGCGGACGAGGTGTAACAGTGCCCACTTCAATAAAACCAAAACCAAAATGGCTCAAGGCATCGATATATTCACCATTTTTATCCAGGCCAGCAGCAAGACCAACACGATTGGGAAACTTAATACCCATTACTTCGACCGGATCATCCACCTGTGGTTGCGACAATAAACCGGACAGTTTTAAGCGGTTAAGCAGGTTCAAGCTGTTCAACGACAGGTGATGCGAACGCTCGCCGTCCAACATAAAGAGTAGTGAACGTAATAATGAATACATACAGTTGCCCCAACGGAGTTCTATTAAAGGTGGTACAAAAAAGCCTGCCATCGACTCGATGACAGGCTGATTTTAACAAACAAAATGCAAGAGAGCGTTACTTTTGTGACTACTTCTGTGGTACCCACTTTCCATTTTCATAAAAAGCAGTCCAGCCACTGGCTTTGCCATCGTCTTTAACACCGGCCACATATTGTTGACCGGTCTTCCGACTAAACTTAACAAAAGTACGATTACCATCCGGATCTTTCAGTGGCGCATCGGCCAGAAACTTATACTTTGGATCCAGCTGGTCTTTTACTGTGATCAACTCATCCACTGCTGGAGCACGTGTTTCACGGTTACGCGGAAACTTGCTGGCCGCAAGGAAAATACCGGCTGCACCATCGCGCAGTACATAATGGTCATCCACTTTTTCACACTGTAAATCAGGCATCGGAATGGGATCAGCTTTTGGTGGCGCAGGTTGGCCATTTTTAAGCAGTTTGCGCGTATTCTTGCAGTCCTCATTGGTGCAATCGAAATACTTTCCAAAGCGCCCTGTCTTTAACTGCATCTCGCTGCCACACTTATCGCACTCAAGAACCGGGCCATCATAACCCTTAATCTTGAATTCGCCTTTTTCAATCTCATAACCATCGCAATCTGGGTTATTACCACAGATATACAACTTGGTGTGTTCATCAACCAGATAGTCATCCATAGTTGAGTTACACTTCTTGCAACGCTTCTTATCGTGCAGATATCGGGCTTCTTCTTCCTCGTCGGCAGCAATGAACTCTTCACCTGGGATCAGGTTAACAGTATTTTTGCAGCGTTCCTTAGGCGGTAAAGAGTAACCCATGCAACCGAGGAATACCCCGGTGCTGGCATTACGAATCGCCATGTGATTCTTCTTGCACTTGTCGCACAGAATATCGGTTTCTACCGCTTCATTGCGGCGCATGCCACCATCAGCTTCTTCTTCATCGGCTTTTTTCAGCTGCTTTGAGAATTCATCATAGAATTCATCCAGCGTTACCTTCCAGTTCTGACGCCCGGAAGCGATATCATCCAGATGCTTTTCCATGGTGGCTGTAAACGAATAATCCAGCAGATCGTTAAAGCTTTCTACCAGTCGCTCAGTCACAATCTCACCAATCTTTTGAGCATAGAAACGACGATTTTCAAGACGAACATAACCACGATCCTGAATAGTCGAGATAATGGATGCATAGGTAGAAGGACGGCCAATGCCACGCTTTTCCAGTTCTTTGACCAATGCGGCCTCCGAATAACGGGCTGGCGGCTTGGTGAAATGCTGTTTAGGATCAAGCTTTTTCAGCTCCAGCAATTCGCCTTCTTTAACATTCGCCAACTCTTCATCTTCTGCATTTTTCTTTTGCATTGGCAGAACTTTAGTCCAACCGTCAAAACGCATGACGCGACCACGAGCTTTCAGCTCATAATCCCCAGCCTGTACTTTCAGACTAGTCACATCAAACTCTGCTGGCAACATCTGGCAGGCGACAAATTGACGCCAGATCAGGTCATACAAACGCTCAGCATCTTTTTCCATACCATTTAAATGACCAACCTTTTTTGTCACATCAGAAGGACGAATCGCTTCGTGTGCTTCCTGCGCACCTTCTTTGCTGCTATAACTGTTGGCTTCTTTCGGCAAATACTCAGCGCCAATATTAGTCTTGATATAATCACGACAGGCTTCTACTGCATCAGAACTCAGGTTAGTCGAGTCGGTACGCATGTAGGTGATGTAACCCGCCTCATATAGACGCTGCGCCATCATCATGGTTTTCTTCACACCAAAGCCCAGCCTGGTACTGGCTGCTTGCTGTAATGTTGAAGTGATGAAAGGTTTCGGAGCTTTACTTTTTTGTGGCTTGTCTTCGCGAGTAACGACTTTGTAGTCTGACGACTTAAGAACCTCAAGTGCCTTATTCGTCTCTTCTTCGCTATTCGGGCGGAAGTTTTTGCCTTGATATTTGTTGACCTGTAAACGCAAATCATCTTTGGATTGCGTTAAAGTATTAGCGTGGATATCCCAATACTCTTCTGGAATAAAGGCTCGAATTTCACGTTCACGTTCAACCAACAGCCTCACTGCAACGGATTGAACGCGGCCCGCGGAAAGTCCACGAGAAATCTTACGCCATAGCAATGGTGACACCATGAAGCCCACAACGCGATCCAGAAAACGTCTCGCCTGTTGTGCATTCACATAGTTCATATCCAGATCACCAGGCTTCGAGAATGCCTGCTGGATGGCTTTTTTGGTAATTTCGTTAAAGACTACACGCTTAAACTTACTGTCGTCACCGTCCAGCAATTCACGCAAGTGCCAAGCAATGGCCTCTCCTTCTCTATCCAAATCCGTTGCGAGATAGATAGTGTCAGCATCTTTTGCCAGCTTCTTTAATTCATTGAGTACTTTTTCTTTGCCGGGCAGGACTTCGTAGTGCGCTTCCCAGCTCTTTTCCGGGTTAATGCCCATACGTGCAAAAAGCGCCGTTTTTTCTTTCAGCGCTTTTTGTTTAGCTTTTTCTTTCGGGGAGAGCTTACGCGTCGCAGCTGCCTTTCGGGCTCTTTCTTTGGCGTCCACCGGTTTTTTATTTTGCGATCCGGTAGGCAAATCACGAATGTGACCGATACTTGATTTGACGATAAAGTCTTTTCCCAGGTATTTATTAATGGTTTTCGCTTTTGCTGGCGACTCCACTATAACCAAAGATTTTCCCATAAAAGTTCCAAAACTCTTTTATTATCAATGAGTTGATTACGTTAATTGGTCAAAGGGCAGAGATAAACCCTGCCCATTCCTTTTTTATTATTAACAATCTTTAATGGTCACTGTCTAGACTTTTTT
>NZ_JABURJ010000089.1 GCF_014762745.1 Kangiella sp.
TGGGTCGGGAAATGGGATTTGCGGAGGCTTAACCCGAAATTCGGAGAATTTATTATGTCTAAAGTTAGTATGCGTGACATGCTACAGGCGGGCGTGCACTTCGGTCACAAAACCCGTTTCTGGAACCCTCAAATGCGTCCATATATCTTTGGTGCGCGTAACAAGATCCACATCATCAACCTTGAAGAAACTGTTCCTATGTTCAACGACGCGTTGAATTACTTAGGTAAAGTCGCTTCGAACAAAGGTAAAATTCTGTTTGTTGGTACTAAGCGTGCCGCTAGCGAAATTGTTAAAGAAGAAGCGACTCGTTGTGGTCAGTTCTTCGTTGATAAGCGCTGGTTGGGCGGTATGTTGACCAACTACAAAACTATTCGTGGCTCTATTAACCGTTTGAAAGACTTAGAAAAACAGTCTGAAGACGGTACTTTCGAGCGTTTGACTAAGAAAGAAGCTTTGATGCGTCGTCGTGAGATGGAGAAATTGGAAGCTTCTATCGGTGGTATCAAGAACATGGGCGGTTTGCCTGACGTATTGTTCGTGATTGACGCTGACCACGAAAACATTGCTATCGCAGAAGCTAATAAAATGGGTATCCCAGTTGTTGCTGTTGTTGATACCAATTCTAGCCCTAAAGGCGTTGATTACATCATTCCTGGTAACGATGATGCGATTCGTGCCATTCGTTTATACTGCGCAGCGGTTGCTGATGCGGTTCTTGACGGCAAGCAAAGCAGCGCTACTACTGCCGATCAAAGCGACGAGTTTGTTGAGGCTGAAGAAGCTTAATCAACGGGCTGACAATGCTTTTCTAAGGGGGCGATGCCCCCTTTTTTGAACTATTTACTGATATTCGTTGCAAGATTTAAGCAGCGAACGATATGCGGAGAGAAATCATGGCTATTACTGCAGCATTAGTTAAAGAATTACGTGAGCGCACTGGCGCTGGCATGATGGAGTGTAAAAAAGCTCTAGTTGAAGCTGACGGCGATGTCGAGTTAGCGATTGATAACATGCGTAAATCAGGTCAGGCGAAAGCGGCTAAAAAAGCAGGCCGTATCGCTGCTGAAGGTGTTATCCTGGCAAAATCAAACGGCGGCGTTGGTGTTTTGGTTGAAATCAACTCAGAAACTGACTTCGTTGCTCGTGACGAGAACTTCCTGAAGTTCGCTAACGCAGTTGCTGACCTGGCGTTAGAAAAAGGTATCGGCGACATCGAGACTTTGAACAGCACTGCACTGGAATCAGGCGAGACTGTTGAAGAAGCGCGCGCTAACCTGGTTGCTAAAATTGGTGAGAACATCACTGTACGTCGTGTAACTAAAATCGAAGGCGACAACCTGGGTGCATACATCCACGGCGGCCGCATCGGTGTTATGGTTTCAATGAAAGGTGGTGACGAAGACTTGGCTAAAGACGTGGCTATGCACGTTGCAGCAAGCAACCCACAGTTCAACAAAGCTGACGACGTTGCTCCAGAAGTTATTGAAAAAGAGAAAGAAATCATCAAAGCTCAACCTGATATGGAAGGCAAGCCTGAAGAGATCGTTGAGAAAATGATGGTTGGCCGTATCAAGAAATTTGTTGGTGAAATCACTCTTGAAGGTCAAAACTTCGTTAAAGATCCATCAACAACTGTTGGTGCTTTAGTAAAATCTAAAGGCGCTGAAGTTGTTTCATTCACTCGTTTCGAAGTGGGTGAAGGTATCGAGAAGAAATCAGAAGATTTTGCTTCTGAAGTTGCTGCTCAAATGGGCAAAAAGTAAGCTAGGTTTAGCTTAAAGTAACAGTTCTCGATAGTCGCGATAGTTAAAGAGGAACCGCGCATGACAAACCCGGCTTACAAACGAATCTTGTTGAAATTAAGTGGTGAAGCACTGATGGGGCAGGAGGCGTTTGGAATCGACCCTTCGATTCTGGAGCGTATGGCAAAAGAAATTAAAGGGTTGAGTGAGCAGGGAATCGAAATTGGCGTGGTTCTTGGCGGCGGAAATATTTACCGTGGCCAGAAGCTATCCGAAGCTGGCATGAACCGTGTGACAGGTGATCACATGGGCATGCTGGCAACTGTAATGAATTCGCTGGCTCTGCAAGATGCTTTCGAGCGTGTTGGACAGCCAGCGAAAGTTTTATCGGCAATGCCTATCGATGGTGTTTGCCAGGGCTTTTCTCGTCGTGGTGCCATCAACTCCCTTGAAAAAGGTCGTGTCGTTATCTTCTGTGCCGGAACTGGCAATCCTTTCTTTACCACGGATACTGCAGCCTGTTTGCGCGGTATTGAGATTGATGCAGATTTAATCTTAAAAGCGACCAAGGTTGATGGTGTTTACTCGGCAGATCCCGCTAAAGATAAGAGTGCAGTGCGCTATGAGCAGTTAAGCTATAAAGAAGCACTGGACAAAGAACTTGCGGTTATGGACTTAACGGCATTCTGCCTGGCCCGTGACCATAAAAAGAATATTCGTGTATTTGATATGACCAAACCAGGAGCTTTGGAAAAAGCGGTTTTGGGTCATAATGAAGGGACCTTGATTCATCCCTGATAATCCAGGCGTCCGGAAATATCGCCGGCCGTTGATCCCAGCCCGAAATTGGGCATAATAGCCCTTGCTAATAAAGAACAAGCAAAATAGGAGAATTTTCTGTGATTAACGACATTCAAAAAGACGCTGACCAGCGTATGGATAAAACCATTGACTCATTTAAGAGTGACTTGGCAAAGGTTCGTACCGGTCGTGCTCACCCTAGTTTGCTTGAGCACATTATGGTGCCATATTATGGTGTCGATACGCCAATCAGTCAGGTCGCCAGCATCAGCGTTCAGGAAGGCCGTACTCTGCTATTGCAAATTTTCGACAAGGGTGCCATCGAAGCCACCGAAAAGGCGATTTTGAAATCAGATTTAGGTTTAACGCCTAGTGTTGCAGGGCAGGTTCTTCGCATCACGCTTCCTCCATTGACAGAAGAGCGTCGTAAAGAGTTCATCAAAGTGGTTAAAGGCGAAGCAGAAAATGCTAAAGTTGCTGTGCGTAATATTCGCCGTGATGCCAATAACTCATTGAAAGAATTAGAAAAAGAAAAAGAGATCTCAGAAGACGAATTGCGTCGTGCTGAGGATCTTATCCAGAAGTTGACAGATGCCAAGGTAGCGCGTATTGATGATATTTTGGCGGAGAAAGAAAAAGAATTGATGGAAATTTAATTTCCTCAGTGCTATTTCATGAACGCCGTGGGCTTATGCTTCGCGGCGTTCTTGTATTTAAGTCTTTGAAATTTAGGGTAGAACAGGGTGTCGAGTAACCAACCAGCTACAGCAGATAAGTTACCTCAGCATATTGCTATCATTATGGATGGCAATGGTCGCTGGGCTCAGGCGCGGGGTAAAAAGCGCGTATTTGGCCATAAAGCAGGCATGGAAAGAGCCCGCGAAATGGCGGAAATCTGTGGTGAGCTCGGCGTTAAGTATCTGACTTTGTTTGCTTTTAGTAGCGAAAACTGGAATCGCCCAGCCGATGAAGTCAGCTTCCTGATGGAGCTCTTTGCTACCAGTCTTAAAAATGAGTCCAAAAAGCTTCATAAAAACAACGTCCAACTGAAGGTTATTGGCGACAAGGCCGGTTTTGACAAGGGCTTACAGAAAGCCATTGATAAAGCCGAAGCGTTAACTGCTGATAACGATGGACTAACACTCTATATTGCAGCCAATTACGGTGGGCGCTGGGATATATTACAGGCTAGCCAGAAGTTACTGAAAAGTAATGAGCAAATAACGGAAGCGAACCTTAGCCAATATTTGGCCACTGGCGATGCGCCTGATCCCGATCTGTTAATCAGAACGGGTGGTGAAAAGAGAATTAGCAATTTTTTATTATGGCAGGCTGCCTATTCCGAGCTCTATTTCAGCGATGCTCTGTGGCCTGATTTTGATAGCGAACATTTGAAGTTGGCATTGGCTGACTATGCACAAAGGCAAAGACGCTTTGGCAAAACCGGTGAACAGGTAACAGGGTAAATTATGTTGAAACAAAGAATTATAACTGCGTTAGTGTTATTGCCGTTGGCGATGGCGCTGCTATTTTACCCAGGCCTGAAAGTGTTTTCGCTAATTCTGGTTCCTATCTTTGGTGTCATTGCCTGGGAATGGAGTCGTCTGTTACAAACCAATGTTCTTATCAAAACGCTATTTATTGTGATTGTCCTGCTGGCTCTTGGTGGCGTCTATTATTGGTTAAACCAACGAGAGTTTTTTGATTCCCCGGTTATTCCAGTTAACTGGACTGAAATTCATCCTTTTAAGTTGTTGATGGTGTCGGTAATGGTCTGGATAGTGGCTTTTGTGCTGATACTGCTCTATCCCAGGGCGGGTCGGGTTTGGCTACGCGGGCCCTGGTTACGTGCTTTGTTTGGTCTGGTTTTCTTAGTCGGTGCCTGGCTGGCGATTGTTATGATTCGCAGTACAGACATTGTCCAGAATCATTATTATGGTGGCTGGCTCTTACTGCTGATGTTTGTTGTTATCTGGGGAGCGGATGTTGGAGCCTATGTCTTTGGTAAAACTTTGGGTAAGCATAAATTGGCGCCAGTAGTTAGCCCGAATAAGACCTGGGAAGGTGCGATTGGCGGTTTAGTGACTGCAACAGTATTGTCGACACTTGCCGCATACTTTATTGGATTATCCTTTTCTTTGGCTTGGTTTGCTTTGCTGGCAGTCATTCTGGTGGTAGTTTCAGTGATTGGCGATCTATTTGAAAGCATGCTGAAACGTCAAGCCAATATTAAGGACAGCAGTCAGATTTTGCCGGGTCACGGTGGCTTGCTGGACCGACTCGACAGCACCTTGTCTGTAGCTCCATTCTTTGTTGTTGCCTTGCTCATTGTCGAGCATGGCTTTAGCCTTAGTTTGTAATTATGACTGTACAACGCGAGTCCATCTGTATCCTCGGCGCGACCGGCTCAATTGGTACCAATACGCTGGATGTTATTAGACGTCATCCGGAGCGCTATCATGTGTTTGCTCTGACAGCTAATCAGAACATTGATTTGCTTTTTAAGCAGTGTGAGGAGTTTTCGCCTGAATATGCAGTGCTGCCCGATGTTGAGCATGCCGCCACCTTGCAGAAGCGACTGAGTGAGCAGGCTATTGACACCAAGGTGCTGGTAGGCGACGAGCAGCTGGCCTGGGTTGCGGCTCATGAAACTGTTGATACGGTAATGGCTGCAATCGTTGGTGCGGCAGGTCTGTTACCGACGCTGTCAGCAGTCAAGGCTGGTAAAAAAGTATTGTTGGCCAATAAAGAAGCGCTGGTAATGTCCGGAGCGATTTTTATGCAGGCCGTTAAAGATAGCGGTGCGACCTTGCTGCCAATTGATAGCGAGCACAATGCTATTTTCCAATGTCTGCCGGAACATTTCGTGGCTCAGGGTATCCAATCCTGCGGTATTCATAATATCGTTTTGACTGGCTCTGGTGGTCCTTTCCTGAAGAAACCGCTGGCAGAATTTCCTATGATTAGCCCAGATGAGGCTTGCGCACATCCTAACTGGGTTATGGGGCGAAAGATTTCCGTTGATTCTGCAACCATGATGAACAAAGGGCTTGAGCTGATTGAAGCCTGCTGGTTGTTTGATGTCCATCCTGAGCAGGTTGAGGTGGTGCTGCACCCGCAGAGTATCATTCATTCGATGGTGCGCTACCTGGATGGCTCTGTATTGGCACAGATGGGCAATCCTGATATGCGCACGCCAATTGCTCATGCGCTGGCTTTTCCAGAAAGAATCAGCGCAGGCGTTGAGCCATTAGATTTTATGCAGATTAGCCAGTTAACCTTTGAACAGCCAAGCTATGAACGTTATCCCTGTCTGAAGCTGGCAAAGGAAGCGATGGAGCAGGGCGGCAATACACCGGCAAGGCTCAATGCTGCGAATGAAGTAGCTGTCGCGGCATTTCTGGATGAAAAGATAAACTTTGATCAGATTGCTTCGGTGATTCAGCAAACATTAACCGAGACTGCGTATGCTGATGTGATTGATTTAAATTCAGTACTGGAAGCTGATAAGCAAGCCAGAGACCGTGCGCACTCTATCGTCGATGGATTGGCTGCTAATTAATATGCTCATAATGATGGGCAAAAAACTGAGAATGATTAACTGATGACCGATTTTTTTTACAGTATTTTTGGCTTATTGATCCTGCTTGGGGTTCTGGTCACTTTTCATGAGTGGGGACACTACTGGGTTGCTAAGAAGCTTGGCGTAAAAGCGCTCAGGTTCTCAGTCGGTTTTGGTAAGCCTATCTGGGGGCGAACTAACAAGCAGGGCACTGAATTTGTTATAGCTCCTATACCATTAGGCGGTTATGTGCGATTTGTTGACGAGCGTGAGGGCGATGTTGCCGAAGAAGACCTACCTTACGCATTTAACCGCCAGCCAGTCTGGAAACGAATCTTGATTGTTTTAGCTGGGCCAATGGCCAACTTCTTATTGGCCATATTGGTTTATGCAGCGGTTTATATGATGGGCATTGCGGTCGGTAAGCCATTTGTTACGGATGTTCTTCCAAATACCGTAGCATCGCAGGCCAATTTTCCAGAAAACAGTGAAATTTTGGCAGTGGATGGTGTTCCCGTAAAAAGCCTCGAAGATGCGGTCTTTGCTTTTGTCGATCATATTGATGATGACAAAACCATAGAGGTCGAGGTGAAGCCGCTTAATCAGGAGCGAACAACAGTTGTTTTAGATGTTAGTCAATGGCAGGAGCCGGATGAAGGAACTATTTTTGACAGTTTGGGGCTCGATTTTGGGCCAGTTGATGGGGAGCCCAGATTAGGTAGTGTAGTTAAAAAATTACCGGCGGATAAAGGTGGATTAAAAGCACAGGATCTGATCTTATCGGTAAATGGGCAAACAATTAGCTTGTGGAGCGAGCTGGTAGAGTTTATTGAGAATAACCCCAATAAGCCCATACAGCTAGTAGTGCTAAGAAATAGTGTTGAGCAACAATTAACGGTCACTCCAAAGCCTAATGAGCGAGATCCTAATATTGGCTTTGTTGGAATCAGTCCTGCTTTTAAAGGCTATAACGTCATCAACTATGGCTTTTTCGAGTCAATCGGTAAAGGCGCTGAGCAGACATGGGTGATGGTTGAGCGTATTGGTAGTTTCCTGGGCAAACTAATAACAGGGAAATTATCGATCAAAAACCTGGGTGGTCCAGTTGGAATTGCCCAAGGAGCAGGCCAGACTGCACAGGCCGGAATGGTTGCATTCTTGCTTTATCTCGCTATGATAAGCGTCAATTTAGGCTTCGTGAACCTGCTGCCAATCCCAATGCTGGACGGTGGTCATTTAATGTACTATCTTGTCGAACTTGTTCGTGGCAAGCCTGTCTCTGAAAAAATTATGGAACTTGGTATGAGAGTTGGCATCATACTAGTGCTGACAATCATGGCGATTGCGCTATTTTTCGATATAACCCGAATAAACCAATAGAGAACAATTAATGCGTTTGATAACAAAAACAGTTACGGCTTTAGTATTATCTGCACTTTTTTCCAAAGCAGGCGCAATCGAGCCTTTCGTTGTAGAAGATATCCAGGTAGAGGGATTACAACGTGTAGAGCTTGGTTCATTTTTTACCGAGCTTCCGATTCGTGTTGGCGAAACGATTGATGATGCGCGAGCACCTGGCATTATTCGTGCTATCCACCAAACGGGTAACTTTGAGTTCGTAAAGCTGGAAAAACAAGGCAATACGCTGAAGATTACCGTCGTTGAGCGCCCCGTTATTACTGACATCATTCTTAAAGGTAACAAGGTTCTTAAAACTGAACAGTTGCTAGAAGGTATGGAAGGTGCAGGAATTTCAAAAGGTGAAGTTCTCAATAGTTTTGTTCTTGAAAAAATTGAACAAGAGATTGCAAATCAATATTACTCTAACGGTCACTACCACATCAGTGTAGAGAAAAAGCTTGCTGAGTTGTCCCGTAACAGAGTACAGCTTCATATCACTATCAATGAAGGTGGTTCGGCAAAAATTAAAGAGTTCAATATCGTTGGTAACGATATATTCCCAGATGATAAGTTGCTGTCACAGTTTGAGTTAACCACAGGTGGTTTATTCACCTTTATAACCGACGACAATAAATATAACAGCGTCACTCTTGAAAAAGATCTGGAAACTCTTACTTCATATTATAAAGACCGTGGTTATCTTGAATTTAAAATAACCTCTACCGAAATTTCATTAGCCAATAACGAAGAAGATATTTATATCACCATGGTAGTTGATGAGGGTGAGGTTTATACCGTTTCTGGGATTGATGTGATTGGCGACTTTAATTTCGAAGTTGACACCATTAAGCGCATGATCCCCTTGAAAGAAGGTGATACTTATTCTGCTGCCGCAATGACTTTTGCCGAAGAGCAGATTAAGCAGTTCCTGGGTATTTATGGTTATGCCTTTGCTCAGGTTAGAACCATTCCAGAAATATCAAAGGATACTCCTGAGGCAAAGCTAATTGTTCTAGTGGAGCCAGGTGAAAGACATTATGTTGATCGTATTAATTTCGAGGGCAATACTTCAACAGATGAAAATGTCTTGCGTAGAGAGGTTCGTTTGCAGGAAGGTGGTTCGCTGTCTTCAACGTTAGTCGAGCGATCAAAAATTCGTTTGCAGAGGCTACCTTACATTGAAGAAGTTAAGGTAGATACTGTAAAAAAAGAAGGAACTACTGACAGAGCTGATGTGATGTTTTCCGTGAAAGAACGTAGCGCAGCGCAGATTAGTGGTGGCCTGGGCTACAATGATTTTTACGGTATGACCATCAATGGCGAGTTATCTCACAGCAACTTTATGGGGACTGGTAATTCTGTTGGTTTAGCGCTAAACACGAATAAAGCCATTAAAAGCGTTCGCTTGAATTACACGGATAATTATTTTACTCAAGATGGTGTCGGTCTTTCGTCTAATATTGTTTACAGTGAAACAGATTACGGTAAGTTAAATCTTATCGCTCAAAGTTTAGATACTTTAGGGTTTGGTTCAACGCTCTATATCCCAACAGGCGAGTATTCTACTTTTAACGTTGGTTTTAACGCCTCCCAAAATGAGCTGACTTCACCAATTACTAACTCTCAACGAGTCATCGATTTCTTTGATTTGTTAGGCTACGATGCGACTGTTGATTCAGAAGTTGAGTTTGATATTTTTTCAGTAAACTTTGGTTACAGCATCAATTCGTTGAATCGTGCCATTTTCCCATCCAAAGGTACTCGTCATCGTTACGGTTTAGATGTGGGCACCGCTATTGGTGACCTCGAGTTTTACAAAGCCACCTACGACTACGATTATTACTTCCCTATTTCGGATAATGGGTGGATCTTCTCCGTTAGAGGCGGTCTGGCGTTTGGTGATGGTTATGGTGATACTGAAGATTTACCGTATTTCCAAAACTTCTATGGTGGTGGTAGTTCCTCTTTGAGAGGGTTCGAAACTAATACTATTGGTCCTAGAGATATTCAAAGAGTAAGAACGACGCAAAGTGTGCCAAGCCCTATACCGGGCGGTGGCAGCACCACAGTCATTCTGCCTAATGAGTATGACAGTATATATATTGGTCGATATTCTGTGGGGGGGAATGCTCGATTCCTGAACTCATTTGAATTGATTTTCCCAACTCCATTTATTGAGGATACCTCAAATGTGAGAACCAGTTTCTTCGTAGATGTCGGGAATGTTTGGGATACCAAATTTGACGCGGAGCGATTTGAAGGGTTAAATGTTGAGCCTAATAGTATTTTATCCTTTGTTCCTGACTATAGTGACTACAAAGATTATAGAGCATCGTATGGCATCTCATTGCAGTGGTACTCTGCCATGGGGCCATTACAATTCAGTCTGTCAAGACCATTGAAAAGCGAGCCTTATGATGACACGGAAACTTTCACTTTCTCAATTGGTCGTACATTTTAATTAATTATTTATTGCAAGTTATCGGAGAAACATTTTGAAAAAGTTATTAGCAGTATTTTTATTTGTTGTAGCAAGTATGCCATTAATGGCAAACGCAGAAACAAAAATTGGCATCATTAATTTTGGTGAAGTTATGGCAAAAGTCCCACAAAAAGATGCAATCAATCAAAAATTAAAGAAAGAGTTCTCTGGTCGTGAAAATGAATTGAAGCGTCTAGGTGAAGAGATTGAAACCGCAAGAACTGAGTATATTAACAATGTTGCGACTATGTCAGAGTCACAGGCAACAGAGAAAAAACGTGCAATTCAACAAAAAATGTCTGACTTCCAGTTAAAGGAAGCGGCTTTTAAAGAAGACGTTGAAAAGCGTAGTCGTGAAGAGCAGATTAAGCTTGGCAATCAGATTCGTACGGCTGTTGAAGCAGTAGCGAAAAAAGGTGGTTTTAATATCCTATTGGATCGTCAGTCTGCGCCTTACATTGATGCTTCTGTACCAGATGTTACAGACCAAGTATTAGCTGAGTTGTCAAAATAAGCTATTTAAGGCTTAAAAATATTGCAACCTGTTGATAAGTGAGTAGTATTATTTCTAATAAAGGTCTATTCAGGTAAACAAAGGTTTGCAAAAAACACTTCAAGACATTGCTGAGCATATTGGCGCTGAGCTTAGAGGAGAACCGCAGTTAGTGATAACTGCGGTTTCGCCGTTAAATAAGGCGCAAAAAGGTGAGCTTAGCTTTATCAGCGACAAGAAATATCTTAGCCATGTCGAAACCAGTAAGGCGTCAGCTCTAATCGTCAATTCAGCGATTGCCGAACAGTTAAGCGGCAACCTGTTGGTGATGAAAGATCCTTATCTGGGCTATGCAAAGGTTGCTCAGATATTTGATACAACTCCCAGACCACCTAAAGGTATTTCTTCAAGCGCCACCATTGCAGGCTCTGCTCGACTTGGTTCAGATGTAACGGTTGATGCTAATGCAGTGATTAAGGATGGTGCAGTGATTGGTGATAGTGCCATTATTGGAGCCGGAGTTGTGATTGGCGAGAATGCGAAGATTGGCGCCAATACCCTCATTTATCCTAACACGGTTATTTATCATTCGGTTGAAATCGGCAAAAACTGTATTATCCACGCCAATGTAGTGATTGGCTCGGATGGCTTCGGTTACGCAAACGATAGAGGTGAGTGGGTTAAGATCCCACAAGTAGGCAGTGTTATCATAGGCGACTCAGTAGAAATCGGTGCGCATACAGCGATTGACCGGGGCGCGCTAGAAAATACGATTATTGGTACAGGCGTAAAGCTCGATAATCATATCCATATTGCGCACAATGTGGTGATTGGTGATTATACGGCTATTGCAGGCTGTACTGCGATTGCAGGTAGCACAACAATCGGAAAGCACTGCACAATAGCTGGCAGAGTGAGTATAATTGGTCATCTTAAGGTCTGTGATAAAGCACATATCACAGCAACGACTTTTGTTAATAAATCGATTACTGAGCCTGGAGCTTACTCTTCGGGTACAACATTCCAGACCAATAAGGAATGGCATAAAAGCGCTGTTCGTTTCAGACAACTGGATGAAATGTGGCGTAAACTAAAACAGCTGGAAAAAGAATTAGGTCAGCTAAAAGACTCAAGAGAAGATAATGATGAGCGAGAATAACGTAACAGAAATGAATTCAATGGATATCTATGAGGTTATGAAGCACCTGCCTCATCGCTATCCATTTTTATTGGTTGATCGAGTGGTCGACTTTAAAAAAGGGGAGTATTTGAAAGCCATTAAGAATGTGACTGTTAATGAGCCATTCTTTCCGGGACATTTCCCGCACCGCCCTGTTTTTCCAGGAGTTTTGATGCTTGAAGCCATGGCGCAGGCCAGTGGTATTTTGGCATTTAAAACTACTGAAGCTTTGCCAACTGATGATTCATTATTCTATTTTGTTGGTATTGATGATGCTCGTTTCAAGAAACCTGTGGAGCCAGGCGACCAGGTGGTGATGGAAGTGACTGTCTTGAAGCGTAAACGCGATATGTGGAAGTTTTCTGCTGTTGCTACCGTTGACGGCAAAGTAGTTTGTTCCGCCGAACTCATGTGTGCAAAGAAGGATATTGTGTGATCCATCCAACCGCCATTATTGACCCATCAGCAAATATTGCTGACGACGTAGAAATTGGCCCATATTCGATTGTCGGTAAAGAGGTTTCCATCGACTCTGGGACTGTAGTAGGTCCTCACGTCGTGATCGGTAGCTATACCACCATCGGAAAAAATAACCGCTTTTTCCAGTTTTCTTCAATCGGTGAAGAAAATCAGGATAAAAAGTATGCGGGCGAGCCCACTCGCACTATCATTGGTGATGGCAACGTATTTCGTGAGTGCTGTACGGTGCATCGTGGCACGGTGCAGGACAGCTCTGAAACACGTATCGGCAATAATGGCTGGTTCATGGCCTATACCCATATAGCGCATGACTGCGTATTGGGGGACAATATCATCATGTCCAATAATGCGACTCTGGCTGGTCATGTTCATGTTGGTGATCATGTGATTCTTTCCGGCTTTGCCAAAATTCATCAGTTCTGCAAGATTGGCGCCCATGCCTTTATTGGCATGGACTGTGCTATCAGTAAAGATATTCCACCTTTTGTATTAGTTGCTGAAAACGCCCCTTATGGACTCAACTCTGAAGGTTTAAAGCGTCGCGGCTTTTCTTCAGAAAGTATTAGTGAGCTCAAGCGTGCCTATAGAACCATTTATCGTAAGTCACTGAAAACCGAAGAAGCCATTGCTGAAATGTCGGAAAGTTCCGATCCGCATGTGCAACAAATGATAGAATTTTTGCAGAATGCGAACCGAGGTATTTTGCGCTAAGCGATTTATCGCTGATAGACAGACTGTCGCAAACGCCCGATCTGCTTACAATCTTAAGTACAAAAGAATAAAGGGGTATAGCGATGCAGACATCGCCTTTTGCTGACAATACCGTAGCAGAATCAGTGACCAAAATTGCTATTATCGCCGGGGAGTCCTCCGGTGATATTTTAGGTGCCGGTTTAATCAAAGAGCTAAAAAAGCATTTTCCTAATGCCGAATTTGAAGGCATTGCTGGTGATTTGATGCAGGCTGAAGGCTGCAAAAGCCTTTATCCCATGGAATCTTTAGCGGTGATGGGCATTGTGCCGATCCTGAAACGTCTTCCAGAATTATTAAAAATGCGCCGCGAGCTTGCCAAGCGTTGGGTTGAGTCATCACCTGATATGTTTATTGGCATAGATGCTCCTGAGTTCAATATTGGTCTGGAAAAGAAGCTCAAAGCAAAAGGTATTAAAACCATCCATTATGTCAGCCCATCAGTCTGGGCCTGGCGGCCAAAACGTATCTTTAAAATCCGCAAAGCCACCGATCTGATGCTGTGTCTATTCCCTTTTGAACAGGACATTTACCAGCGTCACGCGATTGATAACTTCTGTGTCGGTCATCCGCTAGCGGATCAGATCCCAATGGAAATGGATAAGTTAGAGGCTAGACAACGTTTAGGACTGTCAGATGTGGATGATAAGCGTATTATCTGTATCATGCCCGGTAGCCGTGGCTCAGAAATGAAGTTTTTGGGGCAGGACTTTATCGAAACGGCTAAATTGATTCACAATTTTTATCCCGAAACAAGATTCATAGCGCCGATGGCGAATCAGGCTCGTCGTCAGCAGTTTGAAGCTTTGTTACAAGAAACAACCGACGTGCCTGATATACAGTTAGTCGACGGTCAATCAAGAGACTGCATGGCCGCCAGTGACTTATTGGTAATGGCTTCCGGTACGGCAACTCTTGAAGCCATGCTGATTAAACGCCCAACTGTAGTGGCCTATAAGGTTGGTGGATTCAGTTACCAGATTTTTAAACGGTTACTGATTATTGATACCTTTGCCATCCCCAATCTGTTGGCTAACAAGCCATTGATACCTGAGCTGATTCAGGACGAGTGCACACCAGATAATATTTTTGCCGAAGTTCGTGCCTGGCTTGAAGACGATGGTCAACGTTGGCAAGAAACAAAAGCGGTATTTGATCAGTGGCATGATAAGCTACGCAAGAATGCCGATGTCTATGCAGCCAATTCCATTACCCAGTGGTGGCTGGACAATGCACGCTAACAGCCTATTTTGAATATAAAAGAAAATCTCATGGAACAAACAATATTAATTGCAGGTGTGGATGAAGTCGGGCGCGGCCCACTGGCAGGGCCAGTGGTTGCGGCTGCAGTGATTCTTGATCCAGCAAATCCAATTGCCGGACTGGCTGACTCTAAAAAGCTGACCGAAAAGCGCCGTGAGGCCCTGTCTCTCGAGATCAAGGAAAAAGCTCTGGCCTGGTCGATAGCGCGGGCTGAAGTCGAAGAAATTGACCGCATCAATATTTTGCAGGCCAGCCTGCTGGCCATGAAGCGTGCGGTTGAAACCTTAAGCCATTCGCCTGAGTTGGCTCTGATTGATGGTAATCATTGCCCTGAACTGGATTGTCGTATGGAGGCCATCATCAAAGGCGACAGCAAAGAGCCTGCGATTAGTGCTGCCTCAATTTTGGCCAAAGTGGCACGTGACAATGAAATGGTTGAAATGGAGCAGGCTTATCCGGGCTATGGCTTTGCGAAACACAAAGGCTACCCGACTCAGCAGCATCGCGATGCTATCTTGAAGTTGGGAATCACGCCGATTCATCGCCGTTCCTATGCACCAGTACAGCGAATGCTAGAGTTTTAGTGATTGAACGCTAACTTATTGAAATTATAATTAAAATTATCAAAACCATTAAAACACTGGAAACAATTTGGCTGGCTTTTATAATAAGTCAGATTATAACGATACCTAACCAGCCAGAACCACAAGAGCTAACAGACAGAAGACTATGACGCCACGCTTTATTCACCTCAAAATGCATACCGAATACTCTATGGTGGATAGTGTCGTGAGGGTTAAGCCGCTGATTGCGCATTGCAAGGAACACAATATTCCGGCAATCGCCATGACTGATCAGATGAACATGTGTGGCCTGGTCAAATTCTATTCTCAGTCAGTATCCGCAGGCATTAAACCGATAGCAGGTGCTGACTTATTAGTCCAGAATCCGAGCGATGAGGACGACTATTTTCGTGTAACAGCTCTGTGCATGAACAATACCGGTTACCTCAATCTCAAGTATCTTATTTCTCGCGCCTACCTTAAAAACCAGCATCGCGGTTTACCGTTAGCAAAAAAAGAATGGCTACCTGAGTACGCTGAAGGTTTGATCATTCTATCCGGAGGACGCCAGGGTGATGTGGGCAAGGCCTTGTTGGCCGGTAATATGGATCAGGCGGCGTCGAATCTGGGTTTCTGGAATCATCATTTTAAAGACAGATTTTATCTTGAGCTCCAGCGCACGGGCCGCCCACAGGAAAACGAGTATATCCATCAGGTAATTGGCCTGGCGCAGGGTGCCAGCACACCGGTAGTAGCGACCAATGATGTGCGCTTCCTGCATAAAGAAGACTTTGATGCGCATGAGGCAAGGGTCTGCATTAATCAGGGGCGTGTGCTGGCCGATCCACGACGTCCGCGCGACTACAGTGAACAGCAGTACTTGCGTAGTGAAGCCGAAATGGTCGAGCTGTTTCAGGATATTCCTGAAGCACTGGAAAACAGCGTAGAGATCGCTAAACGTTGTAACCTGGATATGCGCCTTGGTGAATACTTCCTGCCGGAATTCCCCATTCCAGAGGGCATGACCATTGAGCAATACTTTGAGAAAGTCTCGAAAGATGGCCTCGAAGAACGGCTCGATCAATTGTATGACCGCAGTGCTGAGAACTTTGCTGAAATCCGCAAAGAATATGATGAGCGTCTGCAGATTGAGCTGGACGTTATCAATCAGATGGGTTTCCCGGGCTACTTCCTGATCGTTGCAGATTTCATTCAATGGTCGAAAAATAATGGTGTGCCAGTGGGACCGGGCCGTGGTTCCGGTGCTGGTTCTTTGGTGGCATACGCCATGAAAATTACCGATCTTGACCCGCTGGAGTACGACCTGCTTTTCGAGAGGTTCCTGAACCCTGAACGTGTTTCGATGCCTGACTTTGACGTCGACTTCTGTATGGAAGGTCGTGATAGAGTCATCGACTATGTGGCAGAGCGTTACGGCCGTAATAGTGTGTCGCAGATTATTACTTTCGGCACCATGGCCGCCAAGGCGGTGATTCGCGATGTGGGCCGTGTGCTTAGTCATCCCTATGGCTTTGTCGATAAGCTGGCCAAACTGATTCCTTTCGAAGTTGGCATGACGCTGGAAAAGGCTTTTGAACAGGAGCCAGAATTACCACGCTTATACGAGGAAGACGAAGACGTTCGTGAGATGTGGGATCTGGCGCGTAAGCTGGAAGGGGTTACCCGAAATGCCGGCAAACACGCCGGTGGTGTGGTGATTGCACCGAATGATCTGGAAGAATTTGCGCCTCTCTATTGTGACGAAACTGGCCATAATATTGTTACCCAGTTTGATAAAGACGATGTTGAAAGTGCCGGTCTGGTTAAGTTTGACTTCCTGGGTCTAAGAACCCTGACCATTATTGACTGGGCACTGGAAACGGCAAACGCGATTATAGCTAAGAAAGGCGAAGAGCCGATTGATATCGCAACCATTGATACCGAAGATCCTGCGGTATTTGACCTGTTGCAACGTGCTGACACCACAGCTGTCTTCCAGCTCGAATCTCGCGGTATGAAGGATCTGATTAAGCGACTTAAGCCGAACCGCTTCGAAGACATCATCGCATTGGTGGCATTGTTCCGTCCGGGGCCATTGCAGTCCGGCATGGTAGATAACTTTATTAATCGTAAGCATGGTCGCGAGATCGTTTCCTATCCCGACCCACACTACCAGCATGAGTCCTTGAAAGAAATTCTGGAGCCAACCTACGGCATCATTCTCTATCAGGAGCAGGTGATGCAGATTGCTCAGGTGTTGGCTGGCTATACGCTTGGCGGTGCGGATATTTTGCGTCGTGCCATGGGCAAGAAAAAACCAGAAGAGATGGAGAAGCAGCGTAGTATCTTCAAGGAAGGCGCGATCAAGAATGGGGTTGATGGCGATCTGGCCATGAAGATTTTCGACCTGGTGGAAAAGTTTGCCGGCTACGGTTTCAATAAGTCGCATTCGGCTGCCTATGCTCTGGTTGCCTATCAAACCGCTTGGCTGAAAACGCATCATCCGGCAGCCTTTATGGCTGCGGTAATGTCCTCCGATATGGATAACACCGATAAGGTGGTGACTTATGTGGAAGATGCGCAAAACAGCGGATTAACCATTACACCGCCAGATGTGAACAAAGGCCAGTACCGCTTCTCGGTTGATGAGGAAGGGCGCATTGTCTATGGAATAGGCGCCATTAAAGGGGTTGGTGAAGGTGCTATCGAAAGCATCGTCAAAGAACGTGAGGCTAATGGCCCCTATAAAGACCTGTTCGATTTTTGTAGTCGCGTTGACCTGAAAAAAGCCAACCGCCGTACTTTAGAAGCCTTGATTCGTGCGGGTGCCATGGATCGGATTGGCCCGAATCGTGCAACTTTAATGGCTTCGCTCGATGAGGCGGTAAAAGCTGCTGAGCAGTTCAATAAAAGTCAGGCCGCGGGGCAGGATGATTTGTTTGGTAGTGTGGTCGCAACAACCGCCACCGAACAACATCAATACATCCGTGTTAAGCCGTGGACTGACGAACAGGTTCTGCAAGGTGAAAAAGAAACATTGGGATTGTACCTGACGGGCCACCCAATCGATCGCTATATACCAGAAATCAAACAGATGAGCATCACCCGACTGCGTGACCTGCAACCAACCGGGCGCGGCAATTCGGCAAGAGTAGTGGGCTTAATTGTCGGCATGCGCGTTATGAATACTAAGCGCGGCGATAAAATGGCGATTCTGACGCTGGATGATAAATCTGGCCGTTGTGATGTCACTGTCTACGCCGAAACCTTCGAAACTTACCGTCATCTACTGAGTCGCGACAACGTCATTGTGGTTGATGGCGAAGCGCGTCACGATGATTATTCTGGCGGCACCAGCGTAAGCGCCAATAGCGTTATGTCATTCGAACAAGCGCGTGAACAATATTGCAAAAAAATCGTCATCACCATATCCGACTCCATCATTGGCCCAGATACCTTGGTTGAACTGGAAGAAAAAATCAGTCACAACCGGGATGGCGCCTGCCCAGTGGTCATCAACTTTCAATATCAACAGGCTCAGGTCGCAGGTGACTTCGTCATGAGCGAAGGTTGGTGCGTGCAACCCGTTGATGCTTTAGTGTTCAGTCTGAAACACATCCCCGGTTGCGTTGATGCAAGAGTAGAGTATTAGGTTCGTATCATTAGTAATTGTAAGTTGAGTTATGTCATCCTGAACTGGATTCAGGCGACTGAAAGGAATCCCTTTAGGGAATCTGCTCTTTTATTTTTTAATTGAGCTTTGGGGCTAGAAGGTAGGGTGCGTCGTGACGCACCGTTCACCCCAATACCCCATAAACCAAAATACTACCCAGCATTAAACACCCGATCGCATAAACCCGGAGCAACCGAATCACCCAGGGAATAACTTTGTCAGCGACTTTTTTATGCCACCACCAGGGAGTACACAACAACCCCATACTGGTAACCACCAGCAACCAACCGAAGTAGAAAAAGACTTCGCTGTAAAACATCTGTGGCGAGTAAAGAATCAGGGATAATCCAAAAGTGATTCGAATCAGTTGCTCGCTGTAATGAGCTTGGGAGGATGAGGCGAACTGTCGCAATAAGTGCTTTGCAGGTGCAGGCTTGATAAATGCTATGAAAGCGAAGCCTATCAGGAATAAGGCTACGACTAGAATGATGAAGCTAAAAACCCAATCCATCAGGGACTTCTTTTAACAATTGAGCAGACTTATGAGTCTGCTCAATGTCATTGCGGATTACAACTTTTTCTTAAGACGTTTCTCTATGATTCGTTTCTCTAAGTTGGTACTAAAGATATTGACCACCTCAAAAGCGACCAAGCCGTGAATGATGAGTCCTAACGCCCAGCCTCCCCATGCGATGATCATCTTTTCCCATTGTCCGCTGATAATGAATACACCACTGAATATGACAAAAAACAATAAGTGAGTATAAAACTCCTTAATGCCTTTGGCGTACTCCATGGCTTCAGCTTCTTCTGCACTGACTTGTTCAATAACAGGTTTAGCAGTTTGTTCTGTATCAGTACTTGTATTGGTATTGTGTGTTTGGTTCATTTCGGGCTCTCCTGTGGATTCCACCTTGGTGGGTCGGTCAAACGTTGCTATATCAACCTCAAACACAGCGGCTAATGCATTCTTAGTTTCCAGACTGGGAGTTTGGCCGCGTTCAATGCGCTGAATGGTACGAGTGCTAACACCCGTTAATTCTGCTAAATGCTCTTGTGACCAACCTCGTTTCAATCTTAATTTTCTAACAATCATAATTAATCCGTTCAGTGTTTATGTAGTAACGCTGGTTGATACAGCGGTGAGCCTGAATTATGTAAACTCGGAGCAAAGTATAACACGACATATCCGCGAAGAATTAGCGACATTCAGG
>NZ_JABURJ010000037.1 GCF_014762745.1 Kangiella sp.
TTATTCATTGCCCTACCCTAGCAGATGAAAACTGAACTTACCCTAAACCAGCGCACAGTCATATTGAGCGACTGATAACGGTCATCAAACATTTAACAACTCTAACGCAGGCTCCTGCAACTCGGCAAACTGGCTGCGCAGGTCGAGAATCTGCTCTTCCCAATAGCGAATCGAATCAAACCATGGAAAAGCCTGCTGAAAAGCCGGATCAGACCAGCGCTTGGCCAGCCAGGCGCTATGATAGAACATCCGCAAGGTGCGCAATGGCTCAATCAGTTTAAGCTGTTTTACCGGAAATGTCTGAAACTCTTCATAGCCTTCAATAATTTCCGAGATTTGCGCGAGCTTCTGCGGTCGCTCACCGGATAGCAGCATCCAAAGATCCTGCACCGCGGGCGCCATGCGTGAATCATCAAAATCCACAAAATGCGGATTGTCATCGCGCCACAATATATTACCGATATGGCAATCACCATGGGTTCGAATATAGTCCATCTCCCCTGCCGCCTGCCATTGTTTACGTACCTCTTTAAGAATATCTTCAGCCAGTGTTCGATAAGGCAGATGATATTCACGCGGCACCGCATGCTCCATCAGGTACTCAAAACTTTGCTGGCCAAAAGTATCAACCGTCAGGCTTGGCCGGTACTGATAGGGCTTTGTTTCACCCACCGCATGAATACGGCCAATAAAGCGCCCTAGTGTGAATAAGCTGTCGAGATCATCCAGTTCAGGTGCGTGGCCGCCCTTGCGTGGGTACAGCGCATAATAAAAGCCCTCGTACTCAAACAGGGTTTTACTGTGCAAAGATAAAGGCGCAACCACCGGCAGCTCAGCTTCGTGCAGCTCAGTGGTAAATTCATGCTCTTCAAGGATTTGCTCCTGGGTCCAGCGCTCAGGGCGGTAGAATTTTGCGATGACGGGCTGCTGTTCTTCTATACCGATCTGATAGACGCGGTTCTCGTAACTATTAAGCGTTAAAATTCTTCCGTCGCTATAAAATCCGAGCGTTTCAATCGCGTCGAGAATAAAGTCCGGCGTTAGCTTATCGAACGGATGCGCTTGCGGGTCATCGCTCATATAAAACTAATCCTTGTTATCTTTTTCATCTGTTTCATTTTTATCATTATTTTTTTCATCATCGTTATTCTTCTTCTCATCAACCTTATCTGGGGTGACAACATTCTTATCAGTACCCATAGACGCGGTCAGAACTTTCTTCATGGCCTCGCTAGGGGACATATCCAGATCCTTGCATTTTGACTTCGGCAGGAAAAAGGTGAACCCACCAATCTGATAGCTCATGGGTACATAGACGGCAACCAGGTCATCACGCTCACCCAGACTCACATTACTGGCGGTAATAAAGCCAATCACCTCAACACCTTCCTTAACTTCACACAACACCGCCTGACGCAGGTCTTCTTCTTTGTCCGGTGATAGGAAGCGCATCACATCATTAAAAGCACTGTAAATGGTGTTAACCAGTGGAATACGCTCCATCAGTTTATTGAGGCCTGAAAGAATAACCTGCCCCAGATAAAACTTAATCAATAGGCCTAAGCCGAAAATAAGCAGCAGGCCTAAAATTAAACCCAATCCAGGCCAATAAACGTCATCTGGGATGATAAGTAACAAGACTTCACGCAGATAAGTTTCCAAGGTGCTCAACAACCAGCCAACCAGGGCAATCGTCAGTAATATAGGTAGAATTGCAATCAAACCTTGCAGGAAAATCGTACTGATATTTTTCATGCCACCAATTTTCATGTAAATGTTATTCCTTTGGACAAAACATGCAAAAACAATAGCATACTTAATGCTTAGCGACTATGAATCTGTTGAGGTTGCTTTGTAGGCAGAGTGCTGCTGATAGTAGGTCAGCAGCTGATCAATTTCTTTAACTTCATATCGTAGCGCCTTACCTATGGCCTCACGAAAGGCAGGGTCAAGGACATAGTGATAAGAGTAGGTCAATACCGGATCAAATCCTCGCGCCAGTTTATGTTCGCCCTGAGCGCCAGGTTCAAACACTTCAAGTCCATGAGCGATGGCGTACTCAATGCCCTGATAGTAACAAGTTTCGAAATGAAGAAACTCTTCATCCACCAAAGCTCCCCAATAACGCCCATAGAGATGGGTTGCTGAACGAATAAAATAGGCACCAGCCAATCGCTGACCATCCTTCTTGGCGAACAGCAACAACACCTGCTCGCCCATGCTTTTGGCCAACATAGGGAAAAACTCAGGCGTCAGCTGCGACCAGTTGCCTTTATCAGCAAAAGTCTTCTTGTACATCTCGTAAAACAACTGCCAGTCTTGCTCTGTAGCTTCAGCTCCGGACAACCACTCAAAAGTCCAGCCACGGCTTTCAACCTGGCGCCGTTCTCTTGTAATGTTCTTGCGCTTTTTGGCTTTCAGATTCGATAGAAAATCATCAAAAGCGGCGTAGTCCTGATTCACCCAGTGAAACTGAATGTCTCGGCGGGGTAATAAGTCTGTTTGCTCAAATAGCCGACGCCCGTCTGAGTCCGGAAAGTTGATATGCCAGGAACTGATATGATTCTGCTCCAGCCATTCGCACACTGCTTTGACGATCGCTAGTAGCTTGGTTAACTCAAGCTTTCTGTGTAGCAATCTTGGACCTGTAATCGGCGATAGCGGTGATGCAGTCAAGGCTTTGGGATAATACTCCAGACCATGTCGTTGATAGGCGTTAGCCCATGCCCAGTCAAAGACAAACTCGCCGAAGGAGTGCCCTTTCAGGTAAAGCGGCATAAAAGCAACCAGCTGCTCCTGCTCATAAACGGTAAGATGCAATGGTTTCCAGCCCTTATCCGCAGTGATTGAGCCGCTGGACTCCAAAGCGGATAAGAAACGAGGGTCAATGAATGGGTTTGTCTGCTTTGGCTGAAACCCCAGCCTGGACCATTCAGATTCAGCAATATCCGCTACTGACTCTATGAGCTTAATCACCAGCCCATCAGTGACTGGGCTGAGGATCTCGGAGTTGTCGTGCTTGGGATCTTGGGGCAAGGTGACTCAGTCTTAGTGGGTTAATCGCAATTTAGTCAAAGCTATCACGAAACCTTAAACAAAAAAAAGCCCACTCAAAAGCAAAGTGGGCTAAAATGGGGGGTAAGATTTTGGGTAAATCAAATCAAAACAATCTATAGGGGTGTTCGTTTGAGCAAATCATCAGAATTTTATATAAACTCTGCTGATTTTAATAATTTATAGTAATGCAATGGCTAGCACTGAAACAATGATGGCCGCAATTACAATCTCTAATGCACCTTCAGTAATCTCGTTCATGTCTATCTCCTTGAGTAAATAACGCTATGTCTTTGTTACGGGGTTAATTCTACGCCTGTTATGTGACAATTTTAAGACAATTTCATTGGATATTTTTTAGGGCAAAGCATTAGTTATATTTATGTTAAAAGTCAAATATGCAAAATGCTGAATGTAACAAAAATTTACATTTCGCCTAAGTTACTCTAATCCTTATGAAAAACATCAAATCAAATCTGAAGAGAGACTGGTAGTGCTGATACAGATTAAGAACTTGGCTCTTAACCCATTGATTTTAAATTGTGGAATAAGTCTGTCTTAGAGTGACAAGTACTAGCCTTTAAAACAAAAACAGCCGCCCGAAGGCAGCTGTTTTAGCGTTATATGATTAGCTAATCTATTTAGTCAATCAAACCACGGCTTTTTAACAGATACTGAGGATCTGCCTCTTTACCACGGAATTTCTTATACAACTCCAGCGGGTCTTCTGAACCACCTTTTGAAAGAATATATTCTTTGAATTTATCAGCAGTCTCTTTATCGAAGATGCCGTTTTCACGGAACGCCTGATATGCATCAGCAGCAAAGATTTCAGACCAGATATAGCTGTAGTAACCTGCTGAATAGCCGCCAGAGAAGATATGTGAGAAGTAAGTCGTACGGTATCGAGGAGCAATCTCAGGAATCAGACCAACCTCATTAAGAACCGTTTTTTCAAACGCATCTGCATCTTTGACTTCATCGCCAACTTCCTGAGTATGCCAGGCCAGATCCAACAAGGTCGCCGCCATGTACTCAGTAGTCGCAAAGCCTTGATTAAACTGAGCTGCAGCCTGAATTTTATCAATCATATCCTGTGGAATAACTTCGCCAGTTTTATAATGCTTGGCGAATTGAGCCAATACCTCCGGCTCCAACATCCAGTTCTCAAGAACCTGCGATGGGAACTCAACAAAGTCACGAGGCACAGAAGTACCTGTTTGCGATGGATAAACACCGTCAGATAGCAAACCATGAGTTGCATGACCAAACTCATGGAATAAGGTGCTTGCCTGATCGAAGGTTAATAATGTTGGCTCATCACCTACTGGACGCGGGAAGTTCAGCACATTGACGATAATCGGCTTAACATATTCACCATTTTCAGTAACAAACTGCTTACGGTACGAGTTCATCCAGGCACCGCCACGCTTGCTGTCACGCACATAGAAGTCGGCCAGATAAATGCCGATCAGCTCACCTTTCTCGTCAGTAACTTCAAAAGTACGAACGTCCTCATGATATTTAGGCAGGTCGAAACGCTCTTTGAAGTTCATGCCGAATAGACGATTCGCGGTGTAAAAAACACCTTCCAGAGTGCTTTCCAGTGAGAAATAAGGTTTAACTTCTTCTTCGTTCAAAGAGTACTTGGCTTTACGGATTTTCTCTGCATAATGGCGCCAGTCGTGAGCTGCAAAAGTAAAATCACCACCCTCTTCGTTAATCATTTCCTGCATCGCTGCCACTTCAGCTTTCGCCTGCTTGATTGCCGCTGGCCACACTTGATCCAACAGCTCGCTAACGTTTGCAGCATTTTTAGCAGTACGCTCCTCAAGAACAAAATCGGCATGTGAGTCGTAGCCCATCAGCTCCGCCTTTTCAGCTCTTAACGCAGCTAACTCTATGGCAATCTTCTTGTTGTCATACTCATTGCCATTATCGCCACGATGCGTATAACCATAATAGACTTTTTCGCGCAGGTCACGACGGGTTGAATTGATCAGGAAAGGATCCTTACTTGGACGGTGAGTTGTGATAACCCATTTACCTTCATGGCCGCGTTCTTCAGCTGTTTTAGCCGAAGCGTCAATAAACCACTGCGGCAAACCAGCCAAGTCCTCTTCACTTTCAAGGACTAACTCCCAGTTATTGGTTTCAGCCAGAACATTCTCAGCAAACTGCAAAGAAAGCTCAGTCATGCGCTTGTTCAACTCACGCAACTTCTGCTTCTGCTGTTCATTTAGCTCAGCACCACCGCGCACGAATGACTTATAGTTGTCTTCAAGTAAACGCATCTGATCGGCGCGCAAACCAAGCTCATCCTTCTTCGCGTAAAGCGCAGAAATACGCTTGAACAGGTTCTCGTTCAAATTAACGTCATCGCGTAGCGAAGAAAGCTCAGGACCAATTTCTTTTGAAATCGCTTGCAATGTAGGATTGGTATGAGCTGAAGTCAGGTTATAGAAAACACTGCTGACCTTATTCAATAGCTTGCCGTTATACTCCATCGCCTCGATAGTATTCTCGAAAGTAGGTTCTTCCGGGTTATTGGCAATAGCGTCGACTTCAGCACGAACTTCCTCAATCGCTTTCTTAAATGCCGGCTTGAAGTGTTCATCTTTAATTTGATCAAAAGGTGGCATGCCGTAAGGCGTATCCCACTCTTCAAAAAATGGATTTGCTGCTGTTGCATCAGCATCATTATCAGCAACCTGTGCGTCATCAGCAGCCTGAACCGCCTGCGCCTTTTCCGATTCGACCGGAGCCTTTTGCTCAGAGTCGCCATTAGAACAGCCCGCTGCGATAAGCGCAGACATAACAGCTGCCGCAATAGATAGTTTCTTCATCATAATTACCTTAGGTTTATTGCCTTACTTTGATTTCCCCAGTGGTTACCCAGCATCACGTTGAGCTCCCAAAAATCAACACAAACGTCTTTTTATACGGACTCCAGCCCAAATAGGCAAGGCGCGTTACCAGCTAATATGTAACAAAACTCAACACAATGAGCCATGAGCACACTTTATTTCATCCCGGAGGTCGAACGGCTACATTCTGTTAATACTCAGTTAAGCTATTGATATGCTATGCTTTGCGATCATCAGCCAAATAAATACAACACTATGCGAATTGGGGTCTTTTTGCTGCTATGTGGCTTTTGCGCTAACTGTCTCGCCACAAACTCTGGATCAGTCAAACAATGCCAACAAGCCATTACTTCTCGCCCCCATGCCGAAGCCCTGGAGCTTTGTCTTTCTCTTCTAGAAAATCCCACAGATAAAAACATTCAGACCAACACACAACTTTGGCTTGAAATAGCTGATCTTTACTCGCAGCAGGGTCTCTATGCTGACACTAACTATTATTTAGCCAAGGTCAAACAAAGTGACTGGTATTTGAGCAATACTATAATTCAATACCGCTGGAACCGCCTGGTGGGTCATAAGTTTTTACATCAGACAAATTACGAACAGGCAAAAAGTTATCTTGAGCAAGGTTATAAGATTGCTCAGCATGAAGGTGATACAGAATGGCTAGCTAAAAGCAGCAATGATCTTGGGCTGATTCACTTTAAGCTGCTCGACTATAAAAACGCCCTGCTCTATTACAAGGAGAGTCTTAAGTATAAAGAACAAATCGGCAATCTTTACTATATTGGCACAACGCTTAACAACCTTGGGTTGCTGAACAAAGATTTGGGTAATATCGAACAAGCCATCGAATATTATGAACAGGCGCTGGATACCTTTTTAAACTACACACGGACCGACAATTTCGATGTCAGGGTTTTCTCAAACATTTCGCATCTTTACGAAGATCTTGCCGTGATTTACGCACTCAATGGCAACAATGACAAGCAAAGCCAATATATCAATAAAATTATTGAGACCTTCTCCACCAAGCTTTCAACCAATGAAAAAGTCAGGGCGCTCAAAAATCTCGCTCTCGTTCATATCAAACAAGAACAAAGCTCTGACGCACGTCAGTTTATTAATGAATCACGCAAGTTTGCTGGCCTTAATTCAAATTACCTCGATGAAATAGCCTACATTGACGCCTATATCAGCTATTTAGAGGGCGACCTTGAGCAAGCATTACAACAGACAAATAAGGCCCTCAGCCATTCCCAGTCAGCAAACAAACCGCAGGTACTTAGCGATATCCATCAGTTGTTCTACACTATTTATGAGCAACAGGGGCAGTATCAACAGGCTTTTAAACATTTAAACCAGCATTATCAATACAAGGAACAGGAATTACAGGCTCAGTACCAAACAGACCTTCAGTTAATCAATCAACAAATTGCCAAAGAACGTCTTGAGCGCCAATTGATCTCAGAACAGCTTACCAGAGAAAAGCAGGACAATAAGATTCGGTCATTGTCCAATATCATCCTTGGCTCACTTATCATTCTTCTTGCCCTCAGCTTTTTGTTGATATTCCTGATCTATCGCAAACGAAAAGATAAACAGGCACTACTGGCATCCATTAAATCACACAAGGAAAAGTTGCTGCTGCTTGAATCTGAAGCCACAAGTGATAAAGACATTCAAAGGGATAACCAAAACTGCAGTGATGAAGATTTTCGACAAAGTCTGGTAGAGCTACTGGTAGAAACGGTTAACTTGTGGGAAAAAGTGACTCAATCAGACCGCATAGAGCTAGCCGAAAAAAGCAGAATTTGGCGGGTTTCTATCGATGAAGGCAGGTTAAGAACTCGTTCGCTGGATAAATACCTCAATATTCAGAAAATACCGCAAAATCCCCGCTGGCGAAATGTGGTAAAGACCAGCCACTACGTTTTAGCGGAGTGTCACCTATCGCAGGCTGACCGAGCTTTGCTAGAGGACAAACTTGAACAAGTCATGTCACTTATCAAAGCCCGGTCGATGGAAACGACTTAAAGCCTATAGGGTTCTGCTGACTTCAACTGGCTCTAACTCGCGCAGCTCATAGACACAGTCAAAACTTAGGCCTTGAGTAAAATCATAGTTTTCATGATGCCCGTTAGCTGCCTGGAGATTATCAACAAAACTCGCTGGTGCAGTAAAACGGGGAATTAAACCTTGTGGATACTGACTTGCATGCAATGAAGCATAAGCGTTACAGGTGTTGGTTCCAATTAATGCAGCTTGGTAAAAGTGATCAACCTGTCCGCAGGTTTTCTGTTGTGCCAATTTCTGGCTTTGTACTTCACAGCTTTCTTCTAACTCGGCACCTTTTTTATGTACTAACCAGGCTTTGTAATCAAAGAACTGGGCGTAGTTCGTATACTGATGATTAAGCTGTGCCTCACTAAAGTTGAAACTTACAGCCACAGCAACATTAGTTTGAGTATTCAAAGAATCCGTTGGTAACTCATGCGCTTTTAACGATGAGGAGGCTGACAGCAAAGTCAGACCCGTTACAACAATGCAAAATTTATTCATAGTGTACTTTGACTCCAGTCATTTTATGGAAAGTATTTTTTTAGACCGAAACACTCTATCTGCAAATAGCATGAATGGCTACAAATATGACGGGTAAACTTGGGTAAATAGCTTTAGAATCAAATGGTTACCAACCAATCCTTGATTTGCATTATCCGGAATGTATGACCAGAAGGAGCAACCCATTCGGCTCCTTCTGGATATTAAAGTCTTACTTTCTCGGTGCTGGTGGCAGCTCAGGGTTACTTTTATTGTACTCCTCAATTAAAGCATCTCTTTTAGATGTGTAGTCTTTGATGTTATGAGCTTCTTCAAGTTCTTTAAGTTCTCTTTCCAGCTCCAGCTCAACCAAGCCACCAACTGCATAATTAAACGGCTTATATGTACAGTATTTGATATTTTCGAAAATATCACCGTGATAGTAAGCATGACTGTCCATGGCATTTTGAAATTGCTGCGCACATTCTGTATAAGTCGCGGCCGTCACAACAATACTGGTATGGGCTGATACATTATTAGCCACATCAGCTGATGCTTTCCATGGCATATTATCCGTCCCACCCGGAACGAACGCGTGGCTACTTGCGATAAAACCAACAGTTAGCGTGGCACCTAAAATCAAATTCTTCATAAAACTATCCTCTATTGTGTTTATAAATTAACAAGAAAATGTCATCGACCTATTTATCTAATCAATAGAGCCATTTAAATGCACTTGAAACACAAGGCAAAACAGGAACCAGGCGGGTAAAAAAGGGTAAATTAGACCAGATCTGGGAAAAGTTGTAATAACGAGCACAGCTGTACATTTTCCATACAAAGAAATGATATACTAGAATCGAAGTAGGACTAGATAAGGAGGTTTATCATGTCACGCTTACTCTATCGCTGCGACAATCTCGCAGAAATTGAAAACACCTATAAGGATCTTCGTGATGCAGGTGTTGAAGATGGTCACCTACACGTCATCGCTAAAAAGGATGGCCAACTCCTTCGACGCGGTCTGAACGCCGCTAACAGCTGGTATAAAACCGATATTCTCAATGGTTGGAGTCAGGGTGTTCGTTATGGTCTGGCTGCCGGTATTCTTGCCAGCCTGTTTTTTGCGGCCTTTGATGTTTTCAGTGGCTACTATGGCTTTTTAGGAATACTCTTCACCCTGGTGGTTTTTACAGGCTTTGGTGTCTGGTTGGGCGGCTTTATCGGCCTGCAGTCTAAGAACCACGCATTAAAAGACTTTTATCACTTCGTTGATGAGGGTGAATACCTATTGTTGGTTGACTTGAGTCTGTCAGAAGCAAAACACGTAAAGAGTGTCCTTAACTACCACCCAAGCCTGAAGCTGGTGAGCGATGAAGTTGAAACAACCATTCCGCTGAACATCATGGAGCGGATGCACTAACTACAAAGTAGGCACTATACATTCGTTCGTTTTATTTCAGCCCTGAAAGAGGCATAATGGCGCCTTTTTCAGGGAGCCTTGCCATGAGCATTCTTAATACCCTTTCCGAGCGCGCTAATCACCAGTGTGAACTTTGCGGCTCAACCGATAACCTTTCGGTTTACGAAGTCCCACCCGCAGAAGCCAACTCCGACAAATGCGTGCTAGTTTGCTCCACTTGCTCTAGCCAACTCGAAGACCCTCAATCAATTGACGTTAATCATTGGCGATGCCTCAATGACTCCATGTGGAGTCAGGTTCCGGCTGTTCAAGTAGTATCCTGGAGAATGCTCAAGAAACTGGCCGGCATGGGTGAAACCTGGGCTCAGGATCAACTCGATATGATGTACATGGATGAAGAAAACCGAGAATGGGCAGAAATGGCACTAGCCGATGATTCACGCGAACCCACCCTCGACAGTAACGGTACCCCACTTCAGGCAGGCGACAACGTTGTACTGATCAAAGATCTCGACGTCAAAGGCGGCGGCTTCACAGCCAAACGCGGCACCGCAGTACGCGGCATTTCATTAAGCGACAATCCATTACATATAGAAGGACGCGTCAACGGACAACGAATCGTCATCATTGCCGCCTACGTAAAGAAGTCGTAACTATTTATCGTTATTTGTTGTACTTCAAACACTAATCAAACGGAGATTTCGCCCCTCGGCGAGCTCCTTTTCTTTGCTTGTCCAAAGAAAAAGAACCAAAAGAAACGACACCCCGATATTGAGGCCACGCTCCGCGTGACTTCCCGCGCCACTCCCAAAATACATAACGCACCAGAATTTACATCACATCCCTGTGCTGAAAATTCTTATCAAAATCGTCCAAGATTTTGATTGCTATATTTTGTACGTGACTTAGCTCAATATAAGGGGCCCTGGGTGCTCACATCCAACTAAAAATATAATTTTAATTATGAATGCTTGCCAAGATCATTTTCTTATTCTCTCTACAGAAGCCACCTCTTCTCTACTCAACACTTCTTAATTCCTAACCCTACGCTTTTGCCTGCACCACACCCAAAACCAGACACCAGTTGCCGATAACATAATCAAAGCCAATCCGCTCAGGAAAATCAGTGTTAGATAGGTGTTTCCACCAATATTGGCAATATGCAGTGGATAAACTTTTTGTGCCAGTCGATAGCCCAGGGTTTGTTCACGAATATTGGTCCACTCGGTAATCTGGTGGGTTTGCGGATCAAATGCTATGCGTGTTCGGCCATTTTTGTGCCACTCTTCAGGCTGGGTCATTCGCATACTGTTTGAGGCCCAAGAAATCAATTTAGGTCGCGCTTCTGGCATTATGACTTCAGCTACAGCAAACCGCTCCTGCCAGCTGGCACTTTTAACTGTTGGAACCTCAACTACTGGACGAACTTCTCCTTCCTGTGGGAATAGTGTTTTTAACGCAGAACCCACTACCGTGCTGTACATCATGGCAGTACCGGTAGCGACGGCGATCAAAATTGGTACAAACAATATCACGCCAAACGTTCTGTGGGATTGCCACAAGGTCTGGCCCCACTGCTTCTCGCTTGGCTTTGATAATCGAATTGAGAAGTCTTTCTTACTCCACCGTTTTCGCGGCCACCACTTGATAAGGCCGGAGAAAATCAATAATAGACAGCCAATACCAAAAATGCCCTGCAGCTCCTTGCCTAAGTCATGCAAAAAAAGATGGTGATGAAACTCCACCATCCAATCAATCCAGTCGGACATTGCCGGACGCGACAAAAGCAACTCGCCTTCGGCGGAGTAATAATGATGAGAGCCTTGATCATCGACTGTCTCTACCCATGGATGATATTCAGAAGGCAGAAAACCATAGTTGGCTGGATGCTGATCAAAAATCTGTGCAGCCTGTTTTTGAGAAGGAGTCTCAGGTAAATTCAGTTGCGGATAGGTAAGTTGCAATAGTTCGGTTTTAAAAAGTAACAGGCTCCCAGTTACAGCAATCAATAAAAGCCAAAGGCTGAGCGCAAGGCCCAGCCATTTGTGCAGAATGGTAATGATTCGTCTAAATCGCATAATAGTTATCGACTAGGGATTATCGATCGGGATTAGCGAATCGAGACTTTCTGTGTAAACCATCATTGTGTCACTTACCACTGAAAGCGCCAATTCACACTGACCGTACGGCCGCGACCTGTGAAATTACGGGCATCGTTGCCAGCGGTCTGCGCGTAGTAAGTAAAGTAATACTCATCCAGCAGGTTTTCCAGACCAATAGTAAAGTCACCGGCATTGTTTGTTGCAATGTTCATGGTGAAATCTAAAGTGTCGTAACCATCAAAGTTGTTAATGGCTTGAGTGCCAGAATAAATATTGCGATCAAACAGTTTATTCCACTGTAAACGAGTATTGATGTCGCCATTCCAATACTGAGTCCAATACAGATTCAGGCGACGTGGCGTCATGTTACTACCGCCTAGCGGAGTATCCACACGACCATCTTCATCACTGTCAAAATCACCGTCAGTATCGGCATACATCAGGCCAATAGTGGCATCGTTATTCAGCGCATAATTGGTATCAAGCTCAAAGCCTGAAATCTCAGTTTTCTCACGATTAACAATATAAATGCCATCAACATTTGGCGATAGACGAGCCCCCAGATCTGAGTTCGATTCAAAGTAACTCAATGAAGCATTCAGGTTGTCACCATGGTATTCAACACCGACTTCATGGTTATCAGTAATAACTGGCTGTAGGTTCAGGAAATCATCAACATCCTGGTCAGGCTGATCGATTGCACGTAATACACGACCCACATCAGGCATACTGAAAGCTTCAGAAATACTGACGAATCCACGCCATTGATCATTAAAGTTATAAACCGCACCAAAGTTAGTCAACAGCTCATTAAATGATGGGTCACCGCCTTCAACAAAAGTGCTGTTGTAAGAATATAAAGTGGTAAAGTCATCCACCTTCAAATTACCGTATTCATAACGCAAGCCTGCACTCAAAGTCAGACCATTGTTCATATAACGGGCTTGCACATAAGGAGCCCAGTTTTCAAAACTGGTTTCTGGCACCCATTTACGACCCGTCTGAGCCAACTCCTGGAAAGTCGTATCTTCAAGGAAGTCGACACCCGCAGTCATATCAACAGGTATATCGCCAACTTGTTGCCAGTTCAATGTCACACGTGATCCCAGCTTATTTGAATCGTTGCGTGACTGGTCAAAGATGTCCGTTCCGTATGCGGGATCCTGGAATGTCGCAAAGGTGCCACCGCCATAAAGCGCTGAAAAGTCCTGCGAGAAAAGCTGCCAGTTCAATGAGCCGCCAAGAAAATCGGAATCTCTTAACTCAAAACTGGCTGTCGTGATTTCATTCTCAGCAGGATCACCTTCCAATAAACCGCGTTCTGAAATTGCTGGAATACCCGCAGCACGATCGCCTGTGACCGTAATATAGTCACCATTTGAAGCCAGCTGATAATGATTGAGCATGAGTCGAATTTCCTGCTCATCATTCAAGCGGTAAACGAACTTTCCGAAAAAGTCCTGGCTGGATGAGTCCATGGTGTCGCCCTGTGTGGTATCCACACCAATAGCGTTACCTTCACCATCAAAATACAACCCAGATTCACGCAAGTGTGCGCCCAACATGATTTCATAATCGTCTTCACCGTGACTCCAAAGATACCCAGCATGGTAGCTCAGGCTATCTGAAACATCGGTCGGCTGTGTAGAGAATCCGGCGTTAACTTCCTGCGAAGTGCCGCTGGCTGATTTAGTGACAATATTAATGATACCGCCGCTTGCACCCATGCCCTGAATGGCGCTGGCACCGTGGATGATTTCCACCCTTTCAATCATTAGCGGGTCTATCGTATTCGCGGCTCTGGCACCGTCTCTTAAAGGATTGGATTGAGGTACACCGTCGATAAGATACAAAGGCTTACGGCCACGTAAGGTTTCACCTGAACTGGTCAGTTTTTGGCGCGATGGACTAAATGAAGGTACTAAATTGCCCAGAATGTCCGACAACGAATTGGCTACCGACAGCTGTAAACGGATTTCTTCACCATCAATAACAGTAATGGTGGCAGGCACTGAACTTGCCGGTAAAGGCGCACGAGTGGCCATGATGGTTAATACTTCAGCATCATCCTTGCTGGTTGACAGTTCAGAAGCACCCGCTTCTGCTGCGTACACTTTTCCCGATAAAGCTATGCTAGATAATGCTGCTAGAACAGCAATAGAAATGACTGATTGTTTCATTATTTTGCAACCCTTAAGAATGAGGATGCAAATGATAACAATTCCTATTTGCAGATCAAGTCTTTTTTGCATTAATCATGAGAATAATCAATAGATTAGTAAAAGCTTATAAAACCCAAGACATAAAAAAACCGGCAAACGCCGGTTTTCTTAAAATGATAAAGCCAACAACTTATTTGCCATTAGCCTGTTCAATGATTTCTTTAGCAGTCTTACCATGCAGCTTGTCTTTAAGTTCTTTCTCAATTTTTTCTTCATCGCCCATAGAGCTGAACCCAACCTGCATTGCGATACTCATAACCGCCTGGCCTAATTCCATTTTTTCTTCTTCGGTCATGTCTTTCGTCATTTCCTGCATAGAAGCTTCCATGGTTTGATCATTGGTTGCATCAAAAGTAGGTTCACTGCTGCAAGCTGCTAAACCTAAGGCTAAAAATAGTACAAATATCGAACGGATTAAAATTGTCATAGTGCTTCCCTCTTATTAAGCAGTCCCCATCTTACTTGAAAATAAACCAGGCTTCTAATGATAATTAGGAGTCATTTAGAAAAAATTCCATCACATAATCATCCATAACAAAACCTCCACCAATATCCATTACAACCTCTTCGGTCTTCTTAAAACCCATCCGTTCATAAGCGGTAATACTGCCTGTGTTGTACTTGTTAACCGTTAGCTGTATTCGATCAAGCCCCTTAGATTGCGCCTGCTGTTTGACAAAGTCCACGGCCTGTTGACCAATGCCCTGCCCTCGTAATTGCGACAGAACATAAATCTTACTCAGAAATAAGGCATCCCCTTTGGTGTAAAAAGAAAGATAGCCAATCAAAAGGTCATCGAGCCATAAAGAGTAATAGTCTACGCCTTCCAAAAGCTGTTGCGACATGGCTGATGCTGACTGAAACTTACCCAGCATGTACTCTACCTGCTCAGGGCCGATGATTGGAGTGTAATGTTCGCGCCAGATAATATCCGCCAGGTTAGCAATTGCGGTTAAGTCACTCTCATTTGCTTTAGTAATTAATATTGATTGCATACAGAGCCTTCTTCCTATTTGTCTTCACTTATTGTTCACAGCTTAAGCTAATAATAGCACTATGAGTATCGCAATTGTATTTGGCGCAAGCGGCGGCATCGGACAGGAGTTTGTTAAACAAGCCCTGAAACGACATGCTGTTGTTTATGCCTGTTCAAGACCGTCGGCTGATATAGTCGATGACACTCCATTGCCTGACATAAAGACGATGGACAATGGCTTGCAGACAGTCAAAATGGATGTGCTAAATGAAAAACATCTCAAGCAACTGGCAAACCAGATTATAAATCAATACGGTCACGTTGATCTGATAGTTAATGCTACAGGCATACTTCATGACTCAAATGGACTAGAGCCCGAAAAAAAGATAGAAGATTTCAATCTCGACAACTTCAATAAAGTGTTCCAGATTAATACTGCTTCTACCGCACTCATCGCCAAACACTTTATAACCCTGTTAAACAAATTCGATGCACAACCTGCAATTCTAGCCGCCCTCTCCGCAAGAGTGGGCAGCATTAGTGATAATCAACTAGGTGGCTGGTACAGCTACAGAGCAAGCAAAGCAGCACTGAACCAGATTATTAAAACATTGTCGATCGAAGTAGCGCGTCGAAATAAAAATACCGCTGTGATAGCACTGCACCCAGGAACAACAGATACCAACCTTTCAAAGCCATTCCAGCAAAACGTCAAGCCCGAAAAGCTATTTTCAGCAGAATATTCGGTACAAAAAATGTTTCAGATTATCGACAATCTATTTATAGAAGATAACGGCAAGTTTTATGCCTGGGATGGCTCCACCATCGAATGGTGAAGCCAATGAGTGATCACGATTCGACTTGTGCAAGCTTTGCCTTCTCTCTAATAGCTTTCACAAATTGCTCATCTTCTTTCTGTTCGTGAGGTGCCAAAAGATAGAAGCCTTGCCCATCATAAGTTTCCACATAGATTTGACTATAGTAGAGATTGCTACCTTTCTGTTCTATTCCTACGAATGATATTTCTGTAAAGGGAGCAGAATAAACATACAAATTATCATCCATCGTTTCGTAACTGATTACTCGCGAATCGGTTACGATATTTCCACCAGTCAAGATCGAGGTTAATCCTTCTGAAAAAAACAGCTCGACACGCTCCCCCTCGTTTAGGATGTCGTTTTCCAAAAGAGTGTTAACATGTGAAGCGGAAAGCGAGTCCTCTTTAACCAATGATGCCGGAGCCCATATCCCAAATTCAGACAAAACAACGAAAAAGAGTAAAACAGCCAGAGTCACATTAATCGGTGTTGCCAACCACCAGGTTAACTTGCTGGTAGCCTTGTATTCAGGGTTAAGTTCTTTTTTGAGTCGATGGTATTTAAAAGTAGCTAATGTCGCCTGCGCAAGCAAAACAGTAATGATTACAACCATCAAGATGCCAGCAACTTTACCAGTCTGCATGAAGTGTATTATCCGAGCGATGATATAGTAACTTAAAACCAATACGGCGCTAACACGGCTCTTATGATACATTCCTATAGAAAGAATAATAAAAGCAACAACATCATAAAATAAATCAGATTCAATAATAGCAACAATGCCTCCTGATTGATTTGCATAGATTGTCATTCCTAGCGCAACGAGCGTTAATAAAACCGTCGTCCAGAAGCCTCTTCTAATTTTTATTCTGCACTCTTCAAGTTCAGGCCCGATATCATGACTATTTTGAGCTGTATCATTATTGCCCTTTTTTGTTAGATCCCACTCCATAACTGTCTCCCCCCAATCGAAAACATTTAGTTTTTATTCACTCTAATTAAGAATTGTCATTTTAAGTAGACAATGCATTGTAATCCATCATAAGAATCCATCAATAATTAAATATCTGTAATCACGTGCATTAACGCTTTCTTCACACATCGCCTGATAGCTTAGTTTTAAATTCGTGTTACAGGAGTTTCATTATGAGTCGTTTATTGTATGAGTCTGACAAACTCAAATATGTACAAGCCACTTACCAGGATTTAAAGGCGCACGGTATTTCTGATAGCGATCTTCATGTTATCGCCAAAAAACAAGGCAAGGTCCTACGCCGTGGACTTAACACAGCAAATTTCTGGTACAAGACCAATGTACTCAATGGCAGCTTTAAAGGGTTTATGGTCGGCACAGTCATTGGCCTAATAGTCGCCACCACTTTATACAATATGCAGGCTCTTGATGGCCTTTACAGCACCTTTGGGTTTGTTTCCACCACCATCTTACTGGGTGGCTTCGGAACCTGGTTGGGCGGCCTGTTAGGTCTTGAAAGTAAAAACTACAAGCTACGAAAATATTACAACTTAGTCGATGAAGGTAAATATCTATTGCTGATTGATATTAAAGAAAATGATTTAGAAACAATTGTGCGATCCGTTCACCAGAACCATCCACAATTGACGTTACTGAGTGATGAAATTGACACTGTCATTCCTTTCGATTTCATGCAAACCACTCATTAAAAAACGATATAGGTTAACCTGATGGATTAGTCATAACCTTTGAGGAAAGGTTCTTACCCTAGATATAAGATCCCTCCTAACCCAACAATCTTATATCGCTTTTAGCTCCCTCATCGGGAGCTTTTTTTATAAATCTTACTATGAAACGTGCTACCATCGCCGGCTTTTATTTATCTTCCGCCACAATGTTACTTTTCGTTTTAATTTTTCTGCTAGTCCAACATTGGTTAAAAGCATCAAATAAGCAATATTCTAGATATCAATCTAACAATCCAGAGTATCTAAAGGCCATTAAAAATCATAGAAACCAAAAGAAACCCTACTGGGTGATTAGGGAGGTCATACGTCTCAAAGCACATTTACCTCAAACCAGTTGCCGTACTATCGCTGATATTTTTAATCGGCGCTTTGCAAACAAAGGCGAAACCGTAGGTAAAACCTTTGTCAGCTACACCATTCGCAATCATCTATATGACATTAACGTGTTAAGAAAACAGATTAAGAGCAGATCACCGTATCAAGTTGCTTTTAATCGTTACTGGGGGATGGATATTACCTTTGTGGACAACATGCCTGTACTTGGTGTAATTGAACATCATTCTCGAAAGCTTCTAGGGTTAATACCGCTTAGCTCTAAGTCGTCATTGAATATCATTAAGCAACTTGTCAGGCTGCTTTGTTATTCCAAAAAACCCAGCATTATCAGGACCGATAACGAAGTCTGCTTTAACTCCAAGCTCATCAAGCTATTTCTAAAGTTGACTGGCATCAAACACCAAACCATAGAGAAGCACTGCCCTTGGATGAATGGTCGTATTGAGCGGCTGTTCGGTACGTTTAAATCAACACTTAATGGGCTGCCGATCAAACCAGATGAATTACCAATACTCTGTTACAACTTCCAGCAGTGGTATAACGTCATTCGTCCACACCAATCTCTCAATGGTGAAACACCGGAAGAAATGTATTGGAAACAGGTAAGGAAGCAATATCGACAATAAATAATACGCCTCAATATTCAATAACACTCACCGTCCGCAAGTTCGGTCGAGACTCCGTGCTAAAAATTCAGAAGCAGGCTGAACATTGAGAAAAACAATATTTAAAAGTGAAGAACTGATAACAATCTTTTAAGAGCAAGCAAAAAAACAAGGTTGATTTGACTATTTCTTAACCAAATCAACCTTGAAATATCACATCAAAAATCTAACGGACATACGGACAGGACACCACAGAACCACACCATGCCATCCTGTAGTGGCAAACTAAATTTGGCCACCTAATTAGAGGTGTTATTATGCACCAAGA